>CAJQNZ010000061.1 GCA_905479835.1 uncultured Flavobacteriaceae bacterium
CAAAAAACACGTTTAATAGTACACCTAAAAGTTTGCCAATTTATGTTTTTTCAGGAGATAAAGATCCAGTAGGAGAAATGGGTAATGGAGTGAAAAAGATTACACGACAATATACTAATGCAGGCATTAAAGATGTAACATTGAAATTGTATAAAGGAGGAAGGCATGAAATGTTGAATGAAATTAATAAAGAACAAGTTGAAAGTGATGTTATTGCATGGCTTAATAGTAGAATAGATACCCCAATTTAATTTATGGAACATAATAAAACATTATATACATCATTCACAAAACTTGCGTTAAAAGTTGCCATGTCCAAAGGGTTGACTTTAAAAAAAGCGAAAGAAGTAGTAAGTTTAAAATTTGAAAGACATCCTTTTGAAGAATTGATTATTAACCTTATTGATGATAGAAAACTGATTGTAAAAGATCTTAATACTTTATTAGATGAATGTATTTCTGTGTGTGAAGATTTTGGTCCGGACAGAGATTATGTAACGTTAACAATTGTATTAGAGAGAATAAATAAAATAAAAGCTTCAAAAAAAGGAACAGATGAAGTTGCATCTCAAACACTTATAAAATTTAAAGATAAAGTAGATGAAATAAATAAACGTATAGATTCTCCGCCACTTTTTAATGTTCTTTTAGAAGGAAGATCTGTAATAGAATGGGTTTCTATGTTCGGAATTTACCCTTTCATTCCTAAACATAAGGCAAGTAAAAACAAACCTGTTTTATTAATGCCTCCTTATTTAGGAAATGACTATTCAACTAGATTTGTAAGAAAATATTTAAATTCTGTAGGCTTTAAAACTTACAAATGGGAACTTGGAGTAAATATGATTAACTCTAAATACTTGCCGAAACTTGTCGAGAAATTGGATGAAATTTATGATAAACATCAAGAAAAAGTTAGCCTTGTAGGGTGGAGCGGTGGAGGAATATTTGCCAAAATTATTGCAAACAGACATCCAGATAAAGTACAACAATTGATTACTATTGGATCTCCAGTTTGGGGTGTTAAAAACATGAATACTCCCTTGTTAAGAATGTTGGAGTTTTTAAGAGGTAAAACATTACGCGAGCGTAATATAAAATTTATTACTGAACTAGAAGAAATCCCACAAGTTCCTATTACTTGTATTTATACTAAAACTGATGGGTTACTTCCATGGAAACATTGTATGGAAGCAGAAACTTTAAGAAAAGATATTGAAAACATAGAAGTGTTTGGTAGTCATTGTGGTATGGGAGCCAATGCATCCGTTTTATTAACAGTTGCCAACTCTTTAAACACTAATATTACTGGTGATAAACCAAAGGGTATTACATCCAATATAGAAAGTGTTTTTTTTCCGAAATTTTGGAAGCAAAAAGGTTTTAACAAATTTGGACAACTTTTTTTTCAAAAAAATATAATTCATGCAGAAAATAATTGATCATCCTGTTTTTCAGGAAACGTTAAAGCAACTTTCTAAAGAAAATAATTTAGAATTGAGTGATGTGCAAAAAAAAGGTGCTTCATATATTGCTGAATTGCATTCGGAACAGCAACCGATAGCAAACATGATGTCTATAAAAGGATTTCAGTTTTTGTTATCCAAGGCATATAATGATAAAATTGATATTCATCCACAAGAGATAAAAAAGTTGATGAAGCTAATGCGACAGAATTCAGTTGCATTTATTATGACTCATAAAACATATTTAGACACCTTAGTACTTATCACAACATTGGCTAAATATGGAATGCCCATCCCATTTTCATTTGGAGGAATAAATTTGGCATTTCCTGGTTTTAAGCAAATGGGAAAAAGTGCAGGATTGATTTTTATCAGAAGGAGTTTTAAAGATAATCTTATCTATAAGGCAGCATTAAGACATTATATATCTTCACATATTGAAAAAGGAAATCATCTTACTTGGAATATAGAAGGAACCCGTTCTAGGACAGGTAAAATTGTCTATCCTCAAATGGGTATTTTAAAATACATTATGGAAGGAGAGCAGCAGAGTTCTCGAGAAATAAAATATGTTCCAGTATCGATAGTGTATGACCTTATTCCTGATGTGAAAGAAATGACAGAAGAAGGGAAAGGAAAAGAAAAAAAATCTGAAAATTTAAATACATTTATTAATTATGTAAAAAAACTCGGAAATGAATTTGGTAGAGCATCAATACGGTTTGGAGATCCTGTTGAAATAGACTCTTCACAGAATGCAATTATACCCGATTTAGAAGAAGATAGTTATTTAGATAATAATACTCTTCCAAGATTTGCTTTTGAATTAATTCATAAGGCAAACACTATAACTCCTGTAACTACTGTATCACTTGTATGTACAATTTTATTAAACAACTTTGCATTGAGTAAAAAAGAGCTTGAATTTAATGCAATAAAATTAATGAATTACTTAGAGAAAAAGAAGGACGATATACTCTTAGATCGTGGAGTCAATATAAGTGTTTCTATGCAGAAAGCATTAAACTTATTACTCAGTTCAGAAATTATTGTCAAGAGTAAAGCCGGAAATAAAGTTCAATATAGTTTGGCTCCTTCAGAATTTTTATCGGCTACTTATTATGCTAATATGGCTTCAGGACATCTATATCATATGGCATTTATAGAAATGGCATTGGTAAAAATTAAAGATGACACAAGTCCAGACAGATTAGTGAAATTTTGGAAGGAAATTATGTCTTTAAGAAATTTATTCAAATTTGAATTTTTCTATACCAACAAGCCTAAGTTCAGTAGTGAAATAGAATCAGAGTTGCATCTGTTTGATAAAGATTGGAGAGAAATAATAAGCAATCCAGAAAACAACATTTCAGAATTATTGGAAAAACAAGATTTATTTGTTTCCAAATCACTTTTACTTATCTATCATGAAGCCAACAAAGTAGTGTGTCACTCATTGAATAGTTGGGATTTAAGTGATAATTTCAACGATGAAGATTTTATAGAGTTCTGCCTGTTTAAAGGAAAAGAATTACACTGGCAAGGTAGAATTTCACGTCTTGAAAGCGTATCAAAACCTTTTTTAATAAGTTCATTGCGATTGGCTAAAAACAGTAAGTTAGTTCCTGTTGAAAATAAGATAGATTATACAAGATTGAGTGAATGGATGGAATCAATGGATGAATTAACCCAAAGATTAAATTATTTACAGCAGCTAGAATTTTCTTCTAATAAAAGAATATCAAAACTTAATAAAAACAAAATAGATGTAGTTCCTGGAATTGAATTAAATAGTATTGCAGAAGTTGTAAAAGAACAAGAAAAAGGACCGCATATTGCTGCTATATTTGATTTAGACAGAACTTTAATAAATGATTTTTCTGCCAAAAAATTCTTGCAATCTAGGCTTTTAAGTGGAAAAACGACCTCCAAGGAATTGTTATCACAATTTGCTACAATAGCTTTATATGCTTCAGGTAATCGTGATTTTGAAACGCTGACTAAAATATCGGCTTTAGGGATTAAAGGATTAAAAGAAACGTCATTTATAGAACTTGGAAATGAAGTATTTCAAGACCATCTAGAAAACACAATTTATCCAGAAGCCATTGCTTTAATTGCTTCACATGTAGAAAAAGGCCATAGAATTGTAATTGTTTCAGCGGCAACTTCTTATCAAATAAAACCTATTGCAGATAAACTAGGTGTTAAAGATATTTATTCCACAGAAATGGAAGTCAAAAAAGGTAGATTTACTGGAAAGATTAAAGAAATGTGTTGGGGAGAAGGTAAAGCTAGGGCAGGAAGAAAGTTTGCCAAGGAAAATGAAATAGATCTGTCTAAAAGTTTTTTTTACACAGATAGTATAGAAGATTTTCCATTATTGGAAGTAGTTGGGAATCCTATTGCGACCAATCCAGATTCTAAACTTTCGCAGATCGCATTTGAAAACAATTGGCCTATTTTAAGGTTTAAAGAAACGTCCAATAAATCCATTGTTAATGGTTTCAGAACAGGACTTGCAGCAGCAAGTATTTATCCTTCCGCATTAAAAGGATTGGTTATGGGTACAATGTCACTATCAAGAAAAAAAGGAGCTAACGCTACTTTTGCGAGTATAGGGGATCTAGGAACGAGACTAGCAGGACTTGATATTGCTGTAAAAGGAAGAAATAATTTGGAAGATTTTAGACCTGCAGTATTCTGTTTTAATCATCAAAGTTCTGCCGATTTCTTTATATTGATGAAATTATTACGTCGTGATATTGCTGGTGTTGCCAAAAAAGAATTGGAATACACACCTATGGGACCTGTTTTTAAAGCAATGGGAGCAATATTTATTGATAGATCGAATAAAAAGAAAGCTATCAAAGCCATGAAACCTGCAGTAGATGCATTGAAAGGAGGAACGTCAATTGTAATTGCTCCTGAAGGAACAAGAAGCGGAAGTAAAACATTGGGTAAATTTAAAAAAGGAGCTTTTCATTTAGCAATAAAAGGAGGCGTACCCATTATTCCTATTGTCATTAAAAACGCATATATGGCTATGCCTAAGGGGAGTAAAATATTCAAACCTACACATATTGAAGTTGTAGTTTTAGATCCAGTAGACACTTCAGAATGGAAGGCAAATAATATAGATACCTACGTTGAAGAGGTTCGGAATTTATTTTTGGAAGAATTAAGCAATTAATTATTTAATATAGAATAGTATGGAGTTAAAAGTAGGATTATTAGGAGGAGGTTCATGGGGAACGACTGTTGCGTCATTAACTGCTAAAAATAATGAAACAATTATTTGGGCTAGAAATGAAGCTACAGTTAAAGAGATAAATGAATTCCATACCAATGAAAAATACCTCCCAAATGCTAAATTGACTAAGTCTTTAAAAGCATCTTCATCCATAAAAAAAACTGTTGAGAATGCGGATGTTGTTGTTATGGGAGTTCCTGCTCAAAGTTTTAGAAAAGTTTTAGAAGAAGCAAAACCTTTTATCAGACCGTGGGTACCTATCATAAATTTGGCAAAAGGACTGGAAATAAGCACTAAGATGCGAATGACAGAAATCATTGAAGAGATTATGCCTGGACATCCTGCAGGAGTTTTAACTGGACCCAATTTAGCTAAAGAAATACACTTTGGAAAAGCAGCAGCTGCAGTAATATCAATGGTTGACGATACAATTGCAAAGCGATTGCAAACGGTATTTAGTTCAGGTCTATTTCGTGTATATACCAACAATGATGTTATAGGTTGTGAACTTGGCGGCGCTTTGAAAAACATTATGGCAATAGCAACAGGAATGGGTGATGGAGCGAATGCAGGGGAGAATACAAAATCTGCAGTTATTACAAGAGGTTTATCTGAATTAACAAGACTAGGAGTTGCGATGGGAGGAAAGAAAAGTACATTTTTTGGACTCGCTGGTATGGGAGATTTAGTTGCAACTTGCTCGAGTAGTAAAAGTAGAAACCACCATGTCGGTTATCAATTAGGGAAAGGAAAAAATTTAGAGCAAATAATTGAAGAAATGTCAGAAGTCGCTGAAGGTGTTAAAACAGCTAAAGTAGTTATGGAACTTGCTGAAATTCATAATGTTGACATGCCAATATCAACTCAAGTATATAAAGTTCTCTATGAAGGAAATACAGTTTATGATGCCTTTCGTGGTCTTCTTAATATGGAAGTAGGATCAGAAAAAGAACCAGGATAAATAATAATTTTTTGAAAACAAACATATGAAAAGTAAGCAAGATCAGACCGCCTCATTTATGGTCCGTTTCAATCAACAAATATTTGATAAAGATGGTGAAGCTAATGTGCAGTGGAGAGGAAAAATATCACATGTGCAAGGAGGAGATGAAAAACGCTTTTCTGATTTTAATGATGCCTTGTCTTTTATGGAGAAAAAATTGACTCACCTTACAACTGAAGCTACTAAAAATGAACCCATTGAAAAGCAAAAAGGGATTTTAAATAAAAGTCTTTCCATGTGGAATACTATTAAGCAAGTAGGACCTAAAGTTATAATTGAGACTATTAAAGATCCTTTAAAACAAGTAAACAATCTTCAAGACCAACTTCAAGGTCAAATAACTACTTTAGGAGAAGAAATCAGTGAAAAAGTTCAAATTGATCAATGGAGAAGTGCTTCCAGATCGGATATGAATACCATTATGGAATCTATCAATGATATATCCTCAGAATTAAAAAAATTACATACCAAAGTGAACGCTCTTAATAAAAAGAAGTAACCTTTATATGATCGAACTTCAAGAGAAATTACAACAGTTAGAAACCTTTAAAGAGAATGCAACAATTCGTATTCAGACATTAGGGTATTTCAAAATATGGCGTAAAAATATTGAAGTTTCATCTAAAGAATGGGGAAGAGATAAGACAATTCAATTACTTCAATATTTAATATCAAATCGTTTTCGTCATGCTCTTCATAAAGAAAAAATCATGGATGATTTATGGGAAGATGGAGATGATAGTGTTTTTAAGGTTGCATTGCATGGAGTTAATAAAGTCTTAGAGCCTGATAGACCTTCTCGCACAGAACCTACATATATCGTAAGACAAGGTATAAGTTATCAGTTGAATTCTGAAAAGATATGGATGGATGTTGATGCTTTAGAAAAATATATAATCATCGGTAATGAAGCCTTAGATTCAGAAATTCAAATTTCAAAGACTGCCTATAAGAAAGCTATAGAATTGTATCAAGGGATTTTTCTTCCCAATCGTGTTTATGAAGACTGGTCTTCAGAAGAAAGAGAAAAAACTCAGATTTTGATCTTAGGAGCCTATATAACACTTGCAGAAATTATAATAGAAGATAATCCTCTTGAGAGTATTAGACTTGCTCAAAACGCATTGAACATTGATTCAACTTGGGAAGATGCCTACAGAATTCAAATGAAAGCCTACATATTAAAAGGGAATAGACCACAAGCGATTAAGTCCTATAAAAAATGTGTCGCAGTTTTAAAACTTGAATACGGTATAGATCCACTTCCAGAAACTCAGAAACTCATTAAAGAAATACAAGAAATAAGTTAATTCTTTTTTATTGTAACTCATCTGTAACTACGCCATTTTATATTTGCACCAGAATTAAAAAAAAGCAAATAATAAAATATAATTTATATTAAAATGGCAAAAAAGAATAAATCAATAGTAGCATTATTTTCATCAAACTATGATAATGTTCTAGAAAAGACAAGCAATTTAAATAATCTTGCCTTAAAATCAACTGAAAATACAATTATAGGTGCAATAGAAACTGCAACTAAATGGCATTCATTTACTGAAAAAAAAGTGAAAAATGGCTTACAGATTTCTGCAGACAAGCAAGAGATAGTTTTTGATACTTTAGAAAATGTAAAAAGTCAATTATCAAATGGAATTACACGTTCTAAAAAATTATTCAGTAAAAATTAACGAAATATAATTAAGATTTACTTTCAGTTATAAAGTTTAAAATCATACTTGTAACTCATTTGTAACTCACTCAATTTATATTTGTATCAAAATTAATAAAACAACATAACACATTATATTATGGCAACAATAACAAAACAAAAAGCAAATAAATTTTCTACTGCAAAAAATCTTGTAAAGAAAATTAACAATGATTTAATTGATGCTTCATTTGACGCAATTGAAACTACTGTTAAAACAGGAGAGAAATGGCAAAAATTAACTGCTAAATTGATTAAAAAAACGGAACCTTTAACAATTAAACAAGTAAATTTATTCATCGAAACAGCAGAATCTGTTAAAGAACAAGTTGCAACAGGAACATCAAGATTGAAAAATCTTGTAGGATATGATCCTGCAATGTTGGATCAAGCAAAAAAAATAATTACTGACAATGCATTGGTTGAAAAAGCAGAAGAAATTACTTCTAAAATAAAAAAAGAAGTTTCAGATAACACTTTGGTTCAGAAAGCAGAGAAAATTACTTCTAAGCTTAAAAAAGAAGTTACAGATACTTTAGAAACTGTAAAAGATAAGGTTGAGGGTATTGCTGATGATGTAAAAGAAAAATTTGAAGATTTTGCTGATGATGCTAAAGAAATAGTGGAAGACGCAAAAGAATCAGTAGAGAAAGTTGTTAAGACTGAAAAGAAAGCAGTAAAAAAAGTTAAAACTGTAAAAGCAGTTGTGACACCATCTGATATTAAAAATGATTTGAAAGTTCTTAGAGGGATAGGTCCAAAAATGGAAGAGGTCCTTAATGAAAATGGAATCACTTCTTTTGAGCAATTGTCAAAAATGACTTTAAAAAACATAAATGCTGTTCTTACAGAAGCAGGTATAAATACGAAAGTATACAATACCAAAGATTGGAAAGCACAGTCTAAAATCGCTGTAAAAGGTGATATGGAAGTATTATCTCAATGGATTAAAGATAATAAAGCGACTAAATAATTTAAAAAATTAATAAAAACATTAAAAATTCATATAATATGGCTACTAAAAAATCTAAAAAAACTGGAATTGTAACTAAATTAAATACTGCAATTAAAACTACTAAAGAAACAGTAAAAGAGGCAAACAGTTATGCTTTAAATACTACTGAAGAAGTTGTAACAGGAACAATTAACGCCACAGCACAATGGCAAAAAGTTACTTCTGCTGCTTTAAGAGGAGGATTTCAATTAATGTCAAACCAACAAAACCTTGTGTTTGATGCATTAGAGTCTTTTAAAAAACAAGCAATTGATGGTAAGAAAAGAGTTGCTACTCTTTTCGCATAAGATTTATTTGAATTAATTAATTGAACCGAACTATATTTTATAGTTCGGTTTTTTTATTTAAACTATTGAAGGAATTAAATAGGAAAGGTTTCGTATTTTTGACAATAAAATTCATTTTCATGCCAAAGAAAAAAAGTATCTCATCTGCTGATATCATTACACTATTTATGGATTATGTTGTTGAAAACAATTCCAAACCTATATCTGTAGATGAATTTGTAACTTATTGTGATATAGATGAGAAATCATTTTATTTACATTTTAAATCTTTGAAGAAAATTGAAAAAAAAATATTCAAAGAACTATTTCAAAGTTCCTTAAATATATTAAGTGACAACTCTGATTTTTTGCAATTTGATAATAGAAATAAGATTTTAAGCCTATATTTTACATTGTTTGAAAGTATGGCTTTGAACAGGGAATATATTGTTATTGTACTGAGTGGTTGTGAAAACAAGTTGAAGGCATTATCTAAATTAGCCGGAATGAAAAAAAGTTATTATTCATTTTTAGACCAATTGGATTTGGACAGTATCTTATTAAAACTTGAAAGTATTGAGTCATTTCAAAAAAAGGCTCTTAAAAAATCTGCATGGATTCAACTGTTACTTATTATTGAATTTTGGCTAAAAGACACTTCGGACTCATTTGAAAAAACTGACATTCTTATTGAAAAATCTATTGCCACAAGTTTTGATTTATTAGATCATTCATTTCTGAATAGTTTTCTTGATTTGAGTAAGTTTTTATATAAAGAAAAGTTTCAATCAAGATAAGATTATACGACGTCTTCTATATAAACGATGTTTGTAAAAGAGAATAATATATAAATAGACTTTAGCAAGATTTAATATATTATAATAGTATTTTTGTCAAATGGCAAACCATATTAAAGATCAACAAGATATCTTGAATAAATTCAATATTCAAGAATTGAATCCTATGCAAGTAGAGGCTATTTCTACAGTAGCAACGAAAGCAAATACAATCATACTTTCACCTACAGGAACTGGAAAAACATTGGCTTTTTTATTGCCATTGATTCAGTTGTTGGATCCAGAATGTAAAGAAATACAAGCATTGATATTAGTTCCTTCGCGTGAATTGGCGATACAAATAGAGCAAGTAATCCGTAATATGGGTTCTGGTTATAAAGTAAATGCTGTGTATGGCGGAAGAGCCATGAGTAAAGATAAAATTGAATTAAAGCACGAACCTGCAATTTTAATAGGAACTCCAGGAAGAATTGCTGATCACTTTAGTAACAATCGTTTTTCTAAAGAAAGTATAAAAACTTTGATTTTAGACGAATTTGATAAGTCATTAGAAGTTGGATTTGAATACGATATGACTGGAATTATCAATGATTTGCCAAGTATTGAAAAGCGTATTTTAACTTCTGCAACACAAGGAGTTGAAATTCCTGATTTTGTGAAGATGAATAACCCAACAACGCTTAATTATTTAAATCATAGAACAGCAAAACTTACTATTCAAACTGTAGTTTCTCCATCAAAAAATAAATTAAATACCTTACTTCATTTATTAAATCATATTGGAAATCAGCCAGGAATCATCTTTTGTAATTTAAAAGATACCATTCAAGGTGTTAGTGATTTTTTAGAACGAAAAAACATTGCGCATGGATGTTTTTATGGCGGAATGGAACAACAAGATAGAGAACGCTCTTTGATAAAGTTTAGAAACGGAACGAATCAAGTAATAGTTGCTACTGATTTGGCAGCCAGAGGAATAGATATTCCTGAAATGAAATATATTATTCATTATCAATTGCCATTACACGAAGAAGAATTCACGCATAGAAATGGTAGAACCGCACGTGTAAATGCTAAGGGAACAGCATATGTATTGAAATGGAAAGACGAAGCTGTACCAAGTTTTATTAAGAAAAATGCGAAAGCACTAGACATTTCTCAACAAGCAGAACGCAAACCAAGACATTGGGAAACATTATTTATTTCTGGAGGTAGAAAAGACAAAATATCAAAAGGAGACATTGCTGGATTGTTCTTTAAACAAGGAGGAATCAATAAAGATCAATTAGGTGTTATTGAATTAAAACGCGATTGTACATTTGTTGCTGTTCCTGTAACTATTGCTGAGCAGTTGGTTGAAAAGTTAAATAACACAAGACTTAAGAAGAAAAAGGTTCGGATTTATATTGTATAAATTTTTAATGCATCTAAATATATAAAAGAATGTCAGTTCGAGTGGTTTTGAGGTACGAAAAACTGTATCGAGAACTAAATAGTAATAAAAATTCTTATTCTCGATACAAATTTTACTCATTTCAATTAAAAAATTCACTCGAATTGACGAGTTTTATCAAAACATAAAATACTATGGAAAGACTTATTTTTAAAAACATCA
>CAJQNZ010000062.1 GCA_905479835.1 uncultured Flavobacteriaceae bacterium
CATTATTCTAGACCTGACGTTACAAAATTGCAAGTAAATAGAGTGCGTCAAAGTACTGTTTCTTTTAACGACGAGTAAAGTTTTATCGTGTTGAATCTCTTATTACCAAGTCTGTTTTGATAATTTTAGTAACGATTTTATCTTCTTTTTTTTCTAATTTTTCAATCAATATTTCAGCGGCTGTTTCTCCCATGAGTTCTCCATGTTGGCTTATTGTTGTTAATTTCGGACTAGAGTGTCTTGCTAAAATCCCATTAGAAAAAGCAATTACAGAAATATCATTTGGTATGTGATATCCATTTTTTATGGCTGCTTTCATTGCAGCAATTGCTGCAGATTCTCCGAGTGCTATAATACTATCAATTTTATTATTCTTTATAAATGGAGTTAAAATAGCTTCATATTTTTTATAATCTTTTTCAAAAATATTAATAACTAAATCTTTGTTGAATTTTAAGCCTGCTTTTTTTAAACCTTCTTCATAACCCATAAAACGTTGCTTGCCAATATGTAAATTACTAAGTGTAGAGATAAATGCGATATTTTTATCGCCTTTATTAGCAAGAAATTCGACAGTACTTAGTGCTCCATTATAATCGTCAGTAACTACTTTATCAGTATGGACATCGTCAGAAGTCCTGTCAAACATAACAATAGGTGTTCCTTCGTTAATAATTGTTTGGATATGATTGAAATTTTGTTCAAGTTCTGTCTCTCTTGCCAATGATAAAATAAAGCCATCTACACTTCCGTTAGACAGCATTTCAATTATTTCAACTTCTTTATTATAAGAATCATTGGAAATACAAGTTATGACTTTATAGCCTTTCTTGTTTGCTATATTCTCAATACCTTTAAAAACTTGTGCAAAAAAGTAATTTAACATGTTAGGAATAATTATTCCAATAGTTTTAGTGCTTCTATTTTTTAAATTTTGAGCACTGAAATTTGGTCTGTAGTTATTTTCTTTTGCGTATTTTTTTATTTTATTTTTGGTAGATTCACTGATTTCATGGCTATCATTTAACGCTTTAGAAACGGTCGAAATAGACACACTAAATTTATCTGCAATATCTTTTATAGTTAGTTTTTTCATATCGAACCAATATATAAAATTTATAACAATTTAAGAGGTTCTTTTTTTAATTCCCAGAGAAAAAAACAATAAACAATTAAGTATTCTAAAACAATTAACCATAAGTTCTCTTTCCAAGGTGTAGTTTCATAAACTTGATAACTTACTATAATGACAAAACTCCATACTATTGGGAAGCGATATTTGGTGAAAATAGACAAGAGAACTAATGTTGCTAAATACCAAGGATGCATTGTAGTTGTTGTGAAATAATAAAATGACAACGCAAATAAAAATCCAGTAATTAATTGCTTTAAGGAAATATTTTTCCTAAAAAAAGTAATTGCTATTATAAATAGTATAGATACAATAGGTATAATTTTTCCAATAATTGCTATTTCATTCCAGCCTCTAAATAAATAACCGATTTCTCTTGCTAGATAATAGAAACTAGCATTAAATTCAAAACTTCTAAACCATAATCCAACCGATTCTGTATAATTATTCAGAAACGCAGTCGAATAAAAAGGGAGAAATAACAATATAATTGTTGCTATTATAATACTATAAAAGAGAATTAATTTTTTGAATCCATCTGTATATGAAACTTCATTTTTGATGAAAAATTGATAGAATAATGGTAAAAATAATAAAGGAATTAATTTTACTGAAACAGAACATGCAACTAGTATTGCTGCCCAAATCCATTTTCTTTGATGTAATAGATATAAACTCCAGATTAAAAAGAATAACATTACAGGTTCAAAGTGTAAATTTCCTGTTAATTCAATTATTACAAAAGGATTTAGAGCATATAAAAAAATAGTATTTATATGAATTTTTAATTTTTCTAATAGTTTTTTTCCGAAGTAAAGTATACCTATATCTGACATTATCAATAGTACTCGCATTGTAACTACAGAACCAAAAATACTTTTACTAGAAAAAAGTGCTGCAATCAAAAAACAGAATTGATTTATTGGCGGATAATTGGTGAAGTTGCTTCCGTTTAAATTACCCATTCCTTGATACAATTCAATGGCTTGATGTATTGGATAATTTCCTTGTTCAATAAATATTTTAGGTAATGATAGATATGGATTAAAGCCTTCTAAAATCATTCTTCCATCCCAAATAAATCGATAAAAATCTTGCGACAAATTAGGAATAGAGAACAAAAATAATAATCTAAAAAAAATTGAAACCCAAATTAATTTTTTGAAACTTAAATGCTTGTTTTTAATCAGGTAATACGAAAATACAAATAGTAAAATCCAAATTACTAGAAGTAAATCGAACTGATTTCGTTCTAAGAAATAAGCAAAATAGGTATAGAGAAGTGTACAAAATGTAACAAGAGTTATAGCGCTATATTTCTCCCAGAATTTCATTACGCTTTAGAAAATAAAGATTTAAAAAATACAAACCCAAATCCTAAAAATAACATTAAGTGAAAAGGGAATAGTCCAAAATCTCCACCTTGATCTCCAACGATAAATGCACTGTACATTCCAAACACAAAATAGCACATCAATAAGCCTTCAATGACTACGTTTAATGATACTTTCTTTTTAATATACTTGTTGTTTCTCCAATTTCCTTTGAACGTCTCAAGATTAAATTTTGGAGTTCTTATAAATTCACTTTTCTTACCTATATGTCCTTCTATAACTGCAATTGTATTGTGTAAAGAAAAACCCATGGCAATCGAGAAAAAAGTAAAAAATAGACCGATATATTTGAAGAATTCTTTAATACTACTTCCATATATTTTTTTATACATAAACCAATAGCAAATAAAAAATATAATAGAGCTAATTACAAAGAAACTCATCATATAAAAATAAGGTTTTAAATGAGCATATTCATTCTTAATATAAAGCATTGGAATGCTTAAAATACCGACAATAAATACATTTAAAAACATAGAACTATTCAATAAATGGAGGATTCCATGAATTTTTGATTTTGCTGATAAGTTCTTACTTAAGATAACTTTTCTAGCCATTTTTTGAAAGTTTTCGGCACCACCTTTATTCCATCTAAACTGTTGTGACCTTGCTGCGCTAATAATAATTGGGAGTTCGGCAGGAGTTTCTACATGTTCTAAATACTTGAATTTCCATTTTTTAAGTTGTGCTCTATAACTTAAATCTAAATCTTCAGTCAGTGTATCTCCTTCCCAATTTCCTGCATCAAGAATACATTTTTTACGCCATATTCCTGCTGTACCGTTAAAATTTATAAAATGACCTTTACTGCTTCTTCCAACTTGCTCTAAAGTAAAATGAGCGTCTAATGCAAATGCTTGAATTCTAGTAAGAGTAGAATAATTTCTATTAATATGTCCCCAACGTGTCTGAACAACACCAATTTTAGGGTCCTTAAAATATGGGACAGTTTGTATCAACCAATTTTCTTCTGGTAAAAAATCCGCATCAAATATGGCAATAAATTCACCTTTTGCAGTTACTAATCCTTCTTTTAATGCTCCTGCTTTAAAACCTTTTCTATCAGTTCTTCTGATATGTTGAATATCAAATCCTTTTTTTTGTAATTTTTTAATATGTTGAGACGTTTTTTTAACTGACTCATCCGTTGAATCATCTAAAACTTGAATTTCAAGTTTATCAATAGGATATTTTAGCTTTACAATATTCTCAAGCAATCGGTCCATCACATACAACTCATTATACACAGGAAGTTGAATAGTAACAAAGGGAATTTCTTCAATATTAGCAAAGTTGTATTTTAACGATGTGTCTTCTTTTTTTTGCGCACTTAAGTAATTGAATAATAGATTTAATTGTGCTAATGAATATAAAAAAATAAGCAATAATGCAATTGAATAAAACGTGATAATTATATATTCTAAAATCATTATTTAAAACTGTATTTAAAAATCCAACTTAATATTTTAATTCCTGCTAATATAGAGCCCTTTACAGTTCCTGAAACTTTTGAAACTCCAATTCTATTTCTATATTTTACAGGTACTTCAACATAGGATAGTTTTTGTTTTAGAACTTTTAATTGCATTTCTACAGTCCAACCATATGTTTTATCTTCCATCTTTAAATCCATTAATTTCTGATATTTAATTGCTCTAAATGGACCTAAATCGGTGAATTTTGCTCCAAAAAAAAGTTTCATTAAGAATGTTGCCAACCAATTTCCAAATATTTGTTGTGGCATCATAGATCCTTCTTCTCGAAGTCGTTTTATTCGCGTACCAATTACAAAATCAACACCATTTTTTATAATCGGATTAATAATTTCTGTTAATTGTTCAGGATAATCACTGTAATCTCCATCAAGAAATACAATTATATCTGGTCGTTGAGTATAGTCGAACTCAGAAATATATTCCATTCCTTTTAAACAAGCGTAACCATATCCTTTTCTATTTTCTTTAAGGACAGTTGCACCTGCATTTTCCGCATTTTTTTCTGTATCATCTGTAGAATTATTACTTATAACAATAACTTCATTGACTATTTTAGGGATGTCATTAATTACATTAGCAATAGATTCTTCTTCGTTATAAGCAGGAATGATGACTTTAATATTTGTCATTTTAGATCTCTTAAATTGTTTTCTTTTTTAAAGGATTTGTAATCTGTCCACTCATTGATTTGTTTTCCTTCTTTATATTTTTTTGCAGAAATAATTTTATTGTTATGATAGAATAAACAATAACCATCATTTTGATTATTTTTCAATTGACATTTACTACTTATTTTTCCTATTGTGTCATAAAATATCCACCATTTACTTTTTATGCCATCTATAAGATGACCTTCTTTTTCTTTAGTACCATTTAGAGAGTAATAAAACCAATATTTAGTTTCTTTATCATCAATATATGCGCCCTCTTTCTTTATTTTTCCATTCGGATAATAGAACTTCCAATAGGCAGTTTTTTGGTTGTTTTCAATCCAACCTTCAGTTTTTATTTTACCATTGTTATAATATGTTTTTTGATAATGTTTTTGTCCAAAAACAATAGAATTAAATAGAAGAAAAAGGATGAAAAGTCTCATTATTTATTATTTACCAATTCCATTAAATTCACATCATTACCTAGCAGGATATCAGTAGGATTAATCCGACCTTTTTCTGGCCCGTTTTCTAATTTTAAAACCCCTCGAGGACACACTGCAGAACAAATTCCGCAACCTACACAACTAGAACGGACAATGTTTTCGCCCTTTTGAGCATAGGCTCTTACATCAATACCTTGCTCACAATAGGTAGAGCAGTTTCCACATGAAATACATTGGCCACCATTTGTCGTAATTCTAAATCTTGATTTAAACCGTTGTATAAAACCTAAATAAGCTGCCAATGGACATCCAAAACGACACCATACTCGATTTCCAAAAATAGGGTAGAAGCCTGTTCCAATAACTCCAGCAAAAATGGAGCCGATTAAAAAGCCATAAATATCTTGAATAGTTTGTGTTTTAATTCCTAAAACTTGGTCTGCACCATAAAAGAATGTGTATAAAGCAAAACCTGTCATCACTAAGACAAAAATAAGAACTGAGTGTATTACTATGCGCTCTACTCTCCAAGAAAGTAATGTTTTACTTGAAAGTTGTCTGTAAGGATCACCTAGTGTTTCTGCAAGACCACCACAACCACATACCCAAGAACAGTACCATCTTTTTCCGAAAAAATAAACCATTATCGGAACAATAATAATTGTTAAAACAATTCCCCAAACTAAAATAAATAAGCCAAAACCACCACTAGATAACAATTCATCTAAATTCCATTTGAAAAAGAAGTCATAATCCAATGGGAAAGCATTTTTAAAATCATACCAAGGTTTTTCAAAACGAACTAATATTTCTGGAATTAAAAAAGCAAATACAATTTGAAAAAACAGAACAGAAGTAGTTCTTAAAATCTGATATTTATTATGGCGATATTTTATATACATTCTCACTGCCATCACTGTCATAACTACACAGTATAAAAATCCATATAAAAACCATTGACTTGCAGGATTTCCACTTATTGACTCACTTATTGGGTCTACTAAATACACCCAATTTACTATCAGATCAGGATAAAAATAAAGTAGAATGTAAAAACTAACTAAAAAGATAAAAGCAGACCAGCCAATCCAACCTCTATTTGTTGCTGTGTTTAGAAAAATCCCATCATTTTTAATTCCGGGTTTTCCTAATAACACAACATCCGGAATAATAAACATAAGTGCTCCAATAATTCCCAAACCAAAAGTTAAAAACCATAATAATCCAGTATTTTCAACAACTAGTCCTTTACCTGCTTTTTTTGCAAGTGTAAAACTTAAACTATGTGGTTTCCCATAAATTTTATATTGATATTGTTCTCCTTTTTTATCCCAATTTTTTTCAGCATCGTATTTTGCAATTAAGGCTTCATAATAGTCATTGGAAGTTTTATAAGCATTTCTAATTCGACTAGAAAATTTAAAAATGTTTAAGTCTTCTGTTGTTACAATTGCTTTCTCTAGTTCGACTTTTATGATTTCGCTTTTATATCCTTTTTCTTTAACAAAATCATCCAATTCTGATTGATTTAAACTAAATGTTCCTGTAAAAATCGTTCCGATAAATAGTGCCAATCCTATTAAAAAAAGTAGTAAACCTGATTTTTTTATTATTTTCATAGAAATTTATGCTTTACTGAAAATTCGCTTCCAATTTTTCTTTTTTAATTGAATATCGGTATTGTTTTCTTTATTGAATTTTGCCACAATTTTAGTTTCATGTAGTTTGTAAAATTCCGGATCAAAATTTGCGTCAGCCAGATGTTCTAACACATATTCTATTGAGCGTTTTTCAGTTAAAATTTTGTCAAAAAATTCATGACGCATTCGTATTCCGAAAGTGTTAATCCCAATAAATTCAAAGGTTTTTTTATCATAATTGATATGAATACATTTTTTGGCACTTTCATGTTCCCAATAAAAACGTGCTTCATTTTCTTTTGGTTTGGACCAGACCCATCCATATGTTTGATATTCAATATCCATAAATTTTGCTGAGTTAAACCAATGTCCAGGTTTGTATTCGATTCTATTACCACAAATAGTTTGGGCGACAGTTTCACCCATCATTCTTCCTGTATACCAAACAGCTTCAACAGGTCTTCGTTGGTCGATTGCTTCATGTTGCTCGGCACAATCACCAATAGCATAGACATCATTAATGTTAGTTTCTAAAAATCGATTCACTTTTACGCCTCTACCTAATTCAATACTAGAACCTTTAAGAAAATTAATATTTGGTGAAACTCCAGCAGTTAAACCGACCACATTACACGCTATTTCTTCACCAGTTTCAGTAATTACAATCGATTTTACAGTACCATTCTCATTTGATTTTATTTCTTTTAAGTTTACATTTAGTCTTAAATCAATACCACTTTTTAAAATCTCTCTATTAATCATTTCTGATTCTTCTTTAGGCAATACTCCATTCCAAAAACTGCTTTCACGCACTAAAAAAGTAACAGGAATATGTCTTGAATGTAACATTTCTGCCAATTCAATTCCTATTAAGCCTCCACCAACAATTACCGCACGATTACATACTTTATTATTTGGCGCGAACTTTTCAAGATTGTCCAAATCTTGTTTATGGTACATTCCCATAACACCATCAAGATCTTGTCCAGGCCATCCAAACTTGTTAGGTTTACTTCCTGTTGCTATAATTAGTTTATCATATGAAAGAATTCTACCATCAGAAAAATGTAATTTTTTAGAATTAGATTCAATATTTTTAACAAATCCTTTTACTAATTCTATTCTATTTTTTTTCCAAAACCAGTTTTCATAAGGTTTGGTGTGTTCAAATTTCATGTGTCCCATATATACATACATTAATGCAGTACGAGAAAAGAAATAATCGGTTTCTGCTGAAACAATAGTAATTCTTTTGTCAGAAAGTTTTCTAATATGTCTGGCAGCTGTCACGCCTGAAATCCCATTTCCAATAATAACTATATGCTCCATATTTTTTATAAAATTATTTCTTAAGTCGTAACTAAAATAAGAACTTAACACAATAATTTAATTTATAATTATTATAAACTAAATTATTGTGTAAGTAAATTAACAAATTGTAGACTTAGAGTAAAAAATAAATTTAAAATGAAAAAATATATTTTAATATTTACAATAATATCATCAAGTCAACTTTTTTCTCAAAGTCCTGGTGATTTTTTCAAAAAAGCAGACTGTTTTTTCAAAGAATATGTGGCTGATGGAAAAGTAGATTACGATGCTATTAAATTAAATCCAACCAAACTGAATGAAGTATTGTCAATGACTAACAAAATTTCAATAGATAAAAATGATGCATTAAATTATCAAGCATTTTGGATTAACATCTATAATATATCAGTAATAAAAGGGATAACTGATAACTATCCGATTAAATCTCCTTTAGATAAAAAAGGCTTTTTTGATAAAATAAAATATGAAGTTGGTGGAAAAAGCATTACGCTAAATGATATTGAGCATAAACTTTTGAGAGCGCAGTTTAACGACGCACGCTTTCATTTTGTTTTAGTATGTGGTGCAATTGGTTGTCCACCATTAATAGACATGGCATATAAACCAACATCGCTTGATGCACAATTAGAAAGACAAACTAAAAATGCGTTAAATGGAACTTTCTTAAGGGTAAATGCAAAAAAGAAACTTGTTGAAGGTTCTGAAATTTTGAATTGGTATAAAGAGGACTTTACTATGGATGGAAAATCAGAAATTGATTTTATCAATATTTATAGAATTGAAAAAATTCCGAGTAATTATAAGCTTGGCTATTTTACTTATAATTGGGATCTAAACAAGCAATAATTGTAACAGTATTCTCTTTGGTATTTTAACTATCTAAAAGTTAAAAAAGAGTGTAAGCTATAATTTTAATAAATATATAAACTAAGAACTTAAAAATTAAATAAAAATGAAAAATAGAATAACATTATTAATTTTAATAGTAGTTACAATTTCAGGGTTTTCACAAGAAGAAAATCAAATTAAAGGTTCTAAAAGCAATATTCAAGAATATACACCTTCAAAGTTATTAAAAAAGGGTCAATGGGATGTTAAATTTTTTAATAGCCTTTATACGCAGACCAAGAGAACAGATGCAGGAAGTAAATCGGTAAGTGTTCCAAGAGAATCTTTTTTTACAAATACTACTGAAATTTATACAGGTGTAAGTGAAAACTCTAGGATAAATGTTGGATTAATTGTTCAATTTCGCTCTAATACTTTTGAAGGAGCAGATGCATTTGATGTTTTTAATTTTAGAAACAATACTATAGATGCTAGAAGTGGTTTAACAGCGATTGCACCATCAATAAGAGTTCAGCCTTTTAAAAATATCGCAGGTTTCTCATTGACTAGTTCTCTTTTTCTTCCAGTATTTGAAGATAAAGCGAACGCACCATATTTAGATAAAAGGAGCACAACTTGGGAAACTAAGTTTTTTTATGACAATACTTTTGGAGATGACAAATGGCAAATTTTTACAGAAGTAGATTTTGGATTTAATTTTGGAAAAAAGCGTATAAATGAAAATAATATTGATGCAGATCTTGATTTTAATAATAGTGAACGGTTTGCAAATAATAGTTTGTTTTTACCATTGAGTGTGTTTTTAAGTTATTTTCCTTCTTCAAAAACGACAGTGTTTGTGAATACGCAACAATCGTTTTTAATAGATTTAGGAAATGAATTTTCACAAAAATCAACAGCCTTTGGATTTGGAGGGAAATTGCAAATATCAAAAACTCTAAATTTAGAAACTTCATACAGTAAAATTGTCGCAGGAAACAATTTTCAAGGTTTAGGAAGTACCTATAGTTTAGGTTTAAGAGCCTTGTTTTAAGAAATAATAGTATTTTTATTTTCAATTATTATGAAAATACAAACGCATCTTATTTTATTTCTTTTAATTCTGTTGCAAATTTCTTGTAATGGACAATCGAAAAAAATAAATGGAGTTAGTTTTGTTGCTTCTTCAGATAAAATAGATACTGCACACATTCAACCAGTAGTTGATGTTCAGAGTAATTATGTAGCTTTAATGCCTTTTGGTTTTATAAAAAATTTGAATTCGCCAAAAATCACACATAATACTGATAAGCAATGGTTTGGAGAGACGGAAAAGGGGTTATTACAGTACGCAAAAAGTTTTCAAAAATTTGGTATAAAAATTATGGTTAAGCCCCAAATTTGGGTTTGGAATGGAGAATATACAGGTTTACTTGAAATGGATACTGAAGAAAAGTGGAGTGAACTTGAACTATCGTATACCGAATTTATTTTAACCTATGCAAAAGCATCAGAGTTATTAAATGCTGATATTTTATGTATCGGAACGGAGTTAGAAAAGTTTGTTTCTCAAAGACCTAAATATTGGTTAGAACTAATTGAAAAAATAAGAACTATTTACAAAGGCAAATTAACATATGCCTCTAATTGGGATGAATTTAAGCGAGTAACTTTTTGGAGTGAATTGGATTTTATTGGTGTTGATGCTTATTTTCCTTTAAGTACTGAAAGATTACCTACTGTCGAGGAATTAGAAATTGGTTGGAAACCGTATAAACAAGAAATTAGTAACACTCATAAACAGTATAAAAAACCTATTTTATTTACAGAGTTTGGTTATAGAAGTGTTGATTATACAGGTAAAGAACCTTGGAAATCAGATCATATTGAAGGGAAAGTCAATTTAGAAGTCCAAGTAAATGGTTTACAAGCTATTTATAACGAATTTTGGAAAGAAGATTGGTTTGCAGGAGGTTTTATCTGGAAATGGTTTCATAAACATAAACAGTCTGGAGGAAAGAATAATAACCGATTTACACCACAGAATAAACCTGCGGAAGAACTTTTAAGAAAATTATATGCACATTAAAAGATTTCTTTATTTATTTATTATCATCAGTTTTTTTTCGTGCTCAGAAAAAGATGAATTACCTATAGAAACTAACTTACAGGATTATATAAAAGTTCATTCAGACAGAGAGCTTGATAATGTTATTACATGTGCTGCTAGTGATATCGAAAATAAACATTTATCCTATGTTTTTTATTATCCAGTTGAAGGAGCGACAGCGATTCAATATTATGAATCAGAAAATGCAAGTATTGATCCAAATGACTTTTCAAATTATAAAAAAATAGAATTAGAACAATCTGATGTTTTTGGAGGTAAATTAAAAAGATTTTTACGGACCAATTCTGAAGAATCATGGTGTGTAGTTACTTATTTAACAGAAGGAAAATTACACAAATCAAATCCTATTCGATTAAAGAACAATACAAAACCAACTGAATGGACGGATGCAGTTGTCCTAGATTCCTCTCAACCATTAATGCCTCGTTTTTCATGGTCAGATGGTACTTTTACAGATAGTAATATCTATTTTCAAGTAATATCACGAGCAGATGACTCTTTTATTTCTGGAACATATACAACTGAAAAAACATTTCAATTTTATAATATATCAAATATTGTTTTAAATATTACTGATGGAATTCCAAACTCTTTAATTACAGGAGAACAATATAATTTTACTTTAATGGGAGTGAGCGAAGATAATTGGGTAAATTTGGTTATTCAAAAAGCATTTATAGTTGAATGATGAATTTGAGAAATCTATTATATATAGCCTTATTATTTTTTTCTGCATCTTCTTTTTCACAAGAAAATACAATTCTTGATATAAGAATAAGAGGTGTCAAAGAAACCAAAATTTCTTTTATCAAAAACATTATAGAATCAAAAAAAGGGAGTGTTTTAGATTCTTCTGTATTAAAAAAAGACATTGTTTTATTAAAGCGATTACCTGCGATAAGTCATGCGCATTATACTGTTATACTTTCACAAGAGAATTTATACAATATAGATATTGATGCAGAGGAAAACTTTACCATTGTTCCAGATATTAGTTTTTGGACTACTACCAATCAGCAGTTTGCATATAAAATAGGTGTATATGATTATAATTTGTTAGGAAGAAATATCGCTTTTGGCGGATTTTATCAAAATAATGGATTTGATTCGTATGGTATTAATTTTAGAGCACCTTATTTGTTTTCCAATAAATGGGGATTGGCATTGAATCATCAGAATTGGAAAAGTGAAGAACCACTTTATTTTATAGATAAATCTGCTAATTATCTTTACAACAATGTTTCTTTTGAAATCTTAGGGCTACATCAATTCAATATTAAAAGTGAAATAAATTTTGGAATAAATTTATTTAGAGAAAAATATCAATATCTATCTGGAGACACAGCACAAGAAATTCCACAATTTTTGGATGTAGATAAAAAACTTTTAAAAGTCGTTTATAAATATGATAATTTGAATTATTATTACCAATACATAAGTGGATTTAAAAGTATTTTTTATGGACAGTATGTGACTTCTAATAATTCATTTCAGGATAATTTTTTAATTGCTTGGAACGATTTTTTTTATTACAAAAGAATAGGAGAAAGAGGAAATTGGGCAAATCGTTTACGTATTGGACTAGCGTCTAATGAAGATTCTCCCTTTGCACCATTTGCGTTGGATAATAATGTGAATCTCCGTGGTGTAGGAATATTGGTTGATAGAGGTACTGGGAGTATTGTATGGAATACTGAGTATAGACATACGTTTTATGATAAGAGTTGGTTTACTATCCAAGGAAATGCATTTGTAGATACTGGAACTTGGAGAAATCCAGGAGGAGATTTAGGTGATTTTATTGATGGAAATAATATCAGAGTTTATTCAGGTGTTGGCTTAAGATTTATTAATAAAAAAATATTTAATGCAGTTTTTAGAATTGATTATGGATTAGGCTTGACCAAAAATTCTTCTAAAGGTTTGGTTTTTGGTGTTGGTCAATATTTTTAAAAAATTATTTCTTGCTTAAAGGATACATTTCTTGTTTTAAAAAACTCTTTGGAAATTTTTCATCCCCTTTAAAACCAATCTCGATGTCTCTACCAGAATACGGAATATAATTAGTCTTAAAAATATAATCCCATATACTAAGTGTAATTCCAAAATTGACGCCATTTTTTCTGTCTTCTGGAAGGTTTTTTGCATGATGCCAAATGTGCATTTTTGGATTGTTTAAAAAGTATTTTAAAAAACCATAATCCCAATTAATATTGGCATGATTTAAATGACCAATAGTTATATTAAAGAAATGAACCAATGCTACATCTTGCGCTGTAAATCCTCCCATAATTGCTAAAGGAATGTATTTCATAGAATTGTAAACTACAGGTTCCATCCAATGGTAACGTAAATGTGCTGCAAATCCCATTTCTTTTACTGAATGATGAACTTTATGGAAGTTCCATAAAAAAGTATATTTATGTAGTAAAGTGTGCGTAAACCATTGTACAAAATCTATGATCATAAAGAATGCCATAAGACGCAGCCAAAGTGGGAAAGTATTGATATCAAAAATTTGAAAGCTATCAATAGATAAACCTATAATCTCTAAAAAATCCTTTAATAATTGTTCTGCCGAATTTGACAAGGCAATAAGAACAATTAAGTTTAGTAAGAAAAAATTGAAGAACATATAAAAAGTATCAAGCCAAAAATCTTTTCTAAAAAAAGATTGGTTTTTTCGCCAAGGAAAAATAATTTCTAAACACCAAACAACTAAAGATATTATAATCAAACCATAAAAATAATTCTCCCAATTCAATTCCATTAAAACTGAATTTTTCAAGTAATTCCAATAATCGGAATAGGATTGTTTTATGATGTCAAGATATTTATTCATTTAATTGGATTAATAAGTAACTAGCAACAGCCGCCACCATCATAATGAAAAGTAGATTCCGAGAAAAAGATATCATCTCTACCTAGGGCTTTTAATGCTCCAGCAGTTTTATCACAAATTGCAATTGGTTGATTTTTTAATAAAGTATGCCCCAATCCATCATCAAAAAAATCTTCTTCACCATAATAAATGGCTGCTTTTCCTGTAAAAATACAAGGGCCATCTGCTGGCATAGGATCTTTAATAGCAGCAACTTCAATAGATTCTATATAAATCAATTCTTCTGTAGGATAATTTTTTGGGTCTAAAATTCTATACGGTTTTCGGGCTCTTATTTCAATAGTTCCAAAACCAACATCTGTCAATGCTTTTACATAATCTGCAATCGATAAACTTCCGCTTAAACACAATGCACGTAAACGTTCATCATTACGTAATTCGTCGTTCATTTCTTGCTCACAAGTAGGATCACTCATTACCAATCGTCCATGAGGTTTTAAAACCCTATACATCTCTGCAATTGCCTTTTTTAAATCGTTTTCCTTAAAAATATTGAATAAACAATTCTGCGCAGCGACATCAATCGAATTATCTTCAACTGGTAAATTCATCGCATCACCTTTTCTTAAATCAACAAAATCAGACTTAAACCAATCGTTTTGTTCTTCGGCAATTTTAAAATTTTTGCTTGATGCTTCTAACATTTCATCTACAACATCCAGTCCAATTACTCCACCTTTTGACCGATTAAAATAAGCAAATTGTAAGAGTTCCATTCCGCCACCTACACCAACATATAACATTTTAGGGCTGTTGGTTAAATCACGTGCATGAACTGTAGAGCCACACCCATAATTCATTTCTTGCATTATGCGAGGAATCTTTAATCCTGGTAATTCCCAAACAGGATTTGTCGTACAACATAAACCAACATCTGGTGTTAATGCTGCCTCTTTATAAACGTTATGTGTAGTTTCTAAATAACTCATATATTCTTTATCAATTCTTTAAATAATAGTATCAATTTTGGCTCTGATTTTCCAGCAATAGCAATAATTTCGTCTATGTTTACTGGTTGTAAATTTTTCGGGTCACATTCATCGGTCAATACAGAAATAGCAGCACATTCTAGTTCTAGTTGTTTTGCGACAATAATTTCTGGAACAGTACTCATACCAACGGCATCTGCTTCCAGAACTTGTAGCATTCTATATTCTGCTCTAGTTTCTAATTGTGGACCTATAACACTTGCATACATTCCTTCATGTAATTGTATGTCGTTTTCTAAGGCAATTACTTTCAATTTATTATTTATTTTTTTTGAATAAGGTTCTAGTAGATCAACAAAAATATTTCCAAATTCATTAGCTTCTTTAAAAGCCAATGGAGATCCTCCTTGTAAATTTAAATGATCATCTAGTAACATTAAATCTCCTTTTTTATAGTTGAGGTTTATTGCGCCTGCAGCATTTGAAACCAACAAAGTTGATATTCCTAGAGCGTGCACTGTTCTTATTCCGTAAGTAACCTCCCAAAGAGAATAACCTTCATAGACATGAAAACGGCCAGACATTACAATCACTTTTTTACCAGATAATTCTCCAAAAATCAATTTTCCTGAATGAAATTCTACCGTTGCTTCAGGAAAATGTGGTATTTCTGAATATGTAATTTCTTTTTCAATTTCAATTTCTTCTACTAATTTTCCTAAACCGGTTCCAAGAACGATTCCGATTTGTGGATTTATAATTCCGTTAGATTTTAGAAAATCTGTAGTTTCTTGTAATTGTTGTTTTTTCATAAAAATTGTTGAAAAGCAGGATGATTTTCGATGTCTTCTATAACGTCAACATCATTTAATTCTTGTAACAAATGTACGTTTACTTTTTGTAAATCACTCAGAGTATCCTCTCTTACAGAAGATGTTCCCCATTCTTTATTTTTAAAAATAGTAGTGTGTAATCTTTTCATTCCCAATAAATAATAACCACCATCTATGGCAGGACCTATAACAACATCATTAGAATCTAGTTTTTTAAAAGCTTCATCAATATGACTTGGTGTTAAATCGTATATATCGCTTCCAATAATAAGTACTTTTTCATAACCAGAATCAAAAGAATTTTTGAAAGCATTTTTCATTCGTATTCCTAAATCATCACCTTCTTGTTGGAATTTTTGATATTTATTTTTTTTCCAAATATCATTATTTCTAATTTTTTCAGAATAGTAAATTGCTCTGTCATAATCTAAATTACTAGTAATTTTTTTGGTTTTCTCTAGTAGGAATTTATAAACTTCCAAAGCAGTATTATCTCCAATTGATTGGGCTAACCTAGTTTTTACTTTTCCCAATTCTGGATTTCTGACAAAGATGAATAATAGGTTTTTATTCATATATTTTTTCTCCTTTTAAAAGCCATTTACTCCATTCTTCTGTGCAAGTATGTACTTTTTCAGTTTCTTTTTCTTTGGAATTAAAAACAGTATTTCCGTTGTTTTTCCATTCAAAAATTCCGCCATATAGATTTATAACGTTTGTATATCCAGCATCTTTTAGTTTTTCTGCAACATCTTCAGATCTTACTCCCAATGAGCAATACACAACTATTTTAGCATTTTTATTAGGCAAGTTTTTAACGGTTTTTTTTAAGTTGAAATTATCATAACCTACAAACAGTGCATTTTTTAAATGACTAGTTGTAAATTCTTTTTTCTCTCTAGCGTCCAACAAAATAAATTCATCTGAACTATTTTTTAAACTATCTACAGAAATATATGGGATACTTTCAGTGTTATATTCCTTTAACAATTCTTTTAAGTTTTCTTGCGAAAATGAATTGATAGAAATTAATAGAAAAAAGAAAAGTATTTTATTCATAATTTAAATTTATGTGACAACTCCTTGACAACTACTTCCTGCACCAGCAGTACAACCATAACAATGTTGATTGATAATTATATTTCTGTTCTGTAATAACTCTTCATTATAATCAGAGATGTGTTTTATTTTGCTATTTACTTTTAAATTTAGCATTTGATTAAAATCGCAATCATACAACCATCCGTCCCAACTCACAGAAATAGTATTGGTGCACATCACATTTTCTATCGCCATCGGATTGTAGGCTTCCACAAGAGCATACATATAATCTTCATAATTTTCAGAAGCAATTAAATAATCTAAAAATCTACTGATTGGTAAATTGGTAATTGCAAATAAATTATGAAAATCAATATTAAAGTCGTCTTTCAACGCTTTTTTAAAATCATTTTCTAATGCCATTTGGTCTCCAGGTAAAAATGCTCCTGAAGGATTGTACACTAAATCCAATTTTAAAGGCGAATCCTTAATTCCATAACCTATTGCATTTAATTCTTGTAATGCCTTGATTGATTTGTCAAATACTCCACTGCCACGTTGTTTATCTGTTTTTCCGCGTGTCCAATGAGGCATTGAAGAAACAACATGGACATTGAATTTTTTAAAAAATTCTGGTAAATCGTAATATTTTTTATTTGCTCGGATGATTGTTAAATTAGAACGAACAATAAAATCTTTAATTCCTGCTTTTGATGCTTCTTCTACAAACCATCTAAAATTTGGGTTCATTTCTGGCGCTCCACCTGTTAAATCTAAAGTGTGCGCTTCCGTTTTTTTAATGACATCCAAGCATAATTTCATGGTTTCAATAGTCATAATTTCTTTACGGTCTGGACCGGCATCTACATGACAATGTGCGCACACTTGGTTGCACATATAGCCTAGATTAATTTGCAGAATTTCTAATTTTTTAGGACGTAGTGGAAACTGATTTGTTTCTTTTATCTTGTCTGCAAAAGTCGGTAATTCACCATTAGCAAAAATTCCGTTGGATAGGATTTCTAGTTGTCGCTCCGTATTTGCTAAATCGTTATTTCTTGCTTTTAGAGATTTTATCATATTTAATTACAAATGTGGAATTATGAATTACGGATTCAAGTCTTTAAAACTCATAACTCGTAACTAAAAATTCATAATTGATTATTTACATTTCCAACTTATTCACTTTATTCATCATTTGAACACCATGTACCAGTGTTGCACCACTTTTTATAGCAGCACCTACATGAACCGCTTCCATCATTTCTTCTTTTGTAATTCCACGTTGAAGGCCATCTTTGGTATAAGAATCTATACAATATGGGCATTGCTCTGTGTGAGAAACAGCTAGAGCAATCAATGATTTTTCACGAGCAGTTAATGCTCCTTCTTCAAAAACTTTACTATAATAATCGAAAAATTTATTTCCCAATTCTTCATTCCATTCAGTAATTTTACCAAACTTCTTTAAATCAGCAGGATCGTAATATGTTTTTGACATAGTTTATATTTTAAATAAGTTCATTTTTAGTTTAGACGTTTTCAGAAGTAAATAATTACATTTTATTTAAAAAAATATTTAGAAGTTTTGTATTCTATTTTTAACCAAAAAAAAGTTTTGCAGATAGATTATTCAATTTAAAAAGTTGCACAAAAACCTCGTTTATAAATAATGGCTGAAACAACTTAATAGTAACAATGCTATAAAGGTAAGTATAAATTGAGATGAAAATGCAGAAAAATTATATTCGTTGCAACCAAATACAACAATAAACATTATAAATGGAATAAGGTAAATGTTTAGTAGGAGTAGTTTGCTTTTTATTATTTTTAAATGAAAGTACTAATTATTTGTCGTTTGAGTTATTCATATTTCAAACAATATAATTCCTTATCTTTGTAACGAAAAACTACTAAAAATAGCATAGGAATGAAAGCATATATTTTTCCAGGTCAAGGAGCACAGTTTACAGGAATGGGTCTAGATTTATACGAAAACTCTTCACTTGCTCAAGAATTATTTGAAAGAGCCAACGAAATCTTAGATTTTCCAATTACCGATATCATGTTTGAAGGAACAGCGGAGCAATTGAAAGAAACAAAAGTGACTCAGCCAGCAATCTTCTTGCATTCTGTGATTTTGGCAAAAGTATTAGGAGATGATTTTAAACCAGAAATGGTTGCAGGACATTCGTTAGGAGAATTATCTGCATTGGTTGC
>CAJQNZ010000063.1 GCA_905479835.1 uncultured Flavobacteriaceae bacterium
ATTGACCTTCTGAATTTACCAATCGAAGAATGGCTTTTCTTTTTCTGCATTCCGTATGCGAGCATATTTATTCACTATGCATTTCAGTATTTTTTACCTAATAAAAAACTATCTAAGTCCGCAACAGCAATTATTACAATACTACTTATCATAATACTCACAATTACTGTAATTTCTAATTATGAAAAGGCATATACATTTTACAATTATTTATTATTGATACTCGTACTTGTCTATAGTTTATTTACTGATAATAAGCAATTACCGATTTTCTACATCACTTTTTTAATCATACTTATTCCGTTTTTTATAGTCAATGGAATCTTAACTGGAAGTTTTATTGACGAACAAGTTGTATGGTATAACAATGCAGAAAATCTTGGTATAAGAATTGCAACAATTCCGATAGAAGATATTGGATATGCTTTTAGTATGTTGTTTATGAGTATCCTATTAATTGAAATATTTAAGAAAAAATGGAGAACAACAAAATAACTCTTTTTTGGTTTCGAAGAGATTTAAGGATTGATGATAATACTGCACTTTTTCATGCGTTAAATTCTAAAAACAATGTGCTACCTATTTTTATTTTTGACACAGAAATTATTGACGAACTAGATAAAGACGATTCCAGAATTACCTTTATCTATTCTTTATTGAATAATATCAACGATAACTTAAAAAAGCACAACTCTTCATTACGTATTGAAAAAGGAAAGCCAATTGAAGTCTTTTCAAAATTAATTAAACAATACGATGTTGAAAGCGTCTATACCAATAGAGATTATGAGCCTTACGCAAACATAAGAGATCGTAAGATCAAAGAGTTATTAGCAGATAATCATATTGAATTTAATACTTTTAAAGATCATGTTATTTTTGAAACCAATGAAATTGTAAAGCAAGATGGTACTCCTTATAAAGTGTATACTCCCTATTCAAAAAAATGGCTCGCTACCCTTAAAAATGCTCAATTAGAAGCATGGAATTCTGAAAAATTATTAAACAAACTCTTTAAATCAACTTTTGCATTCCCATCACTTTCAGAAATCGGATTTACAGAATCTCAAATTAAAGTAGAACCCTACAATACAACCGATTCACTGATTGATAATTACAATGCAACTCGAAATTTTCCTGCAATAAATAAAACTTCAAAACTAAGTCCACATTTAAGATTTGGATCAATAAGTATTCGTAAATGTGTAAAAAATGCTTTAAAATCAGAAGACCCAACATTTGTCAAAGAACTTATTTGGAGAGAATTTTTTATTCAAATTTTATGGCATTTTCCTAAATCTGCACAATTCAATTTTAAGTCAAAATATGATTCCATTAAATGGAGAAATAATGAGTCAGAATTTGAGGCTTGGTGTAACGGAAAAACAGGATATCCTATAGTAGATGCTGGAATGAACGAATTGAACGCAACAGGATACATGCACAATCGTGTACGTATGATTACTGCAAGTTTTCTATGCAAGCACTTGTTAATAGACTGGAAATGGGGAGAAGCCTATTTCGCTAAAAAATTATTGGATTTCGATTTAGCACAAAACGTTGGAAACTGGCAATGGTCTTCAGGAACTGGATGTGATTCAGCACCATATTTTCGAATCTTTAATCCTTATGAACAAATAAAGAAGTTTGATAAAAACTTAGAGTATATACAAAAATGGGTTCCTGATTTTCAAGAATTAACGTATCCAAGTCCTATTGTTGAGCATAAATTTGCAAGAGTACGTTGTTTAGAAACTTATAAAGCAGGATTGAACGGTTAAGATATTTTTTATGAAATTATTAATAATTATTTTAACTCTTTTTTCTCTTCAAAACAATTGTAACGATATGCAACGCATTAGAAACGACTTCCACAACATTACTTCTAAACAAAAACTAGAAAATTTTATTGATATCGCTACTCAATCAGAATGTGAATTAGCGATCCCTTACCTTGCTTCTGCAACCATGCAAACTGCAGAACATGCTTTTTTACCAACTTCTAAATTGAAAAGGTTTAATCAAGGAAAAAAAATGCTAGAGTCTTTTATTGAAGACAATCCCAATAATCTTGAAGCACGTTATATTCGAATTTTTGTACAATCTGAAATTCCAAAATTTTTAGGCTACAACAAAAATATTGAAACAGATATTGAATTTGTAAAACTAAAAATAGATGCTTCTGATCTTCCTGAAGAATATAAAAAATTGATTCTGAAAAACATTTCAGAACTCAAATAAAAGAACATATTATTATTTTTATGTAACAAAAAACATATTTGTACTACTTATAATAAAACTAACTACTATTGACTCAAGAATTAGAAAAGCAATTTGTAAAATTACTTGATGAGAATCAAAATATTATTCATAAGGTGTGTCGCGTGTACACCAATAATTCTGATGCACATAAAGATTTGTTTCAAGAAGTAACTATTCAACTTTGGAAAGCATATCCTAAGTTTCGTGGTGACGCTAAGTTTAGCACTTGGATGTATCGTGTGGCGTTAAATACGGCTATAACAATATATAGAAAGTCAAAAAGACAAATTCAGACAAGTGATATTTCTGATTTTCATTATCGATTAGAAAGTAGCGAGTATGACGCTACAATGGATGAACAGATGAAACTTTTATACAAGGCAATCCACCAATTGAGCGATGTTGAAAAGGCATTAATTTTATTATACCTAGAAGATAAACCTTATAGAGAAATTGCTCAAACAATGGGACTTACAGAGGTTAATGCACGAGTAAAAGTAAATAGAATAAAAGGAAAATTAAAAACAATATTAAATCCGTAATTATGGATGAGTTAGACAAATTAAAAAACGCTTGGAAATCTCAAGATTATTCTAAACACAAAGTATCTACTAAAGATATTTACAAAATGCTTCATGCGAAATCATCCTCATATGTCAAATGGATATTTTATATAAGTATCCTTGAATTTTTATTAGTGATAATCTTAAATTTATTAGTTGATAATGATACGTATTTAGGTGTTTTCAATGAAATGGGAATGAAAACCTTACTCCAAGTAATGACTGGTATTTCCTATGCAATTATAATTGTTTTCATGGTGTTATTTTATCAAAACTATAAAAAAATAGCTGTTGATTCTGACGCAAAAACACTGATGAACAAAATCTTAAAAACTCGTAAAACAGTAAAAAGATATATCTATTATAATGTTGGATTTATACTGATCAGCATGTTTATTATGCTTTATGGAATTTTTTCAAGTGAAGAAAACACTTCATTGTATAAAAAAATGAGTAATATTCCTGAAGATTTTTCTACCAATACTTTTATTATTAGTATTGTTATTACAATGACAATTATGATAGGTATAATACTTTTAGTTTATAGAATCATATACGGAATACTTTTAAAACGTTTAAAGAAAAACTACAAAGAATTAGAACAGTTAGAGAACTAAATCATATCTTTGCACCTTATTAAAAAAGATAGAAAATGAATAACGGAATCTACGCTAAATTCAACACAACAAAAGGTGAAATTTTAGTAAATCTTGAGTTTGAAAAAACTCCTGGAACAGTTGGTAACTTTGTTGCACTTGCAGAAGGAAATCTTGAAAACCAAGTAAAACCTCAAGG
>CAJQNZ010000064.1 GCA_905479835.1 uncultured Flavobacteriaceae bacterium
GCCTATCAGCGCAGATGGTACTGCCACTAGGTGGGAGAGTATGTCATCGCCTTTTTTTTAAAATCCTCAATCTTTTAGATTGAGGATTTTTTTTTACATTATAAACAAAAATCAATTCAATTTTCTTGTTTTAATTGATAACTTTTTATCCAATACACTTGTTTAAATATTTTTTTTTGATCATTATTTTCAAGACCTCGTGTATATAAAATATATACGTATTCTCTATAATTTCCGCTTCGCAATCGTCTCAGTTAATTTATATTTAGTAACAAAGCTTATTACGTGATTTTTATTTTCTTGCATACAGAAATGGTATTGATTACCAATAACTTACCGTCAGATTATCATAGAGATTTTCAATTATTGAAAGAGAATATTATCAATGCATTTGAAGATGTAAAAGATATTTTAGATATTTTGAATTATTCTATTCAACAAGTAATTGTAAAAGATATTGACTTGACAGATGAGAAATATCAATATTTATTTACAGTAGATAGTATTAATAATTTAGTAGTTGAAGGGATGTCATTTAGAGAAGCATATCAGAAAATTGGTGGACAAGTACAAAATGGAACTTACAAACCAGACTTAGGAAAACAACATTCACATGTTGGTAGTATCCATAATTTGAGTTTAGATTCTATTAGAGATAAGTTTCCGAAGGAATCTAAACCCTCGGCAAATCATTACCATCCTTTAAAGGCAGATTAGACGTTCCCATTAAATAAGTATCAACATGATGTGCAGCTTGGCGACCTTCTGAAATTGCCCAAACGATCAGTGATTGTCCACGACGCATATCTCCTGCAGAAAAAATTCCAGGAACATTGGTTCCATAATCTTTTGTTGATGCTTGGATATTCGTTCTAAAATCCATTTCTAAACCAAACTGCTCTGCCAATGTTTTTTCTGCTCCTGTAAATCCTAATGCTAATAATGCCAAATCGCATTTCCATTCTTTCTCAGTATTAGGCACTTCTTTTAATTGAGGGCGCTCTCCTTTTTTAAAAACCCATTCAACCTGAACAGTTTTTAAGCCTGTTAAGTTTCCGTTTTTATCACCAATAAATTCTTTGGTTGAGACACTAAAAAAACGTTCAACACCTTCTTGATGTGATGATGTTGTCTTCAGTTTCATAGGCCAATATGGCCAAGGTTGATGTGCTGGACGACCTTCCGATGGTTTGCTTAAGATCTCGAAATTTGTAACAGAAGTTGCACCATGACGATTGGAAGTTCCTATACAATCTGAACCTGTATCGCCTCCTCCAATAACAATCACATTTTTCTTTTCTGCTGAAATTACATCTTTAAATTCTACCAAACCATCAACATATTGATTGTTTAGTTTTAAGAAATCCATGGCTTGTGTTACACCTTTTAAATCAGCTCCTGGAATTGGAATACTCCTTTTAACAGTTGCTCCTCCGCAAAGTACAATTGCGTCAAAAGTATCTTTTAATTTATTTGCATCGACATTCTCTCCAACATGCGCACCAGTTTTAAAAATAATTCCTTCTTCTTCAAGAACTTTAATTCGTCTATCTATCACGTTTTTTTCCATTTTAAAATCTGGAATTCCATAACGTAATAATCCTCCTACTTTCTTATCTCTTTCAAAGACTGTTACTAGATGTCCTGCTCTATTTAGTTGTTGTGCTGCCGCCAATCCTGCAGGTCCAGAACCAATAACTGCAACTGTTTTTTCGGTTCTTATTTTAGGCGGATTTGCACTAATCCATCCTTCAGAAAATGCTTGTTCGACTATATTTTTCTCAATATTTTCAATAGTTACAGGATCTTCATTAATACCCAATACACAGGCTTCTTCACATGGTGCTGGACATAATCTTCCCGTAAATTCTGGGAAATTATTTGTTGAATGCAAAATTTCAGCAGCCTCTTTCCATTTACCTTTATAAACTTTGTCGTTAAAATCTGGAATTAAATTTCCTAAAGGACAACCACTATGGCAAAACGGAATACCACAATCCATACATCTTGCTCCTTGATCTTTTAACTTTTCTTCCTTTAGCGGAATGGTAAATTCCTTATAATTTTCTATACGCTTTTCTGGTGCGATATAACTTTCGTCCTGACGCTTATACTCTAAAAATCCTGTAATCTTTCCCATTATCTACACTGTTTCTAATTCTTCTTGTTCTAGCCTTACTAAGGCTTGTCTATATTCTTCAGGTAATACTTTTTTAAATTTCAGAAGGTATTCGTTCCAATCGTTTAAAATTCTATTCGCCAACGGACTTCCAGTTTCTTTTAAATGATTTTCTATCAATTGTTTTAACTGTAATGTATCCTCTTCATTTGTAATAGGATCAATATTTAAATCTTCACCATTACAATTGTCAATAAATGTATTTTTATCATCCAATACATAAGCAACACCTCCACTCATTCCTGCTCCAAAATTTCTCCCAACTTCGCCAAGTATAACAGCAATTCCTCCTGTCATATATTCGCATCCATGATCTCCAATTCCTTCTACAACGGCTTTTGCTCCAGAATTACGAACGCAAAAACGCTCTCCTGCTTTTCCGTTTATATAAACCTCTCCAGAAGTTGCGCCATATAAAGTAACGTTTCCTGTGATGATATTATCCTCAGGAATAATGGTACATTTTTCAGGTACTTTGATAATTAATTTTGCTCCAGAAAGCCCTTTACCTAAATAATCATTTGTGTTTCCATGAACCGTAAACGACAATCCTTTGGTAGCAAACGCTCCAAAACTTTGTCCAGCAGAACCCGTAAAATCAATATTAATAGTATCTTCAGGTAAGCCTTCTGAACCATAAATTTTAGAAATTTCGTTACTTACAATTGCACCAACTGCTCTATCAACGTTAGTGATAGGTATTTCTAAATGAGTTTTTTGTCTTCTAAATAACGCTTGATGTGCTTGCTTAACAATCTTAAAATCTAAATGAACATTCAAGTTATGGTCTTGACAATAAGTGTTGTATAATTTAACATCATCTTCAACCTCTACTTTATGAAGAATTGGTGTTAAATCGAGACCTGATGCTTTATAGTGCTCTATGGCTTTATTTCGATTCAATTTCTGAACTTGACCCACCATTTCGTTAATGGTTCTAAAGCCTAATTTAGCCATAATCTCACGTAGTTCTTGTGCTACGAAATACATGTAGTTTACGACATGCTCAGGTTTTCCCTTAAACTTTTTACGCAATTCTGGATTTTGTGTTGCAATTCCTACAGGACATGTATTTAAGTGACAAACTCGCATCATAATACAACCTGAAGCAACTAAAGGTGCCGTCGCAAAACCAAACTCTTCTGCTCCAAGCAAACACGCAATTGCAACATCACGACCTGTTTTTAATTGCCCATCACATTCTAAAACAATACGATTTCTAAGGTCATTCATCACCAAAGTTTGTTGTGCTTCTGCAATTCCTAATTCCCAAGGTAAACCTGCATGTTTTTGAGAAGTTAAAGGTGTTGCACCTGTTCCTCCATCAAATCCTGCTATTAAAATAACATCTGCTTTTGCTTTGGCAACTCCTGCAGCAACAGTTCCTACTCCAATTTCAGAAACTAATTTTACATTGATTCTTGCCGTTCTATTTGCCGATTTTACATCGTAAATTAATTGCGATAAATCTTCAATAGAATAAATATCGTGATGTGGTGGCGGAGAAATCAAACCAACATAAGGAGTAGAATTTCTTGTTTTTGCTATTTCTCGATTCACTTTTGGTCCAGGTAACTGTCCTCCTTCTCCAGGTTTTGCACCTTGTGCTATTTTTATTTGAATCTCACTAGCGCTTGTTAAATAATTTGAAGTAACTCCAAAACGTCCTGATGCAACTTGCTTTATTGCTGAGTTTCGCCAATCTCCTTGCGAACTTTTATAAAAACGTTCTTGATCTTCTCCTCCTTCTCCAGAATTAGATTTTCCACCAATTCTGTTCATG
>CAJQNZ010000065.1 GCA_905479835.1 uncultured Flavobacteriaceae bacterium
TTTGCTTCTTCAGAAACAGCATCAGTAAGAATATTTAAACTTGCACCAAATGCTCCAGAACCATTGGTTGATGTTCCAACTCCACGTTGTAATTGTAAACTTTGTGTAGAAGAAGCAAAATCTCCCATATTCACCCAAAATGTTCCTTGACTTTCAGCATCATTATATGGTATTCCGTTAACAGTTACATTGACTCTAGAAGCATCAGAACCACGAACACGAATGTAGGTGTAACCAACTCCAGCACCAGCATCAGAAGATGTTATGACATTTGGCATATAGTTCATTAAAATGGGTATATCTTGCCCTAAATTACGCTTAGAAATTTCTTTTTTTGATAAGTTAGAGTGTGTTACTGGAGCATCAGAATTTACGCGAACGGCCTGAACGATTACTTCGTCTAGAAATTCATCAATTTTAATAGAATCTTTTTGAATTTCTTGTTGAGCATTTGCCATAACAGCAAAAAACAGTAAAAAAACTATTGCTATTTTTTTCATTTTAACTTTAATTAAAACGAATAAAAAGAGGTAATTACTCGGTTGTTGTTGAATAATTTTGTTGTCATTCTGAATGAAATGAAGAATCTCTACAAATGAGACCTTTCGACTACGCTCAAGGTGACAAAATTAATTTTCCTAAACAGCATTACCTGTTCTAGGTTCAATGGGTATGATCTCAGCTTCTTAAAGTTTTGAGTTTTGAGTGATAAGTTAACTAATAACTATCAAATAAAGACTAACAACTAAAATTAGCACCCCTTTTTTGAGAACGGTACAAATGTATATCACATTTATGAATTATGAATTATGAAATGATATTTTTTTTAATGATTTATTGAAAGATGTTTTGGAGAAAATTAGCCGTACCTTTGCAACTTCATACAGAAATGACTCTAAATTAAATTGTCGTTTCACAAACAATTTATATGTCATTTAAATCATTAGGATTAATAGACGAGTTATTAAAAGCCGTCGAAAAACAAGGATACACAACGCCTTCACCGATACAAGAAAAAGCAATTCCATTAGTATTAGAACGAAAAGATGTTTTGGCTTCGGCTCAAACAGGTACTGGAAAAACTGCAGGTTTTACTTTACCAATTTTACAAATTTTACATCAGACAAAAAAAGAAGGAAGAAGACCAGTTCGTGCTTTGGTATTAACTCCTACAAGAGAATTGGCTGCGCAAGTACATAAAAACGTACTAGATTACAGTCAATATTTGGATATAAAATCTACGGTTATTTTTGGTGGTGTAAATGCAAAGCCTCAAATAAAATCATTGCGTTATGGAGTAGATATTGTAGTTGCAACTCCAGGAAGATTATTAGATTTGATTGACCAAAGAGCCTTGTCTTTAGGGCGAATTGATATGTTAGTTCTGGATGAAGCAGATAGAATGCTTGATATGGGTTTCTTACGTGATATCAAAAAAATTATGGCAATGATGCCAACAAAAAGGCAAAATTTATTGTTTTCTGCTACTTTCTCCAAGGAGATTAAAAAATTGGCAGAAGGAATATTGCATAAACCTGTTTTAGTAAAAGCAGAACCTGAAAATTCTACTGCTGAAAAAGTTGCACAAAAAACATATAGAGTCGATCAAAGTGATAAAATTGGAGTAACTATCAAATTAATTGCTGATGGTAACTGGAAGCAAGTCTTAATTTTTACAAGAACAAAACATCGTGCAAATAAATTAAGTGATAAATTAGTGAAAGCAGGAATTACTTCTGCAGCAATTCACGGAAATAAGAGCCAAGGTGCAAGAACGAAAGCATTAGCAGCATTTAAAAGCGGAAGAGTTCGTGTTTTAGTAGCAACTGATATTGCTGCGCGTGGATTAGATATCCCATTATTACCGCATGTTATTAATTTCGAATTGCCAAATATAGCAGAAGATTATGTACATAGAATAGGTAGAACAGGTAGAGCAGGAGCAAGTGGTGAAGCAATTTCATTGGTAGATATTAATGAAGTAGAGTATGTAGAAGGAATTGAGAAATTATTAGGAGAAAAATTATCAAGTGAAATTGTTGAGGGTTTTGAACCAACAGCAAAACTTGCTGAGAATAAACCTAAGCAAAATAATAACAGAAATAGGAATAGAAACAAATCAAGAAATTCTAAACCTAAAGATGGTAATTCTGGAGAGAATAATAGCCGAAGAAATAATAACCGAAGAAGGAGAAGATAATAATCAAAAATAGGCGAACCAATTGGTTCGCCTATTTTTAGTGTAATTAATAATATTTATTGAGTTACGGCAAATTTCCCTGCTTCAACACTTGGAAAATCCACTTCTGTTTCGGCAATATGATTTACATAATTTGTCAATGTGTTAGAAACAACATTCAATACAATCTCTAGAATTTCGCCATCATTATATCCAGCATTTTTAACTGCATTGATTACTTCTGATGAAACTTGACCTCTATTTTTTGTCACCTCTTGAGCAAACTGTAATCCTGCTTGAATTCTTTCATCAGTAGCAATTCCTTGACGGTTATTTTCTGTTTGCTCATCAGTCAATCCATTCATTTTTCCGATTGCTGTGTGTGCAGAAAGACAATAGTTACATGAGTTTTCTTCTGCAATTGCTAATGCTAGTTGCTCTCTAAATTTATTGCTAAAAGTTCCACTTGCAGTTAACTCTCCTAAACTTAAATAAGTTTGTAAAGTGGCTGGTGAATTTCCAAATACTTTGATAAGGTTTGGTATAAAACCTAATTTTTTCTGAACAGCGTCAAATAATTCTTTTGATTTTCCTGTAGTTGTTTCTGGGTTTAATGTTTCGATTCTAGTTTTCATTTTTTTAAATTTTAATTGATTTATTTTTGTTTTTAATTCGTTTTCAGAAATAACTCCTGTGTGTCTTCCAACTTCTTTACCATCAGTTATATGGATTAGAGTTGGGATGCTTCTAACTCCAAATTTTGAAGCCAGTTCTTTATTAGTATCTATATTTATTTTTTTAATGACTACATCGCCTTCAAATTCTTCTGCTAGTTTATGAATTGTTGGCAATAATGTTTGACATGGTCCACACCAATCTGCATAAAAATCGAGTAAGACACTTTTGTTACTGTCTATTGTTTCTTGATAATCTTTTTGATCTAATTGTATGTTCATTTTTATTGTTTTTAATAGTTATTTATTTTCTGATTTACATTCACATAATAAATTATCAGGCTGTTTTTCATCATAGGTTTGATATCCCCAACAGTTTGGACATTGATTCATTTCTGTAGTTTTCATGTGTTTAGTTTTTATTGTTTTTAATTGTCACATGCTGTTCGCTATTAATCATTTTATTAGATGATATAAATTTTAACATGCTCGTTTCATAATGGCTTTGTTTTTAATTACAATGCAAATATGCGACAGATAGTAAGTTGAAAAAATGGACAAAAGTTCCTAATGCTTGGACTTGACTAATTTTTAGTGTCCTTTTTGTATTTAAGAGGAGAATTTGAAGTTGATTTTTTGAAAAATCGAGTAAAATATGCAGCATCATTAAAGCCTAAATCATAAGCAATTTGCTTTACCGATTCATTAGAATAGATTAATTGACGTTTTGCTTCGAGAATAATTCTATTTTTAATAATATCAGAAGGTGATTGTAAACCGTTTTTTTGAAAATGTTTTGTTAGAGACTTTGGAGAAACACCAAGTCGAGTTGCATAAGCAGTTACTGAATGAAGTGTTTTATAATTTTGATCAACCAATAAACTAAAATCCTTGAACAATTTAGTTTCCTGATCATCTTTAAGAATATGGTGTTCTTTTTTAATACGAACAGCGTGAATAATAAATTGCTTCAAGTAAGATTGTAGCATATCGTATTGAGCTGTTTCGGTATTTTTAAATTCGTCAATAAGACTTTCTAAAATAAAATCAAGTTTTACAATATCGTTCTCAGTTGGCTTAACAAAAGGTGTTTCATACACATTATTAAACAAGACTCCATTACAGGCAACTTCTTTATCATGAGTTTGAATACAATAAAAGTCACGAACAAAAGTGATTTTATAAGCTTCCTTTATTTTTTCAGAAGCTACATTGAATACTTGTCCTGGAGATAAAAAGAATAAAACAGAATCTTGAAAAGCATAACTTTCAAAATCTATATTGTAAGTTCCATTTCCTTCCTTTATCCAATAGATACTATAGGCGTCAATTTGTTCAGGTTTATGTACAATACAAGCCTTGTCAAAATCTACAACACTTAATGTGAAAATGTCTTTGAATGAATAAGTTTTTATATCTTGAATTGCCATTAGTATAGTTGAATAATGTTGTTAGTCGTATAATTTCTTATGATATAACAAAAACTATCAATCAATTTTCGGCTTTCTACGATTCGATTTTTTAAGTGCATGTTTACTTTTCTTTTCCAATCTTTTTTTAATTGATGCCTTACTTGGTTTAGATTTTTTACGAACTTTTTTAACCTTCAATCCGTTTTTAATAATTTCTAGAAAACGTTCAACAACGAGTTCTTTGTTTTTATGTTGACTTCGACTTTCTGAACAACTTAAAGTCAATGCATTCTCATTTGTGAGACGCGTTTTTAAACTAATTTTCAGTATTTCTTTTTCATCATCATTTAAAGAGTTGGATGCATCAATATCAAAAGTTAAAACAACTTTAGATGAAACTTTATTTACATGTTGTCCTCCAGCACCACTTGCTCTAACGGCTTTGAAACTCAATTCTTTAATGACATTTTCAATATGCATTAATATAGGTCTTGATTTAAATTTTGATGCATAAAGTGCATGTCAATATCAACTAAAGAATCTGAAAAAGTGTCTAAATTTTCTCTTTCTGATAGTAATTTGTCAATTGCTTCTGTAGCATTTTTTAAACGTGTTTCTTTATCCCCTTTTAATAAAACATAAGGTCTTTTATGTTTTTTTAATGCACTTTCAAAAGCATTAAACATTTCCAATCGCTCTTCTGGTTTGTCACGTAAATCGTCTGCTTCCCAAGGCGTGTCTATATACGTTAAAAGATATAAATCGTAACTATTTTTAGTTGCTGCTTCTTCAAGTTTTTCATCTACTTTTCCACCATAATATTCTTCTGAATATACTTTGGTTTCGAGTAAATCTGTATCACAAATTAGGATTTTATCGGCTTTTTTTGCCAACGAATTCTCTAGTTTCATCTGTCCAATTGCAATCGGAATTAAATCAGAATTTTCACAAGTTTTACGTTCGTTGTTCCACTTATCTTGTAAATATTCACGTGCGTATTCAGGAGCCCAAACTGTATTGTAATGACGTGCCAATAGATTGGAAAGTGTTGTTTTTCCAGTAGATTCTGGACCGAATAAAACAACTTTTATGATGTTTATTTTTTCTTGTCTAAGTTCTTTTTCCATTGTCTATATCCTAAAATTGCTAAGATTAAAAAGATGCTATATTGAATTCCTGTAAATCCATATCCTTTTACAAAATATAGCGGAATTGAAACAATATTTCCAGCAATCCATAACGTCCAGTTCTCAATTTTTTTATTGGCCATTAACCACATCGCTGCAAAAAATATTCCAGTTGTAAATGTGTCTAAATATGGTGTTCCTTCTCTAAAATTAGTCAAATTTCCAGAAGTAAGTTTATCAAAGGCATAATTTATGCTTTCAGAAAACCCAAGATTGTTTGGCATTACATTATAATAACGATATACTATAATGACAAAAACAGAAGTAAAAGCAAAGATTCCAAATGCTTTTAGTTTGTCAGATTTTGTGGTTCTAGAAATTGGAATATGATTTTTATCACCATCAATAATTTTACTCCACATATACCATCCATAAACACTCATGATCGTATAGTAGATGTTAATTATTAGATCACCATATAAATTCCATTGAGATAATAAATACACATAAATTGCTGTGCTAATGATTCCAGTAGGAAAGACTAGAATATTCTCCTTTTTGGCATAATAAACACTAATAACGCCAAACAGTGCAGCAATAAATTCTAGGCCAATATTTAAATTAGAAGCAGTTCTATAAGGTTCAATAAAAAAGTCTATGATTTCACTCATAAAATAGATGTTAAAATATTATTATTTTCTTCAAATGCTGTGCCAATAACCACCATATCAGCACCGTTTTTATATGCATTTTCAAGTTGCTCTTTAGTTCTTATTCCACCGCCAACTATCAATGGAACTGAAATTTTTTCAGATACATTTTTTATAATTTCTTGGCTGACCGCCTCGGTCGCTCCGCTTCCTGCTTCAAGGTATATGAGCTGCTTTCCCATCAATTCGCCTGCAATTGCTGTCATTGTGATGTATTCTATGTTAGATTGTGAAATAGGAATTGTATTACTCACTTTCTGAACAGATGTTTCAACGCCACCGTCAATGAGAATATATCCTGTTGGAATAATTTCCAAAGACGTTTTTTTTAGTTTTTTTACTGATTTTACTTGCTGACCGATTAAATATTCTGGATTTCGCCCTGAGATTAAGGATAAGAATAAAAGTGCATCAGCATTGTTTGAAATTTGCTTAAAATCTCCAGGAAAGAGAACGATACGAATAGTAGTTAATTTCTTAATTTTTTTCACTATTGTATCTGTCAATCCGTCAATCACTTTACTTCCGCCAACAAGGATATAATCAATAGGATTAGTTTCAATTTTTGAAATAGTATCTTGAAGATTCTGAATCACTATTTTATCAGGATCTAGTAATATTGCAAGTAGTTTATTGCTTTTTTCTTTTGATGTTTTTATATGTTCTAAAATGGTATTCAATTGTTCTTTTTAAGGTCTCGACTCCGCTCGACCAGACAAAAAGTTGTCACTTCGAGTGGAGTCGAGAAGTTAATTTAGTGCATACACACAAGTAAAACCTTCAAACTCTAAGAAAAATATTTTATAAGTCTCAATATTTCCATTAAATCGGATTTCTCCAGTTGTTTGAGCATCATCAAACATAAAATCTTCAATATATATATGCTGTAAAAAACGAAGCTTCTTCTTGCCAAATATTTTATAAAGTGATTCTTTTGCTCCCCAAACAATAGTTAATTTTCCTATTAATGCATCATGATTTGCAATGGTTTTATATTCTTTAATTGGTGTGAATTTATGAGCAATTTTTAGGATTTTATCACGCTGCTTTTCAATATCTATCCCAACAACTTTAGTATCAGAAATAATAATCGCTGAAAAGGTAAAAGAATGTGTTATTGAAATTAATTTATTGTCTTTAAGATGAGGTTTTCCAAATTCATCATAGAATAAATCTTTATCTTCATATCCTACTTGAGCAAGTAATTGGCGTACACTCATAAAACCTCTCTGATGTAATTCTGATTTCATACCATTTACTCTTTCTTGAGAAGATTTAGTCAGCATAATTTCACGTGATAACTCTTCTAAAGATTCTTCAATCTTCCAAATGAGAACTTTAACATTATTATTAACACTGATGGTTTTATATAAAGGCATGAATAATATAAATATTTTGTAACTTTGCAGCCAATTTAGATATAAACAAATATACACAATATGAATACAAATACAGCTACTTATGTGCCTTACAAAGTGAAAGATATTTCTCTAGCAGATTGGGACGTAAAGAAATTAACCTTGCAGAAGCAGAAATGCCTGGATTAATGAGTTTAAGAGAAGAGTATGGAGATGAACAACCTTTAAAAGGAGCAAGAATTGCAGGATGTTTGCATATGACTATCCAAACTGCTGTTTTGATTGAAACTTTGCAGGCATTAGGCGCAGAAGTTACTTGGAGTTCATGTAATATTTTCTCTACACAAGATCAAGCCGCTGCTGCAATTGCTGCTGCAGGAACTCCAGTATATGCTTGGAAAGACATGACTGAAGAAGAATTTGACTGGTGTATTGAGCAAACATTATTTTTCGGAGAAGATAAAAAACCATTAAACTTGATTTTAGATGATGGTGGAGATTTAACAAACATGGTTTTGGATAAATATCCTGAATTGGCTGCCGGAATTAATGGTTTATCTGAAGAAACTACAACAGGAGTTCATAGATTGTATGACAGAGTTAAGGCTGGAACATTGCCAATGCCAGCAATTAATGTAAATGATTCTGTTACTAAATCTAAATTTGACAACAAATACGGTTGTAAAGAATCTGCTGTTGATGCAATCAGAAGAGCAACAGATATTATGTTGGCTGGAAAAAGAGTAACAGTTTGTGGATATGGTGATGTAGGTAAAGGAACTGCGGCTTCTTTTAGTGGTGCAGGTTCTATTGTTACGGTTACAGAAATTGATCCAATTTGTGCATTACAAGCTGCAATGGATGGATTTGAAGTGAAAAAATTAGAAACTGTTATTGCTAATTCTGATATTATTATCACAACTACTGGAAATAAAGATATTATTCAAGGTCGTCATTTCGAAGCAATGAAAGACAAAGTCATTGTTTGTAATATTGGGCATTTTGATAACGAAATTGATATGGCTTGGTTAAATGAAAATCATGGACATACAAAAGATACTATCAAACCTCAAGTAGATAAATATAATATTGGTGGAAAAGATATTATTATTTTAGCTGAAGGACGTTTGGTAAACTTAGGTTGTGCAACAGGTCATCCTAGTTTTGTAATGTCTAATTCATTTACCAATCAGACGTTGGCTCAATTAGAATTATGGAATAACAAAGAAGCTTATGGAAATGATGTATATATGTTGCCAAAGCATTTGGACGAAAAAGTAGCAAAATTACATTTAGCTAAAATAGGAGTTGAATTGACTGAATTACGAGAAGATCAAGCATCTTATATTGGTGTGACTGTTGAAGGTCCTTATAAGCCAGAGCATTATAGATATTAAAACTAACTGTCATTACGAGGAAATAATGACGCGGCAATCTCATTGATGATTGCAAAATAAAGAAAACCCTTACAAGAAATTGTAAGGGTTTTTAGTTTTTAATCTGTTTATCAATTGATTAAAATAAAATGATTTTAATTATTATTTGTGACTTAAAATAATTATTAGTGTCTTAAAAGGTATAAATGGGTATATCAGTAAAGAATTAGTTAATCAATTATACTCAACGAGGTTATTAAAGAATTTAATTTTTGATTAGACCTCTTTAAAATTTTAAAAGTCAAATGCTTTATTACCCCACAATATTGTGGTTTGGCATTTTTTATGAAAAATATTATGAAAAATAAAATTACTTTTTTAAAAATTGTATTAGGGTTGATACTTTTGTTTTCTACAGCAACCTCTTTAGGGCAAAACATAGAATTTCAAATAGACGGAAATAAATGTGAAAATTATGGGCCACCAGATAACATAGATGTAGATACTGGAAATGTAACTGGTACAGCAGATATTGTGAATTTTTGGTTGAATCAATATCGTGATCCAGTTACTGGCGAAGGTTTTATGTACTTAGCTTTTGATAGGTTGTCTAGTGGATCATCAAGTTTTAGTTTTTATTTAGATTTAGATTGTGATACTACTACAGGAGATACAACTAGAAATGGATCAGATGGTGCAGCATTTTTCACTATTGGAGGGAACGGTACTATTTCAAGTACTGATTTATATGAATATAATAGTACTTCAAACAGTTGGGTATTAGGAGGAACTTATACTGCTGCTGTTGGAAACTCAGTTTGTTCAGATGATGGTACAGGAGGATTGTTTTTTGAAATGAAGATTCCTTTAGACGGCTTTTTTGATTTTTGTCAAACGGATCCTATTTGTGAAGGAATAACACTCAATGTTGGATCTTCATTAGCTGGAGGTTTTGGATCTAGTGAAAAAGATACTTTTGAAGGAACTTTTCCAATTGATGTGAATACAGTACCAGTACCTTCTTTCACGGATCCTGCAGATACATGTACAGGAAGTACAGTTTTATTTGATGGAAGTGCATCTACCAATTATACTTTGGTAGGTGGAATTGATAAGGATTATTTTGATTACATGGAATCAGTTGAATGGGATTTTGATTATAATTCTACTGGTGAAGCATCTCCTGGAGATAACTTTGTTGCAGATACAGTTTCAAATGTAGTTACCGATCCAATTACAGGGGCTGTAATTACATCACCTGTTTATACAACAAGTTATACATACGCTTTAGACAATACTAAAACATACCCATATACTTATACAGCAGCATTAAGAGTTACAGATAGTTATGGATGTAAAATAATAACGACTCAAACTATTATTATATATGCTTTGCCAATTGTTACTGCTATTTCAGATAGCACTTTAAATAGTTGTATCGGAGATACCAATGGAACAATATCAGCTACTTTTTCAGGAGGATCTACAATGAACTTATTGTATTCATCTACTGCTGGTGGAGACCCATCTACTTATGCTGATGCTACTGCAACAGATGGAGATATTGATGGTACTTATACAGGTCTAGCAGAAGGTTTTTATGTAATAAGTTTATCAAGTGCTAATTGTGGATTGGTTTACAGTGATGAGGTAGCAATTACAGCACCTCTCATTATAACAGGTACGGTAACTCCACAAAATATTACATGTAAGGACAGTGCCGATGGAAGTATTACAATTTCAAATGTTTCAGGAGGTTCAGGAAGTTATGAATATAGTATTGATGGTGGATCAACATGGACAGCTACTCTGAATAATACAGGTTTGCTCGCAGGAAATTATAATGTACAAATAAGAGATGCAGCTGCAACAGGATGTGTAAATTCTATTGCTACAGTAGAAGTATTGGAATCTACAGTATTATTATCAGCAAGTTCCGTAGCAACAGCAATCACATGTTTAGGATCGGCAGATGGAAGTATAGATGCAACGATTGTAGGAGGAACTGCACCATTCACATATTCTTGGTCAGGACCAAATGGCTATACAGCAACGACAGAAGACATTACAGGATTATCAGCAGGATCTTATACATTAACAGTAACAGATGGTTACGGATGTGAGAAGATGAGTTCGGCAGTAGAAGTATTAGAATCTGCAGTCTTATTATCAGTAAGTTCCGTAGCAACAGCAATCACATGTTTAGGATCGGCAGATGGAAGTATAGAGGCAACGATTGTAGGAGGAACTGCACCATTCACATATTCTTGGTCAGGACCAAATGGTTATAGCACAACTACAGAAGACATTACAGGATTATCAGCAGGATCTTATACATTAACAGTAACGGATGGTTACGGATGTGAGAAGATGAGTGCTGCAGTTGAAGTTAATGAGCCACAAGAGTTAACATTGTCAGTAACTGAAATCAATCCAGTAGCATGTAAAGGAAATGCTACAGGATCTATAGATTTAACAGTTAGTGGCGGAACTGCAGGATACACATATACATGGACAAAAGATGGTACTACAATAAGTGATACGACCCAAGATTTAAATAATTTATCGATAGGAGTTTATCAAGTAACTGTAACAGAT
>CAJQNZ010000066.1 GCA_905479835.1 uncultured Flavobacteriaceae bacterium
TTGTTTACGGCACAAGTAGAAACCCGCAAAAAATAAAAGCACATCCTTTTAAATTGATTGCTCTAGATGTGAATGATATTACAACTATTTCAAAAGCGATCGAAACTGTAATTTTATCAGAAGGAAAAATTGATGTATTAATTAACAATGCTGGAATGGGAATAACTGGTTCCATTGAAGATACACCAACAGATGAAATGCGCAACGTATTTAACACCAATTTTTTTGGTGCTATTGATGTGATGAAAGCAGTTTTACCGCAAATGCGAAAGCAAAGATCTGGATTGATTGTTAATATTACTTCAATTGCTGGTTATATGGGATTGCCGTTTCGCGGAATTTATTCTGCAACCAAAGGCGCATTAGAATTGGTCACGGAAGCAACAAGTATGGAAGTGAAAAACTTCGGAATAAAAGTGGTTGCTGTTGCTCCAGGAGATTTTGCAACGAATATTGCTTCAGGCCGTTATCACACACTAGTTTTAGAGGATTCTGCTTATAAAAAAGTATATCAAGAAAATTTAGACTTGATGGATTCTCACGTTTCTTCTGGAGGAAATCCGATAGAAATGGCTGAGAGAATTCACAAAATTATAGAAAGTAATAATCCAAAAATACATTATAAAGTTGGAGATTTTATGCAGAAATTTTCTGTAGTCTTAAAAAGAATTCTTTCTGACAGAACTTATGAAAAGTTATTAATGAATCATTATAAATTATAATGATATAGCGTATTTTTACAGCAAATAAAACCACTAACATTATATATCAAAATACATGAAATTTTTTATCGACACAGCAAATTTAGAGCAAATTAAAGAAGCCCAAGCAATGGGAATTTTGGATGGAGTAACTACAAATCCGTCATTAATGGCAAAAGAAGGAATCACTGGAGAGGCTAAAATTTTGCAACACTATGTTGATATCTGTAATTTGGTTGATGGTGATGTTTCTGCCGAAGTTATTTCAACAGATTTTGACGGAATGGTTAGAGAAGGTGAAGCTTTGGCTAAATTGCATCCTCAAATTGTTATAAAATTACCAATGATTGGTGATGGTGTAAAAGCATGTAAATATTTTTCAGACAAAGGAATTAAAACGAATGTTACGTTGATTTTTTCTGCAGGACAAGCATTATTGGCTGCCAAAGCTGGAGCAACATATATGTCTCCGTTTATTGGACGTTTGGATGATATTTCTACTGATGGTTTAGGTTTGATAGCAGATATTCGATTGATTTATGATAATTATGGATTTGATACTCAAATTTTAGCAGCATCAGTAAGACATACAATGCATATTATGGATTGTGCTAAGATTGGTGCAGATGTAATGACTGGACCACTTTCTGCAATTCAAGGATTGTTGAAACATCCTTTAACTGATATCGGATTGGCAAAGTTCTTAGAAGACTATAAAAAAGGGAATTAGTGTATTGAAATGAAGCAACCTTTTTAGGGTTTTAGCATCTTTTAAGAGACTCCATCAATTTTATATTATTTTCTAACCATTAAATTTATATTCATTATGAAAAATGCAAAATTTATCAAAGTTTTATCATTTGTTTTTTTGCTGATTTTTTTCACCAATTGTGGTGGAAGTGATGATGATAATGTTGCTGGTGGAACTGTAGTTCCATTGCCTACAGAAATAAGAACAGCCGATGAAGTACGAGCAGATTTTAAAAATTTGACTTTTAATGAAGGAATAAATGACATTAGGCTAGAATCAATAGTAAAAGGGTTTTATTGGAATTTTAGAGTCATCGTACCAGTTGGTGCAAGTGAAACAAATAAAAGACCTATGATTGTCAGTCTTCATGGAGGTGCTACTGGAAACTCTCCAGATATTCACAAGACAACTGCATGTTTAGTTGAGCCTGGAGTAGCAACTTTAAATGCTTATATTTTAAGTCCAAATAGTAATCAAAAGCACTGGTATAGTGATTCCAATATTGTACAGATTCAAGCATTGGTTGAAATGACTCAGGCAAATTTATTTATAAACACGAATAAAGTTGCTGTAACAGGATATAGTGATGGAGGAAATGGTTCTTGGTATTTTTCTCAATTTATACCAAATTTATTTTCTGCTGCAATTCCAATGGCTAGTTCTTATGCTGTGACAAGTCAAGGAGGTGTAACTCATAAATTTGCCAAACCTATTTATGCGATTCATGGAACGAATGATCAGTTATTTCCAATTGAAACTACAGAAGGATATATTAATGAAACGAAAGAAGCTGGTTCTGATGTTACATTTGTAACAGCATCAGGATTAGAACACTATAATTCCTGCTCTTATATTTCTTATTTAAAAGATGCAACTACATGGCTTGATACAGTTGTGTGGAATTAATACAAATTGAATGCTATAAAAAAGGAATCTATAACGTATAGATTCCTTTTTTTATGAACTTATATTTTTTCTTTTAAAAACTTTATCTCGTCTCTTAATTGTGCAGCTACTAAAAAATCAAGTGCTTTTGCGGCTGCTTCCATGGATTTTCTTTTATCACGAATTCGTTGTTCTATTTGCGGTTTGGTTAAATACTCCAATTCTTCTTCTGCGGCTTTATCAATTCCATTATCATAATGGAAAGAAGAAATATTACTATTGATTAACGAATTGGCCTCTAGAGATTTTTTAATCTGTGTGGGAATGATATTATTTTTGGTATTGTATTCGATTTGTTTTTCTCTACGGCGATTCGTTTCATCCATAGTTAATTGCATACTTTTTGTGATTTTATCAGCATATAGGATTGCTTTTCCATTTACATTTCTTGCTGCTCTACCTATCGTCTGAGTTAAAGATCGATGACTACGTAAAAAACCTTCTTTATCTGCATCTAAAATTGCAACCAATGATACTTCCGGTAAGTCCAAACCTTCTCTTAAAAGATTGACACCTATCAAAACATCGAAGAGTCCTTTTCTTAAATCGCCCATGATTTCTACTCGTTCCAATGTATCTACATCCGAATGGATATATCGACAACGAATCTGAATACGGCTTAGGTATTTAGTCAATTCTTCTGCCATTCTTTTGGTTAGAGTAGTCACCAATGTACGTTCGTCTTTTTCAACTCTGATTTGAATTTCTTCTATCAAGTCATCAATCTGATTGAGACTTGGACGCACTTCAATAATCGGATCCAACAATCCTGTAGGTCGAATTACTTGCTCGACAAATACACCTTCAGTTTTCTGCAATTCATAATCTGCAGGTGTAGCACTTACATAAATGATTTGGTTTTGAATTGCTTCAAATTCTTCAAACTTCAATGGTCGATTGTCCATTGCAGCAGGTAATCTGAATCCAAATTCTACCAAATTTTCTTTTCGACTTCTATCTCCTCCATACATGGCATGTGTCTGAGGAATTGTAACATGACTTTCATCGATAATCATCAAGTAATCATCTGGAAAATAATCCAATAGGCAGAAAGGACGTGTTCCAGGTTCACGGCCATCAAGATAACGAGAGTAATTCTCAATTCCTGAACAATAGCCTAATTCTCGTATCATTTCAAGATCGAACTCCGTACGTTCTTTCAATCGTTTAGCTTCGAGGTGTTTCCCGATCTCTTTGAAATAATCTACTTGCTTCACCATATCTTCTTGAATCGCATGAATGGCATTCTGTAATACGTCTGGAGAAGTGACAAATAGATTGGCAGGATAAATCGTTAACTGTTTAAACTTTTCTACCACTCTTTTATTTTCGAGATCATAGCTTTCAATATCTTCAATTTCATCACCAAAAAAATGGATGCGATAGGCATAATCTCCATAAGAAGGATAAACGGTAATGATATCACCTTTTACTTTAAACATACCACTGCTTATTTCTACTTCAGTTCGAGAATACAAACTTTGAACCAATTGATGTAAAAACTTAGTTCTAGAAATCAATTGGTCTTGCTCGATCTCAATGATGTTTTTCTTGAATTCAACAGGATTTCCAATACCGTAGAGACAGGAAACAGATGCAACAACAAGAACATCTCTACGACCAGATAATAGGGCAGAAGAGGTGCTTATTCTCATACGTTCAATATCTTCATTGATGGATAAATCTTTTTCAATATAAGTTCCTGTGACTGGAATGTAGGCTTCAGGTTGATAGTAATCGTAGTAAGAAACAAAGTATTCCACAGAATTCTCTGGAAAAAATTGCTTGAACTCAGCATACAATTGTGCTGCCAAGGTTTTATTATGTGCGAGTACGAGTGTAGGACGATCTACATTTTTAATCACATTGGCAACGGTAAACGTCTTTCCAGAACCTGTTACACCAAGAAGTACTTGTCCTTTCTCACCATTGTCAATTCCGGTAGTAAGTTGTTCTATGGCTTGAGGTTGATCACCTGTAGGTTGAAAGTCAGAAACGAGTTTAAATTGCATGGTGTAAAAATACGGAGAAAAAGGGGATTATAGAGGCTCGGTTTTTGGAGTTGTGATTATTTTATTCTTGTATGGTTAGTTGCGTATTTCAGCAATTAGTTTAGCAAATAAAACATAAACTCTAGGAAAAATAGGGTTTTCATAAGTAAATTAAAACTAATAATTAATTAAATGCATCTTTGTTGGCATTAATACTATTTTGTCGTTTCTTTTAGTTTAACCCAAATGTAGTCATCTATTATTTTTCCATTTTTCAATACAGCATTCCTTTTAATACTTTCTAAATGAAAATTATTTTTTTCAAGGACTCTCATGGATGGTTTATTAAATGCAAAAACTCCTGCTTCAATTCTTATAATATTAAAATTTTTGAATGTATAATCAGTCATAAATTTTATTGCTTTTGAGGCAATTCCATTTCCCCAAAATGGTTCTGCAATAAAATAACCCATTTCAGCACTTAATTTAAAGACATCTTCTTTAATATCAATTCCAATTTCCCCTACAAATTGATCTTTCCAGTATATTAATTTTCTGTTTGCAGGTTTTTTTTTAATTTGAATTTTAATAAACTTCTTTGCATCTTTTAATGTGAAAGGATTAGGAACTTTATCATATCCATTATCAAATATAATTGGGTTATTTCTATATTCAGCATACTGTTTAGCAATTTCTATTTGATAGTTTCTTAATTCCACCATTTGTTCTAGATGTATTTCTGTTAAGGTATTACTCTATGGTTTGTTTTATAATCAATCAAGTTGAGTACAGGATTAACTATATCGATTGGTAATCGAAGTTAACTTTTAAAAAACAAAAAGTCAAGTTTAAAACTCTGACAGAATTTTATTTTTACTTTAGTTCTTTTTTTGCCATCGTTTTCTTAAAGCCTTCTTTAGAAAGAAACTTGGTATAGATACCTCCTTTTATACTATTCACGTCAAATTCTATGATGAAAGCCTCCTTGTCTATCGAGTCAATTAAATTGTAGGTTCGTCTGATATCTATTCTATTGATGACTGTATGAATGATTTCTTTTTTTGATTGTACACCTCTTTTTCCATAACCTCCATATCCTTGATATAAAGTTGTTCCTGTACCTATTATTGTAATCAGTTCTTCATTAATTATATTGGTTTTTTGAGATACAATCATTAATCCTACATAATCTTCAAAGCCTTCAATCATTAAATCAATGACTTTGGCAGTTACGATAAAAGTAAGAATGGAATACATTGCTATTTCTAGCGAAAGTAATATTGCTGTCATTCCGAAAAGGATAGTGTTAAAGAGCAGGATAACTTTCCCTATACTAATGCCTAATCGATGATTAATAAAAATCCCTAAAATTTCTGAACCATCTAAAACGGCACCATTTTTTATGGTCAACCCAATTCCTGCTCCTAAGAAAAGTCCTCCAAATATTGCTATAAGAAGTTTGTCATCTGTAATTGCTTCAAAATTTTCAAAATGAATAATTATAGCCAATGAAATAATAGACAAGACTGACTTGATAAAAATTCTTTTTGACAGACTGAACCAAGCCAATATTAAAAATGGAACACTGACAATTAATAAGAAAAACGAAATGTCAAAGTCGAATAGTTCACTCAGTAAAATTGCAATTCCGGTTGCTCCACCATCTAAAAAACCATTTGGCAATAAAAACATTTTTAATCCAATACTTGCAAGAAGAATACCAACTGCAATTTGAAAAACTTCTGATACTACTCTTTTCATAGGTGTTTTTTATCTGATTGGGTATTAAAATTAGGCTGCTTACAACGCGCTTTATTAGTTGAACTTAATAGGTCAATCTTTATAAGCGAAATTAACTTTTATAAAGGATAAAGTCAAGTAGTTACTTCGCCATGTATACCCATCCATTTATGGGTTTGAAATTTGAATTATTTAAATATAATATATAGAAATAAGTTCCTGAAGGTACAATTTTATTGGTATTTAAAAGTGCTCCATTCCATAGCGGAAGATTGTTATTTCCTTTATGCACGATATTTCCGTATCGATTGTATATGAGAATACGGTATTCAGTAAAAATATCAGTCAATCCAGTGATTTTAAATTCTTCATTGATTCCGTCTCCATTTGGCGAGAAAGCCTCAGGAATAGAAGGAGGGCAGTTTTCTATATTCAATTGAAATTCACTTATAGCAAAACAGTTTATCGAAGTATTTGATGCTTTTACATAAACTGTCTGTGGATTGGAAATGTTATTGTATTCGAATGCAGTGTTGATAGTATTGGTATTGTTTAGCAAATCTTCTTCTGTAGGAAAAAAAGTTAATTCCACATCTGAATTATAATTTTCTATCAAGAAATCGTAGGTTTCACTCAAATCGAAAACTCCTTTTTCAAGTCCAAGATTACACGTTCCAATATTTGGAATTTCTACTGTTTCTGGAAGTTGAGGAAATTCAATAAAGACTTGATCAGTATTATTTTTTTCATTGATTTCTAAAACCAATTCTTGTTCATCTACGATTGCTTTTATTGTAAAATCTGGAAGTTCACTTTCTGGAACAATGAATGTGAATTCATAACTTTCTGAATTATTAATTGCTAGATCTGTCAATATATTGAATGATTCAAGAAGGATTTCATTGATGTATATTGTAACTAAAGTATTGGCAGGTAAAACTGCTGTACTGTTGTTGTTTGATAAAGTAAAATTGATTTTTATTTCGTTTCCATTACAAGATGTTATTTCATATGCATCAATAAGAATTGCTGCATCCGGAAGTTGGCTATTAAGTTTGGTAATAATCGTATTTATCATTACAAAATCTTGCCCTGAAGTCAATTGAACATTTGCAGAAGTGTCTCCTATGTTAATATTATCTTGAATCGGATAAAAGTCCATATCCATGTTATAGAGATTACTTTGATTGGTAAAAGAATTGGTTCCATTAAACGCATTGTTTCCTGGATTCAATGGAAGATTAGAAATCAGATTTCCATTGATTAATAATGATTCATTTACACTAAGTCCAGCATCTCCTTCCCATGCTAGAAAACCAATTTTAGCATCTTGATTGTCAATTACATTAAGATTGTTGAGTTGGATAGATAATTCATCAGGAACGTGTTGTAAGCCGTCGTAAATGTTTATTTGATTGAGAGGAAAAGAGTCGTTTTGATAAACAATAAGTATCGCCCATCCAGCAAAATTAGTAGCATTGGTACAATAGTCATCAATTACGGAACTTACATCCAATTCAGAAACAGTATATGTGCCATTACCAGTTGAGGTTACTTGGGCTGTAACATCTTTAAAAGCACTAAAAAAAGGGCGATTACTAGTTTCTTGAATATCTATAAAAGATCTATCAGGTAGGATGTCAACATCATTTGATTTTATTTCTAAATCTCCATCACCTGATCCAGCCCAATATAAATAAGCACTCTCTATAGTGTCGGAAGTGCTTAAATTTAATGTAGCAGAAGATTCTGTTAAAATAGTACAACTTGAAGAGAGTCCATTTTCTTCAAGGTTCATGGTATTTCCAATCATGGTAAAATCTATTCTTCCACCATATTGTTGAAATAATTCTACATCTTGTCCATTGATTTTTATAACAAAAATGAATAGGAACGTTATGTAAAAATAAAAACGCATTTAGTTTTTCTCAGGAATATTTTTCAAAATTTCTAATAAATACTTCCAGTATTTCTGAGTAGAACTGATGCTTGCTCTTTCGTCAGGAGAATGTGCGCCTTTAATGGTAGGGCCAAATGAGATCATATCCATTTCTGGATAATGTGTACCTAAAATTCCACACTCAAGTCCTGCATGACAAGCCAATATATTTGGTTTTTCTTCAAACATATCTTCATATACTTTTTTCATCACTTTTAAAATAGCAGAGTCTGGATTTGGTTTCCATCCAGGATAAGAACCTCCAAATTCAACATTAAATCCGCCTAATTCAAATGTAGATTGTAAAGTATGTGCCATATCCCATTTTCCAGATTCAACTGAAGAGCGTGTTAAGCAACCAATTTTTATAGCGCCATCTTTCACAACAACTCTCGCAATATTATTGGAAGTTTCAACTAAATTTTCAATATCTGGACTCATTCTAAAAACGCCGTTATGTGCTGAATAGACAGTGTTTAGCAATGCTTTTTGATCAGAAGTTGATAGGGTAGAAGAAGGTATTTCTGCTACTGTTGTAATTATTTCTAAATCACTTTCTACAGTTTTATATTCATTCTGAATTTCAGAAACTACTTTGTCAAATAAGTTTTTAAATGCAGTATCATCATGAGTCGTAACAATCGAATTACTTTCTCGAGGAATGGCATTTCTCAAACTACCACCATCTATATCGGCAATAGAAACAACATCGTTAAGGGCATATAAAATGCGATTCATGATCTTATTCGCATTCCCCAATCCTTTGATAATATCCATTCCAGAGTGTCCTCCTTGCAATCCTTTTACAGTGATTTTATAGGCAGTTACATCGGATGAAACATTTTCTTGTATATAGTTTTTTGTAGCAGTTACATCAACACCTCCTGCACAACCGACACCTATTTCATCATCATCTTCTGTATCAAGATTTAAAAGAATCTCACCATCAAGATATCCTCCTTGAAGTCCCATTGCCCCAGTCATTCCAGTTTCTTCATCAATTGTAAATAATGCTTCAATTGCAGGATGAGGTATGTCTGTAGATTCAAGAATACTCATAATAGTAGCAACACCAAGACCATTATCTGCACCCAATGTTGTACCATCTGCACGTACCCAATCTCCATCAACATACATTTTTATACCCTCTGTTTCAAAATCAAAAACAGTATCATTATTTTTTTGATGTACCATATCAAGATGACTCTGCATTACAATCATCTTGCGATTTTCCATTCCAGATGTAGCAGGTTTCTTAATTATGACATTTTGTACAGGGTCAATAGTTGTTTCCAACCCTAATTTTTTAGCAAACTCTACCATAAAAGCAATTACACGTTCCTCTTTTTTAGATGGTCGTGGAACTGCATTCAAATCTGCAAAATTATTCCAAACTCTCTTCGGTTCTAGATTTCTTACTTCTATACTCATTTTTTTAAATTAAAATTGGTTAACAAATGTAAACAAATTGTGGTAAAGTATTATTTGATTTCAACAACTGATTCTGCAATTGGAATTCGAACTTTTTTCATCGAACTCATAAAATCATTATTTGCTCTGAATCCTACAGGAAGTAAAAGAACAGATTTTAAATTTTGTTTTTTTAGGTCTAATATTCTATCATACTCTGAAGGTATAAATCCTTCCATAGGGCAAGAATCTATTTTTTCAAATGCACAAAGCGTCATCAGGTTTCCTAGTGCAATATATGCTTGATTGATTGAGGAAATTTCAATTTCTTCTTTGGGTTTATTAGTAATAGTATCTTTTAAGAAAGTTCGAAAACCTCCAATAGATTCTTCAGAAACATTTCTAACTTCCTTTTCTAAATTAAATTTTTCATCAACATAATCTCCATCAATAATGGTTTTAATACATATCACTAATAAATGTGAGCAATCCACAACTTGTTGTTGATTAAAAGAATGATTTAGCAGTTCTTTTTTTAACTTTTCATTGCTTATAATTAATAACTTAAGTGGCTGTAAGCCATATGAAGTAGCAGTTAAATTAAAACCGTTTTTTAAAATATCAATTTGATTATCAGACAGTTTGTTTTTTTTATCAAATTTTTTAGTAGCGTAACGCCATTCCAATTGTTGAATACTATTCATTAGTCATTAATTTATTACAAAGAACGTAAATAAATAGCAGTGTCTTCCTAAATTAAGATTGATATTTCTAATACTGTTATAAAGGTCGTATATTTAGTTTTTATTATGCTATGAAACGAGCATACTAGAAATTTACCATCTAAAAAAAATATTATTAGCGAACAGTACGTGACCGCTTTCGTAAAATAATATATGCACATGAAACGAGCATGTTAGGATTTTAATAACCAAGTAAATGCATAAGAGCGAACACATGTGACCGTTAAAAAACAATATATATAGGCACATGAAACGAGCATGTTAGGATTTTTAATAACCAAGTGAATGCTTAAGAGCGAACACATGTGTCCGTTAAAAAACAATACATATAGGTACATGAAAGAAGATTTAATTCATTATTTGTGGAAACACAAACTGTTTTTTACCACTCAATTACGTACAACTCAAGATGAGTTGATAAGCGTAACTTCTGTAGGGAGACATAATTATAATTCAGGACCTGATTTTTTCAACGCGCAACTGAAAATAGGAAGTCAATTATGGGCTGGAAATGTTGAAATTCACTTAAATTCATCAGATTGGTATATCCATAATCATGAATCAGATCCCAATTATGACAATGTGATTCTTCATGTTGTATGGAATCATGATGTAGAAATTCATACCAGTGAAAACAGTGCTATTCCAACTTTGGAATTGAAAAATTTTGTTTCAAAAGAATTGCTTGAGAATTATCAAAAACTATTTTCAAAACCTCAAAAATGGATCAATTGTGAAAATGATATTCATTCGGTTGATGATTTTACGTTGAAAAATTGGAAAGAGCGTTTGTTTTTTGAGCGATTGGAAGGAAAGTCTGTTTTTATAATTGAACTTTTAGAGAAAACAAATTATAATTGGGAAGCGGTTTTATTTCAATTGATGGCTCGTAATTTTGGGTTAAAAGTAAATGCTGATGCTTTTTTTGGAATGGCTCAATCTTTGGATTTTTCTTTTGTAAGAAAGGAAGCAAAAGACCAACTGAATTTGGAAAGTTTATTTTTGGGAGAGTTAGGGTTACTAGAAAAATCATTAGAAAATCAGTATTACAATGATTTGAAAAAAGAATATACATATCAGCGTAAAAAATACAAGTTGGTTCAAAATTATCATTCTGTTAAGTATTTTAGGTTGAGGCCTATGAATTTCCCAACAATTAGAATTTCTCAATTTGCAAGTTTGTATCATTTACATCAGAATTTATTTTCAAAACTTATGGAAGTAAATTCTACTTCTGATTTCTATGAATTATTTTCAGTTACTACTTCTGAGTTTTGGAATACGCATTATACATTTGAAAAAATTTCTCCGAAAAGAGTGAAGAAATTATCCAACTCTTTTATCGATTTGCTGTTGATAAATACAATCATTCCTTTAAAGTTTGTCTATCAGAAATATATAGGAAAACTTGATGAGTCAGAAATTATTGAATTAATGATCCAACTGAAGCCTGAAAAAAATAGTATTATTTCAAAGTTTGATTCTTTAAAAATAAGTTCAAAAAATGCTTTTGAAACTCAGTCATTATTGGAACTTAAAAACAACTATTGCACACTACAGAAATGTCTACAATGTGCAATAGGAAATAGTCTTTTGAAAAGGGAGTAAGTGTTTAATCCAATGTTATTTTTAAAGATTTAAGATTCATGAATACTATTTGAAATAAGAATGAATGAGTAAACCTGGAATCCATAAAATACAATTAATAAATAGGTTCCGAATCATATTTCTACTCACTCCGACTCCGCTCAGTGACCAAAGTTTAATAAACAATAATCAGTGACCAACATTCAAGGTAATTTTATGACACAGCAAATTAATATTTTGCCGACTGGCCTACTTTAGGTGTAGATTTTTTTATAAAATCTCTGATATCTTGATTTGAAGATTTCAAATCTTCATTTCGTAAATACATCATATGTCCACTTCGATATCCTTTAAAACTAAATCGATCTTTCATTTTTCCACTTGGATCTGTCTGCCACATAGAATATTTTGCAGCAAAATAGGTAGTTGCACCATCATAATATCCACTTTGAACCATCACGTTTAAATATGGATTTTCTGCCATAGCCTTGCGTAAATCTTCTCTTACCGTATTGTTTCTTCTGTCCCAAGGATGCACATCGCCAAACATATTGTATTTTAAATCGGTTTTAAAATTTAAATGCTCTCTGAGATAAAAATTTATTGCAGGTGTAAAAGAATGTAACCAAGAGGTTAATTCAGCATTGTAATCTGGATAATCTCCAGTTTCTTTTTTATCAATTCCGATATATCGAGAATCTAATCTACCAATCGTCTTGCCAGAATCTCTTAACAATTCTTTCCAGAAAAAACCTGTGCTTACGTCTAAATTGTTTTGTAAGATTGATTTTTTTGACATTCCTGAATAGTATGCCATTTTTTCTGCGACTTGTTGTTTTTCATTTTCTGAAATAAATCCACCCTTCGCTAGCGCTGGAATTAAAGAGTTCAGAGCAAACTCCTCTGCTTCAGGAAGAATTTCCAAGAGATCTTTATCTTGTAGCGATTTTGGCAGCATTTTATGATGCCAAGCAGCAGCAGTGAAATAGGGTAAGTTTGTTCCAGATTGAACAGGAACATCAGAATTGAAAACTTTATAATCGGCTGGAGAAACCATAATAACTCCATTGATATACATCCATTGAGATTCTTGTAGTTCTAGAGCAAGTCCAGCGACACGTGTACCTCCATAACTCTCACCAATAATATATTTAGCTGAGCGCCAACGATTATTTCTAGTTACAAATGTATTCATCCATTCTGCTAGATATTTAATATCTGCATTGATACCAAAGAATTTTTTACGATCAGGATAATCTCCATCTTTGTCTTTAATCATTCTCGAATATCCAGTATTTACAGGATTTACAAAAACGATATCAGCGACATCGAGTATTGAATAAGGATTGGTTTTTACTCCGTATGGTTGTAAAGGATATCCTTCACTATCAACATTTAATATTTGTGGTCCTGTGTAAGCAATATGCATCCATACAGATGCTGAACCTGGACCTCCATTAAATGAAAACACTAGGGGTCTTTTAGTATCGTCCTTAACATCTGTTCGTTTATAATAGGTGTAAAATAAAGAAGCTATTGCCTTTTCGTCTTCCCATAAAGGAAGTGTTCCTGTTTCTGCAGTATAGGGAAAAGTGACACCTTTAACAGTTGTCTGGTGTTTCGTAATTACAACTGAATCTGTTGCAATCGTTCTATCTTGTGCATAAAGAACTGTTGAAAATGATAAAAATAGGATGCTAATAAATAGTAGATTTTTCATCGGATATTCATGGTTAGATTAATGAACCATAAATATACAGAAAATCAAATATACATAATTAAAAAACCTGCTTTTAACTAAATTAATTTAGGAAATTTAGTAGGATCCACCTCATTCATAATCGAATATACAGTTTCAAAAATATCATTGCTACTTGGTTTGGAATAATAATCACCATCAGTTCCATAAGCTGCTCTATGTGCCTTGGCCGAGAGTGTTATGGGTTTGCTATCAAGATATTGGTATCCATTTTGGTTTTCAATTATTTCTTGTAAAATATACGCAGATCCTCCTCCAGGAACATCTTCATCCACAATCAGAAGTCTATTTGTTTTTTGCAAACTTTTTACAATATCATGGTTTATGTCAAATGGTAATAAACTCTGAACATCTATTACTTCCACATTGATATCTACTTGTTGTAATTCCTTAGCTACATCTTCCACAATTTTAAGTGTTGATCCATAAGAGACAATTGTAAGATCTTCACCTTTTTTGACAGTTTCAACAACTCCTATAGGTGTTGTAAATTCGCCAATATTAGTTGGTAATTTCTCTTTTAATCGATATCCATTTAAGTTTTCTATCACAAGCGCAGGTTCGTTTGCCTGTAATAATGTATTGTAAAAACCTGCGGCTTTGGTCATATTACGTGGAACTAAAATATGGATTCCTCTCAATGCACCTAAAATCATTCCCATAGGAGATCCTGAATGCCATATTCCTTCAAGTCTATGTCCTCTTGTACGAATAATTATAGGAGCCATTTGTCTTCCGTAAGTTCTGTAACGTAAAGTTGCAATATCATCACTCATAATCTGAAGTGCATATAATAGATAATCTAGATATTGAATCTCTGCAATAGGTCTTAATCCTCTCATTGCCATTCCTATTCCTTGCCCTATTATTGTTGCTTCACGGATTCCTGTGTCAGAAATTCGAGTATCACCATATTTCTCTTGTAATCCTTCCAGACCTTGGTTTACATCACCTATATAACCTGTATCTTCACCAAAAATTAACACTTCAGGTCTTTCACTAAATATTTTGTCAAAATTATCTCTTAAAATAATTCTTGCATCTACACTTTTAGAGTTCTCTCCATAAATAGGAAGAATTTCTTTAATATTTAGTAAACTATTTTCAGAATCGTCATATAAATTCGAACTGTATTTTTCTTGATTTTCTTCAGATGTTTTTCTTAACCAATTGATAAATTGGCTTTTATGTGCTGAATCATCTCCAACAAGATAAGGTAATACTTTACGAACTAGAGTGAAAATGTCCTTGCGAGTTGGTTCGTGTAAAGATTTTAAATCATTTATTATTTTAACTATAAAATTCTTATTAGAATTTGTATTGATTACATTTCCAAGTAGTTGTATTGCTTCTTGTAATTGAGTATTGATAGGAGCCAAGCATGCATTCCAAGCATTTCTCTTCGCTACGCTTACTTCTTTTTTAGCCTTTCTTTCAATTTCTTTAAGGGTATCTTCATTTTCAACGAATCTTAAAACTTCTCCAGATTGAGTTTCTAATTCAAAGTCTAAAATCCATTCACGCATTTTTAAAATACAATCATGATTCTTTTCCCATTGAAGTCTATCAGCATTTTTATAACGTTCATGAGATCCAGAAGTAGAATGTCCTTGAGGTTGTGTTAATTCATTTACATGAACTAATACAGGAACATGTTCTTCTCTTGCTATTTTAGATGCTTTATTATAGATAGCTATCAATTGTACATAATCCCAACCTTTTACTCTTAATATTTCATAACCTTTCCCTTTTTCATCGCGTTGAAAACCTTTTAAGATTTCTGAGATATTTTCTTTTGTGGTTTGATGTTTTGCATGAACGGAGATTCCATATTCATCATCCCATACACTTATAAGCATAGGAACCTGTAAAACACCAGCAGCGTTGAAAGACTCAAAAAAAAGTCCTTCACTCGTGGATGCATTTCCTATTGTTCCCCAAGCAACTTCATTTCCATTGATTGAGAAATTCGTTTTATCTTTTAAATCTTTAAGATTACGATAAACCTTGGATGCTTGTGCAAGACCTACAAGTCTAGGCATTTGCCCAGCAGTAGGAGAGATATCGGCACTAGAATTGTATTGTTCTGTTAAGTTTTTCCAAGAACCATCTTCATTCAAACTATGAGTTGCAAAATGCCCTCCCATTTGTCTTCCAGCAGATTGTGGATCTGCAGAAATATCTGTATGTGCATAAAGTCCTGCAAAAAATTGTTGTGGAGTTAATTCTCCTATAGCCATCATAAATGTCTGATCACGATAATATCCAGATCGAAAATCACCTTTCTGAAAGGCTTTTGCCATTGCCAATTGTGGCACTTCCTTTCCGTCTCCAAAAATTCCAAACTTTGCTTTTCCTGTAAGAACTTCTCTTCTTCCTAATAAACTACATTCTCTACTTACTACGGCTATTGTATAATCGTTTAAAACTTCATTTTTAAACTCTTCAAATGAAAGTTGCTCCGTTTTTTTTGCAGTAACATTGGATGTCATAGATTGTAATTTATTTTTTTACAAATTTAAGTTAATATAATGAATTTTTACAATACGCAATAAAAATTATGATATTCTCTTTAATAGTATCCTCTTTTTATGAAATTGATAATTTTTTTTGGTCTTAGAGTAATCACAAAACGAACTCTTGAAAGGTAATTTTCTTGTTCTACTTCCCATCCCAAATTCGAATGCAGAGGGAAATAAAGTTCCATTATTTCATGAACAAAATTGAGTCTTATACCAGTTTCATAGGCAAAATATACTGGTGTGTTTTTACTTTTAACAAATCCTACACTATTATATAATTCAGTCCATTTCCATATTCCTACACTTGTATTCATTGATGTAAGCCATTGATTGGCGAAATTGGTCGGTAGATTGGACTTAAAACCTCCTTCATTGGTAATTAATTGTTGGCTAAAAAATCCACTTCCTTCTGATCTTCCAAGGAAATTGTATTTGAATAAATAATCAGTTTGTCTTGATAGTCCAAAACTAAAGAAGTCAGATTCTGTCTTGTTATGCAAAAATGCACCAGCAAAAATTCTAAAATCAAATTGTCTATTTTTATCAGTCAATCTTCTATATCTAAAATCGTAAGTCAGTTTGCTAAATTTACCACCTAATTCAAAATTGGCATTGTGTCTAATATCTTGTAAAATTTCAGGTTTAGAATAAGAATAACCAAGGTTAAATACATTGTATTTATTAGATTCTGGATTTGGAAATGCTGCATCGGGATTTAAATCTCTTTTTACATCAACATAATTAAGATACAATGCGCTTCCACCTACATCTCTGAGGCTTTTCCTTTTAAAGCTTACAGAGGTAAATGGAGTTAAAGTTCTATATCCTAATTCTGGAGCATAATGAAAGTAACTTCCTGCTACTCCAAATCTATAATTATAAATCTTTCCATCTTCTGGTAAGTATTCATAGACGAATGAAAACGAACCTGTTAAGTCTTTTGATTTTATGCTATAAAGTGGTGCTAATTTATAAGTGAAATTCTTATTTAAAAAAGTTTTATTACTTAATGAAACTCCCAATTGTAATCCGTCATAATAATTATATTTTACTGCAGGTGAGTAGTAAATCTGATTATAATATGGATCTTCAATATCTTTAAGAAATTTCAACTGGATAGGTCTATTGAAAAGTTTTTTATTGGTATTTTTCCAGTTGTTTCTTAAATTAAATTCAGGATATAAATATTCATAGTTGAGAGATAATCTATTGAATCCATTTTTAGAAATGTTTACTGTTTTAATTGAATCTATTCCTGAAATCCATTTTTTAAAATGAATGTCTTTACCTTTAACTCCATATAATGCAACAGGAGCAGTCATATTGCTTTTATTTTCAATCGTAATTGCTATTGAATCATTTTTAGATTCAACTTTATTTATGGTATAATCAATTTTCTTTTTTGATTGTATATAATCTCCGAAAAACCATCCTAAATCTAGGTCTGTTTCGTTGGTAATTAATTTTTCAAAAACATCACTTGAGGTTATTTTTAATACATTTTCATTGTAAAACTGCTTTATTTTCTGAGGAATTATATTATCACCTATAAATTCATCCAAATATCTAATTCCCAATCCTGCTTTGTATCGATTGACAATTTTTCTATTAAAATTCGATAAATTTTGTGTTTCTGTGGTTAAAGATTGATCGACGTTTTTACGAGCGGCAAACTGATATACGAAAGGATATTTATCATTGAAATTTAATTGTGCTAAGTTGAATTTTCGGACTCCCCATAATTTTGAGATATCACCCAGAACTTTTATTTCTGGGTAATTTTCAGAAACATATTTCATCATAATATAAGATTGCAATCCATCTACTAGCCAAGAATCTATTCGCTTGTTTGCAATTATTGTGCGGTCAATATATTCTCTAGATAATGCTTTAAACATTTTAATATCCCATTCAAATGTATCTGAAAAAGGTCTTAAAAAATTGGGTAGTTGACTTAGACCATACACAGGGTTTTTTCGATAAGTAATCTTATTTATCAGCAATTTATCATGAGGGTATTCTCCTAAATACTTTTCGATAAAAGCGATTTCTCTGTTCAGTAGATCTCTTTTTATTTTTTGATTTAGTTTGGATGATTTTAAATTTGTAATGATTGCTGGATGATCAGATTCTATAATTTCAAATTCATCGATTGTATTGATATTTAATTCGATATCAACTCTATTTTTCCCAGATAAGTGATAGGTAACAAACCCTTTTTCAATGTTTTTTTTGGATTTTAGACTTGAGTAGAGTTTGTATTTTTCAGGGATTGAAATATTTATTTTATAATCAGTAAGGTTCATGAAAATATCATCCATATCATAATTACTCATTGTATTCCATGTTCCATCGAACACAGCGGGAACTAAATACCAATAGCGTAAATTATAAGAATTTTTATTTCGTCCGTAACGTGTGAATTTATCAGATGGAATTTTTACTGTATACGTAGCATTTATTCTTAACGAATCTCCAGGAATTAAAGTTTTTTTCAATACAATTTTTACGATATCCAATTTTTTTTCATCTTGAATTATTTCTGTAGTTGAATAATCAATTGAAATATTATTTATATTAGAATATCCTCTGTCCTTGTCTTTAGCGAAGTATAGATTTTTATTATAATTTTCAAGTAATCTTTTGGATAATGGAGTTGTTTTATCCCTATAACTATTTGCCCAATTATGTAAATAGATTGTATCTAGATTGGATTCTGAAGTATTGAAGTAAATTATTTCTTGTTGGATTTTAAGGATGTCTTTTTCAGTATCTAAATTTGCATCAATAGTTATTTCATTATTCTGAGCAGAAGAAAAATGAGAAATAAAAAATGTGATGATACTACAAAATGTTAAAATTCTTTTCAATTAACTTTTAAGAATTTAATGGGTTTAGTAAAATTTATATTAGACGAAGTAATAATATACATTCCATTTGATAAACTACTTACATCTGTTAAGATTTGGTTGTCAATAGTTGTATCAATTGTTTTGACTAATTGACCTAACTGATTGTGAATTAATAATGTGGAATTATAGAAGTCACTACTTATTTGTATAGATACAATAGAATTGATTAGGTTGCTTCCTATGATATTAAATTGACTATGAAGGTCAATTTTGTCAATATTTAAAATAGTTTTTGTTGTTTCAAGTTCCATCACAACAGGAGTATGATCGCTCATTATATATAAGTCATTTCGAAGGGATTGAGAGTATTCACCTGTGCATGTTGCATCATTTATATCTTTATCAAAACAGTTTTTATTGTTTCCATATGCATCGTAGGTATCTGGAATTATATACAGTTCTGAACTAGTTGTAAGGTTTTTAGAAATAAAAGAAAAATCAAATCGATCATCCATTCCGCTAAACGCCCCATTCCCATTCTGTTGAAATTTTCTAGTTGCTTGTGTATGAAGCGCTGCATAAGTAGGTGTATCGTTTGTCCAACTTTGTACATAAGAATTATCATGCATTGGATCAATCATTACAATGTTATTATTAAGATCCAATAATTCTTGATATGCTGGCTCTGAAGAGGTGTAAAAATTAAAATCGCCTGAAAAAACTACATAAGTATCTGGATCCAAATTTTCTAAAACTGCTGTAAAGACCTTTGCCATATCCAATCGTAAATTTTTATTTGCTGTACCATCACTAGATTTAAAATGCGTAACAAAATATTCAATTCTTATAGGATTTACTTCTGCGTCTTCCGATTTAAGTATTAATGTATATTGATTTATATCTCTTATAGACGTAGGATGTACTTGCTCATTTTCAAGTGTGAATAAGTCGGTATTATAGAACAATAGTTGGTGCAATTGATTGTCTGCTGATGGATCAGATTGATTGGTGACGAAAGTTGCTCTTGCAAAATTAGGGCGAGAGGATTTTATCGATTGTGATAATATTTCATCGGCACCTTCAGCAGTTTCTAGTTCACATACAGTAAAAATATCTGGATTATAAGTATCAAGAATAGATTTTAAAGTCACTTCTCGATCATTAGGTTCTCCAGATGGATAATACAATAAATTGTAAAATAATGTTTTAATACGTGTCTGTGAAAAACCACTTGAACATAATAAAAACATAAGAATCAATAATGAAATTGATTTTTTCATTTGGAATTAGAAATTTGGACTTAAACTATATTTTTTATAGAATTCATTGATTACATCTAGTACTTCTTCTTCAGTATCAACAATTGAAAATAAATCCAAATCTTTTTCGCTGATATTTCCAAATTTGTTTAATAAAGTATCTTTTACCCAATCAATTAATCCACTCCAGAATTCACTTCCTACTAGAATTATAGGAAATGCACCAATTTTTTTAGTCTGAATTAAAGTAATCGCTTCAAACATTTCGTCCAATGTTCCAAATCCTCCAGGCATGACAACAAATCCTTGTGAATATTTAACAAACATTACTTTTCTCACAAAGAAATAATCAAAGTCTAAACTTTTCCCTCTATCGATATATGGATTGTCATGTTGTTCAAATGGCAATTCAATATTTAAACCTACAGAAACTCCTTTTCCTCTATGTGCACCTTTATTTCCAGCCTCCATAATTCCTGGACCTCCACCAGTTACAACTCCATATCCGTTTTGAGTTAATTTAAAGGCAATACGCTCAGCAAGTTGGTAATATTTGTGGTCAGATTTGGTTCTTGCAGAGCCAAAAATACTCACGCAAGGACCTATGTTATTTAACTTTTCATACCCTTCGACAAACTCTGCCATGATCTTAAAAATAGCCCAAGAGTCATTTGTTTTTATCTCATTCCAAGTCTTATGTTTAAACTTTTCTATTATCTTTCTATCTTCATTCATATCCATAAGCATTCTTTTTATTATTTTAATTTTAAAAATTTGTCAAAAAAACAAGTATGCTAAGGTAATTCTTTTTTTAAGAATTGCGAGGTGTAGCTTTCTTTGTTACTCACAATTTTTTCTGGAGTTCCAACACATAAAACATCTCCACCATTTTTCCCGCCTTCTTTTCCGATATCTATAATATGATCTGCAAGTTTGATCACATCCATATTATGCTCAATTACGAGTACTGTATTTCCTTTGTCAGTCAATTTATTAAGTACTTCCATCAAGACTCTTATGTCTTCGAAGTGTAGTCCAGTTGTAGGTTCGTCAAGAATATAAAATGTATTTCCTGTATCTCTTTTAGACAATTCAGAAGCGAGTTTTATCCGTTGTGCTTCTCCACCAGAAAGTGTTGTAGATTGCTGACCGAGTGTTATATAGCCAAGACCTACATCTTTTATAGTTTTTAATTTTTTATGAATTTTAGGGTGTTTTTCAAAAAACTGTACACCTTCATCAATTGTCATATTTAACACATCTGAAATAGACTTTCCTTTGTATCTTATTTCCAATGTTTCCCTATTAAACCTTTTTCCTTGACACGTTTTACATTCAACTTCAACATCTGGCAAGAAATTCATTTCAATCACACGTACACCGCCTCCTTGACAGGTTTCACAACGTCCTCCTTTTACATTAAATGAGAACCTTCCAGGTTTATAACCTCTTATTTGTGCTTCAGGAATTTTAGTAAAAATACTTCTGATGTCACTGAAAACACTTGTGTATGTTGCAGGATTGGAGCGAGGAGTTCTTCCAATAGGAGATTGGTCAATCGCAATAATTTTATCAATGTGTTGAAGCCCTTTAATGGATTTATAGGGCATCGGTTTTTTTACGGCTCTATAAATATGATGGTTTAAGATAGGGTATAAGGTCTCATTAATTAACGTGGATTTTCCACTTCCTGAAACTCCAGTAACACAGATCATTTTACCCAAAGGAAAAGTTACAGTAACATCTTTTAAGTTGTTTCCAGTTGCTCCTGAGAGTATAATTTTTTTTCCATTTCCTTTTCTGCGTTTTTTAGGAACTTCAATTTTTTTCTTTTCTGTCAAATAATCTGCAGTAAGGGTATCATGACTTTTTAAATCTTCATAAGTTCCTTTACTCACTATTTCACCACCATGGCGTCCTGCTCCTGGACCTATATCTAATACAAAGTCCGCCTTTTCAATCATATCCTTGTCATGTTCTACAACAATGACTGAATTTCCTACATCTCTTAATTTCTCTAATGAATCAATCAATTTTTGGTTATCACGTTGATGTAATCCAATACTTGGTTCGTCAAGAATATATAGCACTCCTACAAGTTGTGAACCTATCTGAGTTGCGAGTCGTATGCGTTGCGCTTCTCCTCCAGAAAGTGACTTAGAAGTTCTATCAATCGTTAAATATTCCAATCCTACATCTAGTAAAAACTGAATTCTAGTGCGTATTTCTTTAATGATTTCATGTCCTATTGTCTGTTGTCTCTCTGAAAGATTACCCTCAATAGTACTGAACCATTTTGCCAATTCCACAACATCCATTTGCGCTAGATCTGCAATATTTTTTCCTAAAACTTTAAAATGTAAGGCTTCTTTTTTTAATCGTTTGCCTTGGCAAGTCATACAATTTACTTCATCCATAAAGCCTTTGGCCCATCGTTTTATGGATGTTGAATCCGAATTTTTATATTGGCTTTCAATAAAGTTTATAATTCCTTCAAAATCAATTTCATAATTCCTTGTGATTCCCATGGTTTTGGAAGCAATTTCAAATTTTTCATTTCCTCCATGAAGAATGATTTCCATGGCTTCTTTTGAAATCGAAGAAATAGGATCAGTTAGTTTAAAATTATAGCGATCTGCGATTAACTGTAATTGTTTAAAAATCCAACTACTTTTTTGTTCGCCTAGAGGAGTGATCCCACCATTTTTTATGGATAAAGAAGTGTCAGGAATGATTTTATCATGATTGACAATATTCACTTTTCCGAGACCATTACAGATCTGACAAGCACCTTTGGGCGAATTAAAAGAGAACGTATTTGGTTCAGGGTTAGGATATGCAATTCCTGTAGTAGGACACATTAATTCACGACTGAAATAACGAGGTTTGTCATTTTCTGAATCGAGTACCATTAAAATATTATTTCCAGAATAGAGTGCTGTCGTAATTGTTTCTTTCAATCTTTTTTCTACAGAATCATCTATTTTTAAGCGATCTATTACAATTTCAATATCGTGATTTTTATAACGATCCAGACGCATTCCTTTTTCAATATCCATAATTACTCCATCTACTCGGACTTTTACAAATCCTTGCTTGGCAATTTGTTCAAAGAGTTCTCGATAATGACCTTTTCTGGATTTTACAACAGGAGCAAGGACGCTTACTTTTTTGGAATCAAAATCTGTCAAGATTAAGTCTAAAATCTGCTCGTCACTATAACTCACCATTTTTTCTTGTGTGTTGTATGAATAGGCATCAGAAGCACGTGCATATAACAAGCGCATAAAATCATAAATCTCAGTGATGGTTCCTACGGTAGAACGTGGACTTTTATTAGTCGTTTTTTGTTCTATAGCAATTACAGGCGAAAGCCCATCAATTTTATCAACATCTGGACGTTCAAGACCTCCAAGAAATTGCCTAGCATAAGCAGAAAAAGTTTCTATATAACGGCGCTGTCCTTCAGCATAGATAGTGTCAAATGCCAATGATGATTTTCCACTTCCGCTTAAACCAGTTATCACGACTAATTTCTCACGTGGAATCCGTACATCAATGTTTTTAAGGTTGTGAACTCTTGCACCTAAAACTTCAATATATTCTTGCTTATCTGACATAAATTACTGGAAAAAAGCAAAGTTACAGAATTGAATTGAGAATTATGGTGTGGTGGTAGTTATTTAGTTTTATGGAGATACACTTATCGCCAAGATATTATTTGTTTTATACTCAATCAAGTTGAATAATGGATAAATTATATTTAATGAAAAGCGAAGTTGTTTTTTAAAAATTAACAAAAGTGATGATGTTGAATTGGTCACGACCACTTGTTTCAAAGAATTGATTCATATAACCTGCTTCAAGACGTATGTTTTTATTGATTTTATAACCAATTCCTCCATAAAGTCTATTTCGGTCAAATACGGAAGATTTAGTATTTAAAAAGATTTCATTATAGGCAGATAAATAAAAGTCTTTTTCACCATTATCATTAGAAGTAAGAGGAATATTTAGCCCTAAAAAATACCTGAAACGCATTTTAAAATCACTTTCAACAAATCGTTGTTCGAATCGATATCGATGGTTTAATTTTACTTTTCCTACATTCTGCTTAGAAGTAAATTGTTGATAGATTCTGTGTTCGTTTACCGAAATTTTTTCATCAAGAATACCTGTATAATTTTCTGATAAGATGTAGCCATAGCCAAGAAGAACATTATTTTTACCATCGTTAAATGTATATCCTAAACCTGTTCGCAATAATAACTGTTCTAGATCACCAATTGCATTGTAATTTCTATACTGGACTTCATGATGAATATTCCATGTGTCGTTCAATTTTTTATTTCCAATGTAAATCAACCAATTTCCAAAATCACTATCTTGACTTTGAGCAATATTTGGGAGCATTAATGAAATCATTAATACTACCAAACTTACAATTGAATTCTTCTTTTTCATTTAATTATTAATACCTAATTATTCATAAAAACTCACAGCACCTGAATGAATGTCATACATTCCTCCGATAATTTTAATTTCTCCATTTTTCACCATTTCATTAAGAACTTCACTTTCATTCAGTATCCTATCAATTGACAAGTGTACATTTTTTTGAGCAACATTATTGACAAATTCAATATTGGATGAGTTTCTTAAACTTGCATCTTCTGGTGATACTACTGCACTAACTGCGGGTTTAATTTTGGCTAACATACTAGTAAGGTTTCCTAACTTAGCATCCTCACAAGCTCCTTTTACTGCACCACACGCTGTATGTCCTAAAACGACTACCAACTTGGTTCCTGCAAGTTTACAGGCAAATTCCATACTTCCTAAAATATCTTCATTTATAAAGTTTCCTGCAATTCTCACGGAAAAAATATCACCTAATCCTTGGTCAAATATTAATTCTGAAGAAACTCTAGAATCTATACAACTTAAGACAGTAGCAAATGGATATTGACCTGTACTTGTATCGTTTACTTGTTCTAGTAAGTTTCTATTGGCTTTTAAATTATCTTGAAATCTAAGGTTTCCTTCTTTTAAATGTTGCAATGACTTTTCTGGAGTCATTGTCGCTTGAGTTTCTTGAGTGTGTGCTTTCATTAAATTTAATTTTAAAAGTTTATAATGACAACTTAAAGTCTATTGACTAAAATTAATCTATTTTTATTACAAATATAACAATACTTTTTAAAATGATAGTAATGCTATTGAAAATACTACAAACTTTTCTATATTTGTATGATTACTAGTAAAAAATAGATCTTTTAAAAAATTTCTTTATTAATTTAAAAAAATAAAATTGAGTGTAGAAATAAAAATATCATTAAACGATGGATTGTACTTAAAAGAACCACAAGATTCAAAATTGGGTAGAAATATTATTAAGTATAGTATTATATTGATTGACGAATTTGGATTTGAAGTTTTTACATTTAAAAAATTGGCAGAAAAGATGAATTCTACAGAAGCATCTATCTATAGATATTTTGAAAACAAGCATATGTTATTGCTTTTTTTGGTCAATTGGTATTGGGAATGGGTGAGTTATTTAATATCAATTAATACTATGAATGTTGTTGATCCTAATAAAAAACTTAAAATAATTATACATTCATTTGTTTCTGCTCCCAAAGATAATCCTGGAATAAGTTATGTAAATGAAAGTATACTTCATAATATTGTCATTTCAGAAGGAGTGAAAGCCTATCATACGAAACAAGTAGATAACGAAAACTCAAAAGGTCTTTTTGGGAGTTACAAGAGTCTGGCTAATACAGTTTCAAAAGTTATTTCAGAAGTGAATCCAGAGTTTAAATATCCATTTGCATTTGCAACCAATTTATTTGAAATGTCCAACAACCATATTTACTTCGCAAAGCACCTCCCAAGACTTACAGATATTTCAATAAAAAATGATGATTTCGTAGAGGTCGAAGATATGCTTCACTATATGACTAAAAAATTATTGGCATAGTATTTTTCTGACAAATTAAAATAGTATCTTGCAGTAAAATTTATCAAATGATTTATGTAAATTCTTTACGTCATTTTTTTGAAAGACATGGGTTTGGTGTTTTTTCTCGTTTGGCTGATAGGATAGGTATGCGCGCTACAAATGTGCGGTTGTTTTTTATTTACATCACGTTTATTACAGCAGGTCTTTCGTTTGGAATTTATCTTACCTTAGCTTTCCTTTTAAAATTAAAAGACATGTTGTATACCAAGCGTAGTTCAGTTTTTGATTTATAATAAATGAATTTAAACAAGAAATTATACAGGACTCTTTTACTATTATTCTTATTAATATCAATTGGTGTGATAGGATTTATACTGGTTTCAGGAGATAGTTTTATTGATGCCTTGTATATGACTGTGATAACATTATCTACAGTAGGATTTGGTCTTATTCATCCGCTTACGACTCCCGAGAAAATATTTACAATTTTTTTAATATTTTTAAGCGTAAGTTTATATGGATACATTCTTAAAGTAATTTCAGAGAATATTGCAAATGGAACTTTTTTTGAAGAACTAAAACAAAAAAAAATGCAAAAGAAAATTAATGCATTAAAAGGTCATACAATTGTATGTGGCTATGGAAGAAACGGAAAGCAGGCATTGATTAAGTTGAAAAAATTTAATCAAAATATTGTGATAATTGAAAAGAACGATGACCTTGCATCACTTCTAGAAAGTGAAGGGAATATGGTAGTTCTTGGCAATGCTACAGAAGATGAAATTTTAGAAAAAGCAGGATTAGAACATGCCAAGAGCTTGATCGTTGCATTACCATCAGATGCGGATAACTTATTTGTAGTTTTATCTGCTAGACAATTGAATAAAAAATTGATAATAATCAGTCGAGCTTCTGAAGAATCATCGTATAAAAAATTGAAAATTGCAGGTGCTGATAATGTTATTATGCCGGATAAATTGGGAGGAGATCATATGGCATCACTAGTTGTAACTCCAGATATTATAGAATTTGTTGATGGACTTTCATTGGATGGTGAATATGCTGCCAATCTTCAAGAGATTTTTGTAGATGATTTACCTGATGCATATATTTCTAAATCAATTTTAGATTTAGATTTAAGAAAGAGAACAGGTTGTTCTGTGATTGGATTTAAAACTGCAGAAAACGAATATATAGTAAATCCGGAAGTTGATACAAAACTAGTTTCTGGTTCCAAATTAATCCTTTTAGGTCGTCCAGAACAAATTGATATGTTACAAACCCTTTTTTAAGTAATCTGTTAAAAAATTTGATGGTGCATCATTTTTTTATGATATTGCGACTTAAATAATTCAAAATAACTAAAACTCACACATGAAGAAAAAACTTCTATCATTACTATTATTAGTAATCCCGTTTATAACATTAGCTCAAGAGAAAGGAATAGATCAACAGATAGATGAAGCGTTTAAGCCATTTTCTGACACGGTTTCAAACATTGTTTTCTTTCCAGTATTTGGAGTTCCATTTGTATTAATTCTATTAGTATTTAGTGCATTGTTTTTCACATTGTATTTTGGTTTTCCAAATTTTAAATATTTTCCAACAGCAATAAATGTTGTAAGAGGTAAGTACGATCATGTAGATGAAGGTCATGGAGTAGAAAAAACAGGATTGCCTATTGATGGTGATATACCTGACACAATAAGAGATGAAAGTAAAGAAGGAGAAGTTACACATTTTCAAGCATTGGCAACAGCAGTTTCAGGAACTGTAGGGAACGGAAATATTGCAGGAGTAGCCTTAGCAATAGCCCTTGGTGGTCCAGGAGCGACTTTCTGGATGGTAATATGTGGATTGCTAGGAATGTCGTCAAAGTTTGTGGAGTGTACTTTAGGGGTTCAATATAGAGATGTAGGTGAAGATGGGACAGTATATGGTGGACCAATGTATTATATCAGTAAAGGTCTGAAAGAAAGAGGTTTTGCTACTTTAGGAAAAGTTGCAGCCGTATTTTTTGCAATTTTTTGTATTGGAGGATCTTTCGGTGGAGGAAATGCTGCACAGTCCAATCAAGCAACAATTGTATTAAAAGATTTAATGAGTTTGACCAATTCTGGTGCTGGATTTTGGATAGGAGTTATTTTAGCAATCATAGTTGGAATTATTATTATAGGAGGAATTAAAAGAATTGCTTCTGTAACTGAAAAAGTGGTTCCATTTATGGCGGTTATGTATGTGCTGGCATGTCTTTATATTATATTTAGCAATTATACTTTGGTTGATGACGCATTCGGTTTAATAATGACTGAAGCCTTTAAACCTACAGCGATTGGAGTAGGAAGTTTAATTGGTGTTCTGTTGGTTGGTTTTAAAAGAGCAGCGTTTTCAAATGAAGCAGGAGCAGGTTCTGCTTCCATAGCGCATTCAGCAGTTAAAACAAAATATTCAGCTTCTGAAGGTTTGGTGGCATTATTAGAGCCATTCATCGATACAGTAGTGATTTGTACAATGACAGCCCTAGTAATTATTATATTTAATTTCGGTGGAGCATTTCAGTACGGAGGAGATGGACTAGGTGCAGTTATGATCGATGGTGTTTCATATGAAGGTGCAGGAATTACTTCACAAGCATTTGCTCAATACATTCCTTATTCTAATGTATTCTTGACCATAGCTGTAGTTTTATTTGCAGTATCTACAATGATTTCTTGGTCATATTACGGATTGCAATCATGGAAATATTTATTTGGTAGAGGAAGAGCAGCAGATTTAACATATAAGTTATTGTTTTTATTATTTATAATAATTGGTGCTTCAGCAAGTATGAATTCTATTTGGGCATTTTCCGATGCAATGATTTTCGCAATGGTATTTCCCAATATGATAGGATTATTTTTCTTATTCCCAGTTGTTAAAAAACAATTAACAAGATATTTAACAGCTATAAAAGAAGCAAAAGCATAAGTAGTAGCATAATGAAAAATTTGAAATCCCATTTCTGGTATAATAAAAGCCAAAGAAATGGGATTTTCTTTTTACTGTTTTTTATATTATTTCTCCAAGGAGTATATTTCTATGTTGATTTTTCATCTGATAAGGAAATCCAACTTCTAGCGGATGAAATCGCTTTGTTTCAGCATCAAATAGATTCTCTTAAACTCATTGAAATTGAAAAGCGAAAACCAAAAATCTATCCATTTAATCCAAGTTTTATTACTGATCATAAAGGATATCAACTCGGAATGAAAACGCAAGAGATTGATCGATTACTTTCTTATCGAGAAAGAGGAAAGTATATAAATTCTGTCAATCAATTCCAACAAGTTACAAAAGTATCTGATAGTTTACTCGCAGTAATTTCTCCTTACTTTAAATTTCCTGATTGGATTTCAAATAAGAGAAAGCTTACCACCACATTTAATAAGACAAAAACAGAAGAGGTCTATACCGGAGAAAAACAAGATTTGAATACTGTAACTGCAGTTCAATTGAAAGAAATAAGTGGAATAGGAGATAAACTTTCAGAGCGAATTGTAAAGTTCAGAAACTCAATGAAAGGATTTATAAATGATTCACAGATAAGTAAAGTATACGGATTAAAACCTGATATTATTGATAAAATTCTTCAAAGATATACGGTATTGTCTCAACCTATAATTGAGAAAATAAATGTGAATACGGCAACTTTTAAACAGGTCCTCCATTTACCATATATAGATTATGAATTGACTAAGAAAATTTTTCAATATCGAGATGAAGTTGCTGAAATTCAGAACCTAGAAGAATTAAAAAATATTGTAGACTTTCCGATAGAGAATTATGACAAAATCGCCTTATATTTGAAAGCAGAATAAATCAATTTAATTACCCAAATAATTCAATATATGAATAGTTTATATTTTACAGAAGAACATGAGGCTTTTAGAGAAAGTTTTAAGGAATTTTTGCAAAAAGAGGTTGTTCCTCATATCGATAAATGGGAAAAATCAGGAACAATAGAGCGTTTCATTTGGAAAAAATTTGGTGAAATGGGTTATTTTGGATTAAATTCTCCTGAAGAGTATGGAGGAATGGATTTAGATCTTTTTTATACAGTAATTTTTCTTGAAGAATTGCAAAAGATAAATTCAGGAGGATTTGCAGCTGCAATGTGGGCGCATGTATATCTTGCGATGACACATGTGAATAAAGAGGGAGATGACCGTATTAAAAATGAGTATTTAACGTCTAGTATTGACGGAGATAAAATAGGTTGCTTGTGTATCACGGAACCATTTGGTGGTTCAGATGTTGCAGGAATGAGAACAACGGCAGTAAAAAAAGGGGATGCCTACGTTATTAATGGTTCCAAAACTTTTATTACAAATGGTGTTTATTCAGATTACTTAATTGTAGCTGCGAAAACAGACCCAGAACTTGGAGGAAAAGGAATAAGTATTTTTATCATGGATAGAGATACGAAAGGTATTTCATCTACTAAACTAAACAAACTAGGATGGCGTGCATCCGATACTGGTGAAATAGCATTTGATAATGTTGAGATTCCTTCAGAAAACTTGATGGGAGAAGAAGGAAAAGGATTTTCTTATATAATGCAGCATTTCGCTTTAGAGAGGTTAGTAATGGGAATTAATGCACATGCAAGAGCAGAATACGCATTAGAATATGCAATTCAGTATATGTCCGAAAGACATGCGTTCGGAAAATCAATTGACAAGTTTCAAGCGTTAAGACACTCAGTAGCAGAAATGGCAAGTGAAGTTGAAGTTGCTAAAGAGTTTAATTATTCAGTAGCTAAACGATTGAATGATGGTCAATATGTTGTTAAAGAAGCGAGTATGTCAAAGCTTTTTGCAACTAAAATGGCAGATAAAGTCATTTATGAATGTCTTCAATTGTTAGGAGGATATGGTTATATGGAAGAGTATCCAATGGCAAGATTACTTCGAGATAGCCGTTTAGGGCCCATAGGAGGAGGAACTTCTGAAATCTTGAAAGAGATTATCGCAAAAATGATAATAGATAAAAAGGACTACAAACCTGTTACCTAGTTTTAATTGGTATTTTGCGAAAATTATTTTCAATTCGCAAAAATGATAATAGATAAAAAGAACTATAAGCCAGCGACATAGTTTTTGAACATTTTCCTTTGTCAAAAAAAATTACAATTAGTAATTCATAATTCATAATTAGTTTATATCTTTGCGCCACCCTAAAAAATAAGTAATTAGGAGAACGAAGAAAGGAGGGACCAATATATGTTGATAATACCAATAAAAGAGGGAGAAAATATAGATAGAGCGTTGAAACGTTTTAAGAGGAAATTTGATCGTACTAAAACGATGAAAAATTTGCGTGCCCGTAAACAATTCGATAAACCTTCTGTAATTAAAAGAGCACAAGGAATCAAAGCATCTTACGTTCAGAGGTTAAGAACTAAAGAAGAGCAAGGTTAATATTGCCTTACTATATACTATAAACCGTTAGAATTCGTAAATTTGTTTTCTAACGGTTTTTTTATGCTCATAAAATCATTTATTGATTACCTTACATTTGAAAAGAAATATTCAGAACATACGATTATTGCTTATAAAAAAGATCTCAACACCTTCAGAGATTTCTGTGTAGAAGAATATGATAGTCAAGATTTGCTCAGAATTCATTACTCTCAGATCCGTTCATGGATAGTTCAGCTTGTTGATTCAGGAATTACAAATAGGAGTGTGAATAGGAAAGTAAGTAGCCTTAAGAGTTTTTATAAATTTCTTCATAAAACAAAACAGATAGAAGATTCTCCTCTAAGAAAGCATCAATCATTGAAAGTCTCCAAGCGTGTACAAGTTCCTTTTTCTGAAAAAGAAATAAATAATGTAATAGGAGATTTGGGAAAAGGAGATGACTTTAAATCCATGCGTAATAAATTAATAGTAGAATTATTTTATAGTACAGGAATCAGACGTAATGAATTAATACATATTAAAATAAAAGATATTGATTTGTCTAACGGTACTTTAAAAGTTTTAGGAAAGCGGAATAAAGAAAGATTCATTCCATTAATTAAAACAGTTCAAGAATCAATAAAAGAATATTTAATCGAAAGGAATAATATTCAAGTTATTGATAATTTTTTATTTCTGACAAATCGACAAAAGAAAATGTATCCAGTTCTTGTTTATAGAATAATAAATGATTATTTTAGTGCTATATCTTCAAAGGTTAAAAAAAGTCCACATGTTTTAAGACATTCATTTGCGACTCACTTATTAAATGAAGGTGCTGATTTGAATTCAGTAAAAGAATTATTGGGGCATGCAAGTTTAGCTTCTACACAAGTATATACCCATAGCAGTTTAGGGAAAATTAAAGAAATGTATAATCAAGCTCATCCTAGGAGCAAAAAAAAATAATATATATGAAAGTATTTATTCAATCAGTAAATTTTAATTCAGATAAAGAGTTAATTGCATTTGTAGAAAACAAGGTTTCTTCACTAGAAAAATATTACGATAGAATTGTTGATTCTGAAGTTTTTTTAAAAGTACAGCAGACAAGTGAAAAAGAAAATAAAATAGTTGAGATTAAAGTCAATGTTCCTGGAGATGACTTAATGGTAAAAAAAGTAAGTAAAACATTTGAAGAAGGTGTTTCATTAGGAGTGGATTCACTGAAAAGACAGTTAAATAAGCGTAAAGAAAAATTAAGAGCAAAACAAGTTTAAAAAAAATAAAAAAAAAGGTAAAAAGTTTTGTTTAAAAAAATAAACTTTATACATTTGCAGTCCGTTAGAAATAGCGGACTTTTTTTATAAGAGAAAAGCCGATGTAGCTCAGCTGGCTAGAGCAGCTGATTTGTAATCAGCAGGTCGTGGGTTCGAGTCCCTCCATTGGCTCAAAAAAAAGTTAAATCAAGTTCTAAAAAATTAGAGCTTGATTTTTTTGAATGAAATTCAAGTAATGAATTTCAGTTCTTTGAAAATGGTGAGATACTCAAGTGGCCAACGAGGGCTGACTGTAAATCTGCTGCGCAAGCTTCGAAGGTTCGAATCCTTCTCTCACCACATTATTTTGACAAATGACTATTGGATATTTGTTTAAAAAAAGCGAAAGTAGCTCAGTTGGTAGAGCGTCAGCCTTCCAAGCTGAATGTCGCCGGTTCGAACCCGGTCTTTCGCTCAATTTTTAAGCCGGTGTAGCTCAGTCTGGTAGAGCGCATCCTTGGTAGGGATGAGGTCATGGGTTCAAGTCCCATCATTGGCTCAAAATATTAAAAATGAATACTAAATATAATATATAACTAAGAATTAAAATTAACAATCATGGCAAAAGAAACTTTTGATCGTTCCAAACCACACTTAAATATTGGTACTATTGGACACGTTGATCACGGTAAAACTACATTAACAGCTGCAATCACTACAGTATTAGCCTCTAAAGGACTTTCTGAATTAAGAGACTTTGCTTCTATTGATAATGCACCTGAAGAAAAAGAAAGAGGTATAACAATTAATACTTCTCACGTAGAATATTCTACAGCAAATCGTCATTATGCTCACGTTGACTGTCCAGGTCACGCGGATTATGTAAAGAACATGGTAACTGGTGCTGCCCAAATGGACGGTGCTATTTTAGTTGTTGCTGCTACTGATGGCCCTATGCCACAGACTAGAGAGCACATCTTATTAGGAAGACAGGTTGGTATTCCTTCTATGGTTGTATTCATGAATAAAGTGGATATGGTTGATGATGAAGAATTATTAGAATTGGTTGAAATGGAAATTAGAGAGTTATTATCTTTCTATGACTATGATGGAGATAATACTCCTGTTATTGCTGGATCTGCTCTAGGTGGATTAAATGCTGAGCCAAAATGGGTTGATTCTATTATGGAATTAATGGAAGCTGTAGATTCTTGGATTGAATTACCAAAGCGTGATGTAGATAAAGATTTCTTAATGCCAATCGAGGATGTCTTTACAATTACAGGTCGTGGTACTGTAGCAACTGGACGTATTGAGTCAGGTGTAGCAAACACGGGTGATGCAGTTGATATCATCGGTATGGGTGCTGAAAAATTAACTTCTACAGTTACTGGAGTTGAAATGTTCCGTAAAATTTTAGATAGAGGTGAAGCAGGAGATAACGTAGGTATTTTATTAAGAGGTATTGAAAAATCTCAAATAAAAAGAGGTATGGTTATTTGTAAGCCAAATTCTGTTACTCCGCATAATAAATTTAAGGCAGAAGTTTACGTTCTTAAGAAAGAAGAAGGTGGACGTCATACACCATTCCATAACAATTATCGTCCACAGTTCTATGTAAGAACTACAGATGTAACAGGTACAATTAATTTGCCTGATGGAGTTGAAATGGTAATGCCAGGTGATAACTTAACAATTACTGTAGAGTTGCATCAAGCTATTGCGATGAGCGTAGGTTTACGTTTTGCAATTCGTGAAGGTGGGCGTACAGTTGGTGCTGGTCAGGTTACAGAAATTCTTTAATTAAACCACACCCAATAAATTATAGCAAAGTGCTCCCTTTTTTAAAGGAAGCACTTTGTCATACGGGTGTAGCTCAGTTGGTAGAGCACTGGTCTCCAAAACCAGGTGTCGGGAGTTCGAGCCTCTCCGCCCGTGCAAGTTAATGTGTGAGTTGAAAATTTTGACCTTAATTGTGTTTGAGGAATTCAATTTATTTATACCATATAAAATAGTAGAAAGTATATGAAAGTAATAGAATATATTAAAGATTCTTTTGAAGAATTAAGTACCAAAATGACTTGGATACCTTTTTCAGAAGCTCAAAAATCAACAGTAGTAGTTGCAATATTTACTATTCTATTTGCTCTTGCAGTATTTGTAGTTGATAAAGCTTTTCAAAATTTATTGAGTGAATATTTTAAATTATTTTAATTAAAAGCTGTTATGGATGAATCTATAAAGAAATGGTATGTTGTTAGAGCTATTGGTGGTCAAGAAAATAAGGTTAAGACTTATATTGATAACGAAATAGCACGATTAAATTTATCAGATTATATCGAACAAGTTCTTGTTCCTACAGAAAAAGTAATTCAAGTTCGTGATGGTAAGAAAATTCATAAAGAACGCGTATACTTTTCAGGTTATATTATGGTTCAAGCCAATTTAAGTGGAGAAATTCCACATATAATCAAATCAGTTCCTGGTGTGATTGGTTTTTTAGGAGAAGTTAAAGGAGGAGATCCTGTTCCATTAAGAAAATCTGAAGTAAACAGAATGTTAGGGAAGGTAGATGAGTTGGCAATTCAGAATGAAAATGTTGCTATACCTTATATAATAGGTGAAACTGTAAAAGTTATCGATGGTCCTTTCAATGGTTTTGATGGATCTATTGAAAAAATAAATGAAGAAAAAAGAAAATTAGAAGTAATGGTGAAAATTTTCGGAAGAAAAACACCATTAGAATTAAACTACATGCAAGTAGAAAAAATTTCATAATTGTTACATTAAAAAAAATGATATTGCAAAGTGCTTCCAACATGTTGTAATGTCTAACTTAAAGTAAAGAAAATGGCAAAAGAAATAAGTAAGGTAGTAAAATTACAAGTGCGTGGAGGAGCGGCAAATCCATCTCCACCAGTTGGACCTGCTTTGGGTGCTGCCGGAGTAAATATTATGGAGTTCTGTAAGCAATTCAACGCAAGAACTCAAGATAAACAAGGAAAGGTTTTACCAGTAGCAATTACTGTATTTAAAGATAAATCTTTTGAGTTTATTATTAAAACTCCTCCTGCAGCGGTACAATTATTAGAAGCAGCTAAAATTAAAAAAGGTTCAGGAGAACCAAATAGAGCTAAAGTAGCTACAGTGACTTGGGATCAAATAAAAGTTATTGCTGAAGATAAGATGGTAGACTTAAATGCTTTTAGAGTTGAATCAGCAATGTTAATGATTGCAGGAACTGCTAGATCCATGGGTATCAAAGTAAAAGGAACTGCTCCAGTTAAACTTTAAATTTTTTAAGAAATGACAAAATTAACTAAAAATAGAAAAGAAGCTGAAGCAAAACTAGATACCTCTAAAGTACTTAGTGTAAGTGATGCTTCAAAAATGATCAAGGAAATCACAAATGTAAAATTTGATGCATCTGTTGATTTAGCTATACGTTTGGGAGTTGATCCACGTAAAGCGAATCAAATGGTTCGTGGAGTAGTAACGCTACCTCATGGAACAGGAAAAGATGTGAAAGTTCTTGCATTGGTTACTCCAGACAAAGAAGCAGAAGCTACAGAAGCAGGTGCTGACTATGTAGGTCTTGACGAGTACCTTCAGAAAATAAAAGGAGGATGGACTGATGTTGATGTAATTATTACGATGCCTAGTGTAATGGGTAAGTTAGGGCCTTTGGGACGTGTTTTAGGACCAAGAGGATTAATGCCTAATCCAAAAACTGGTACTGTAACAATGGATGTTGCTAAGGCTGTTGCAGATGTAAAAGCCGGTAAAATTGACTTTAAAGTTGATAAAACTGGAATTATACATGCAGCAATAGGTAAAGCATCTTTCAGCGCAGATAAAATTGCAGATAATGCAAAAGAATTAATACAAACAATAATTAAATTGAAGCCTACAGCGGCTAAAGGAACCTATATTAAGAGCATTTTTATGTCTAGTACTATGAGTCCTTCTGTTGCAGTAGATGCTAAATCAGTTTCATAAATCATAAATTATGACAAGAGAAGAAAAATCACAAGTAATAGACGATTTAACAACTCAATTGACTGAAGGAAGCATTATATATTTGGCTGACATTTCAGGATTGAATGCACAGACTACTTCTAATTTACGTAGAGCTTGTTTTAAAGCAAACATCAAATTAGCAGTTGTAAAAAACACATTGCTTTCAAAAGCAATGGAAAAATCTGATAAAGAGTTTGGTGAATTACCAGAAACATTAAAAGGGAATACCTCTATGATGATTTCTGACACGGGTAATGCTCCAGCAAAAGTTATTAAAGAATTCCGTAAGAAATCTGATAAACCTATCTTAAAAGGGGCTTATATTGAAGAAGCGATTTACATTGGTGATGATCAATTAGAATCACTTGTTAATATTAAATCTAAAGAAGAGATAATAGGAGAGATTATTGGATTGTTACAATCACCAGCGAAGAATGTTATATCAGCATTACAATCTGGAGGTCAAACATTATCGGGAATCGTTAAAACATTATCAGAAAGATAATACGCACTAAATAAACTAAATAATAAAATTTTTAAATCAAAAGAAAATGGCAGAGTTAAAAGAATTCGCAGAACAACTTGTTAACTTAACAGTTAAAGAAGTAAATGAGTTAGCTACTATTTTAAAAGACGAATACGGAATCGAACCAGCAGCAGCAGCAGTTGCAGTAGCAGGTCCAGCAGCAGGTGGAGGTGACGCAGCAGAAGAAAAATCTGAATTCGATGTAATATTGAAAGCAGCAGGAGGTTCTAAATTAGCAGTAGTGAAATTAGTTAAAGAATTAACTGGTTTAGGATTGAAAGAAGCTAAAGGAATCGTTGATAGTGCACCAGCACCAATCAAAGAAGGTGTAACTAAAGATGAGGCTGAGGCTTTAAAAGCATCTTTAGAAGAAGCTGGAGCTGAGGTAGAACTTAAATAAGTTTCTCCTTTTTACACACATTAAGGTTTAGGTCTTTGGGTAACCAAAAAGACCTAAACCATTTTGCGTATATATTCGTTCTTATATTTTAACAGACTTTTAATCTAAACAATTTGTCCATTGGCAACGAAAAATAATACCGAAAGAAGAAACTTCTCATCAGCAAAATTGATTACTGATTATCCTGACTTTTTGGATATTCAAATAAAATCTTTTCAAGATTTTTTTCAATTAAAAACAAAGGCTGACGATAGAAGTGCAGAAGGCCTTTACAAGACTTTTACCGATAATTTTCCAATCACTGACACAAGAAACCAATTCGTACTAGAATTTTTAGACTACTTCGTAGATCCTCCAAGATATAGTATTCAAGAGTGTATCGAAAGAGGATTAACTCATAGTGTGCCTCTTAAAGCACGTCTTAAATTGTATTGTACTGATCCTGAACATGAAGATTTTGAAACAATCGTTCAAGATGTTTATTTAGGAACGATTCCATACATGACTGGAAGTGGTACATTTGTCATAAATGGAGCAGAAAGAGTTGTAGTTTCACAATTACACCGTTCTCCTGGTGTATTTTTTGGACAATCATTCCATGCTAATGGAACCAAACTATATTCAGCCAGAGTAATTCCTTTTAAAGGATCATGGATTGAATTTGCAACTGATATCAATCAAGTGATGTATGCTTATATTGATAGAAAGAAAAAATTACCAGTAACGACACTTTTCCGTGCTATCGGATTTGAAAGAGATAAAGATATTCTTGAGATATTTGATCTTGCAGAAGAAGTAAAAGTATCTAAAAGTGGATTAAAAAGAATCTTAGGACGAAAATTAGCAGCACGTGTATTAAAAACATGGTTTGAAGATTTCGTTGATGAAGATACCGGAGAAGTTGTATCTATTGAAAGAAATGAAATCGTATTTGATCGTGATACAATTTTAGAGAAAGACCATATTGATGAGATCATTGATTCAGGATCTAAAACAATTTTATTGCACAAAGAGGATAACCAAATGGCAGATTATGCTATTATCCACAATACATTGCAAAAAGATCCTACCAATTCTGAAAAAGAAGCAGTAGAGCATATATATAGACAATTGCGTAACGCTGAGCCGCCAGATTATGAAACTGCAAAGGGAATTATTGACAAATTGTTTTTCTCTGAGCAACGTTATAACCTTGGTGAGGTAGGTCGTTTTAGAATGAATAAAAAGTTGGAATTAAATGTCGATATGGACATTAAAATTTTAACAAAAGAAGATATTATTACGATTATCAAAAACTTGATAAATCTAGTAAATTCAAGGGCTGAAGTTGATGATATTGATCACTTGTCGAACCGTCGTGTACGTACTGTAGGTGAGCAATTAGCATCACAGTTTGGAGTAGGGCTTTCGCGTATGGCTAGAACTATCCGTGAGCGTATGAATGTACGTGATAATGAGGTGTTTACTCCTATTGATTTGATTAATGCTAAGACCTTATCGTCTGTAATTAATTCGTTCTTCGGAACCAATCAATTATCTCAATTTATGGATCAAACGAATCCATTAGCAGAGATTACACATAAACGTCGTCTATCAGCATTAGGACCTGGAGGTTTATCTAGAGAAAGAGCAGGATTTGAGGTTCGTGATGTTCACTATACTCATTATGGACGTTTATGTCCTATTGAAACTCCTGAGGGTCCGAATATTGGACTGATTTCATCTTTAGCAGTATTTGCAAAAGTGAATAATTTAGGATTTATCGAAACAGCATATAGAAAAGTTGATAAAGGTGTTGTTAATACAACTGATGAACCAATTTATTTATCTGCAGAAGAAGAAGAAGGAATGAATTTTGCTCAGTCTAATTTAGAATTGGACAAGAAGGGTAAATTTGTTGCTGATAGAGTAATAACACGTGTTGAAGCTGATTATCCTGTGGTTGAACCTGTTGAGGTTAATTATATGGATATTGCTCCGAATCAGATAGCATCGATTTCTGCATCTTTAATTCCATTCTTGGAACATGATGATGCCAATCGTGCACTGATGGGATCAAACATGATGCGTCAAGCAGTTCCATTATTACGTCCTGAATCTCCTATTGTAGGAACAGGATTGGAAAGAAGAGTTGCTAAAGATTCTCGTATTTTAATTAATGCTGAAGGAGCAGGTGTTGTTGAATATGTAGATTCAAATATCATTACTATTAAGTATGATAGAACTGACGAAGAACGTCGAGTAAGTTTTGAAGTAGACGAAAAAACATATAACTTGATTAAGTTTAGAAAAACCAATCAAGGAACTTCTATTAACTTAAAGCCTATTGTTGCTAAAGGGGATAGAGTTTCCGAAGGACAAGTTTTATGTGAGGGGTATGCTACACAAAAAGGAGAATTAGCACTAGGAAGAAATATGAAAGTAGCCTTTATGCCTTGGAAAGGGTATAACTTTGAGGATGCGATTGTAATTTCTGAGAAAGTTGTTAAGGAAGATATATTTACATCTATTCATATTGATGAGTATTCATTGGATGTGAGAGATACTAAGTTAGGTGCTGAGGAATTGACTAATGATATTCCAAATGTTTCTGAAGAAGCGACTAAAGATCTTGATGAGAATGGAATGATTCGAATCGGTGCTGAAGTAAAGCCTGGAGATATATTAATAGGTAAGATTACGCCAAAAGGTGAATCAGATCCGACACCTGAAGAAAAGTTATTAAGAGCAATATTTGGAGATAAAGCAGGAGATGTAAAAGACGCATCTTTGAAAGCTTCTCCATCATTAAAAGGTGTTGTAATTGATAAAAAATTATTCCAAAGAGCTGTAAAAGACAAAACGAAAAGGATAAGAGATAAAGAAGATATCGCTCGTTTAGAGGCTGAATTTACAGTAAAGTATGATGATTTAAAATCTCACTTAGTAGAGAAATTATTTGTACTAGTAAACGGAAAAACTTCACAAGGAGTTAAAAACGATTTAGGAGAAGAAGTATTGCCTAAAGGTAAGAAATTCACTCAGAAAATGTTAAACTCTGTAGAAGATTATGCACATTTAACTAGAGGTTCTTGGACTACAGATAAAGAATTAAATGTTCATGTTGCTGAATTAATTCACAACTATAAAATCAAATTGAACGATTTACAAGGTTCTTTACGTCGTGAGAAATTTACGATTTCTGTCGGAGATGAATTACCTGCTGGAATTGTGAAACTTGCGAAGGTTTATATTGCTAAAAAGCGTAAACTGAAAGTAGGAGATAAGATGGCAGGACGTCACGGAAATAAAGGTATTGTTGCACGTATTGTACGTCAAGAAGATATGCCATTCCTTGAAGATGGAACCCCTGTAGATATTGTATTAAATCCACTAGGTGTACCTTCTCGTATGAATATTGGTCAGATTTATGAGACTGTTCTTGGATGGGCAGGTCAAAAATTAGATAAAAAGTATGCAACACCTATTTTTGATGGAGCAACTTTGGATCAGATCAATGAATTAACTGAAGAAGCAGGTGTACCACAATTTGGTCATACATATTTATATGATGGTGGAACTGGAGAACGTTTCGATCAACCAGCAACAGTTGGTGTGATTTACATGATTAAGTTAGGTCACATGATTGATGACAAGATGCATGCTCGTTCAATCGGACCATATTCTTTAATTACACAGCAACCACTTGGAGGTAAAGCTCAGTTTGGTGGACAACGTTTTGGAGAGATGGAAGTTTGGGCACTTGAAGCATATGGAGCTTCTGCAACATTGCGTGAAATCTTAACTGTAAAATCAGATGACGTTTTAGGTAGAGCGAAAACTTACGAGGCAATCGTTAAGGGTGATCCAATGCCAGAACCAGGTTTACCAGAATCGTTTAACGTATTGATGCATGAACTGAAAGGTTTAGGTTTAGACGTTAGATTAGAAGAATAAATTTTTTCAGTAACCAGTTTTCAGTAGAGTTCTATAACCTACTGAAAACTGAATACTGCCAACAGATTACTTATTAAAAAGACATGGCAAAAAGAAACGATAAATACACTGTAAAAAAATTCAATAAAATTTCAATTGGTTTATCTTCACCTGAAAAGATTTTAGGAGAATCAAGAGGAGAAGTATTAAAACCAGAAACCATTAATTACCGTACACATAAACCAGAAAGAGATGGTTTATTCTGTGAGCGAATTTTTGGACCTATAAAAGATTTCGAATGTGCTTGTGGTAAATACAAGAGAATACGATACAGAGGTATTGTATGTGATCGATGTGGAGTTGAAGTTACTGAGAAAAAAGTACGTAGAGATAGAGTAGGGCATATTAATTTAGTTGTACCAGTTGCACATATTTGGTATTTCAGATCATTACCAAACAAGATGGGATACCTTTTAGGTTTACCTTCTAAGAAATTGGATATGATTATTTATTATGAACGTTATGTAGTCATTCAACCTGCAAGTGCTAAAAATGCTGAAGGAGAACCATTGCAAAAAATGGATTTCTTAACAGAAGAAGAATATTTAGATATTTTAGAATCATTTCCTATTGAGAACCAATACTTAGACGATACAGATCCAGAAAAGTTCATTGCTAAAATGGGTGCTGAATGTTTAATTGATTTATTGGCTAGAATTGATCTTGATGCATTATCATATGAATTAAGACATAAAGCAAATACAGAGACATCGAAACAACGTAAGACAGAGGCATTAAAGCGCTTGAATGTTGTTGAATCTTTCCGTGATGCCAACAAAAATAGAGAGAACAATCCAGAGTGGATGATTATGAAGGCTGTTCCGGTAATTCCACCAGAATTAAGACCTCTAGTTCCGCTTGATGGAGGACGTTTTGCAACTTCAGATTTAAATGATTTATACCGAAGAGTAATTATTCGTAACAACCGATTGAAAAGATTGGTTGAAATAAAAGCTCCAGAAGTTATTTTGCGAAATGAGAAACGTATGTTACAAGAATCAGTAGATTCATTGTTTGATAATACACGTAAATCATCAGCAGTAAAAACAGAGTCTAACAGACCTTTAAAATCTTTATCAGATTCATTAAAAGGAAAACAAGGACGTTTCCGTCAAAACTTGTTAGGAAAACGTGTTGATTATTCAGCTCGTTCGGTAATTGTTGTTGGACCTACATTGAAATTATACGAATGTGGATTGCCAAAAGATATGGCAGCAGAATTATACAAACCTTTTATTATTAGAAAATTAATAGAAAGAGGAATAGTAAAAACTGTAAAATCGGCAAAAAGAATTATAGATAAAAGAGAGCCTGTAGTATGGGATATCTTAGAGAATGTATTGAAAGGACATCCAGTATTACTGAATCGAGCTCCTACACTTCACCATTTAGGTATTCAAGCATTCCAACCAAACTTAATTGAAGGAAAAGCAATTCAATTACATCCATTGGTATGTACTGCATTTAATGCCGATTTCGATGGAGATCAAATGGCAGTTCATTTACCACTAGGTCCTGAAGCTATTCTTGAAGCACAGTTATTAATGTTGGCTTCACATAGTATCTTAAATCCAGCCAATGGAGCACCTATTACGGTTCCTTCTCAGGATATGGTACTTGGTTTATATTACATGACAAAAGAGAGATTGAACACACCTACTTACTCTGTGAAAGGAGAAGGGTTGACATTCTATTCTCCAGAAGAAGTAATTATCGCTTTTAATGAAAAAGTGGTTGAATTGAATGCAGGAATTACAGTAAGAACGAAAGATCTTAATGAGAATGGAGAACTGGTAACTAAATTGATAAAAACTACAGTAGGTAGAGTATTATTTAATGAAGTTGTACCAGCAGAAGCAGGATATATTAATGATGTATTGACTAAAAAATCTTTGAGAGATATTATTTCTCATATTTTGAAAGTTACAAGTATTCCAGTTACAGGAGCATTTTTGGATGAGATTAAAGACATGGGATACAAGTTTGCATTCCAAGGAGGTCTTTCATTCAGTTTAGGAGATATTATTATACCTGAAGAGAAACATCAAATGGTTGCTGAAGCCAATGAATTGGTAGATGGAATTAAAAACAATTACAACATGGGTATGTTGACCAACAAAGAGCGTTACAATCAAGTAATTGATATTTGGGGATCAACTAACAATAGACTTACGGAACTTTCAATGAAACGTTTACGTGAGGATCAACAAGGGTTTAATTCAGTATATATGATGCTTGATTCTGGTGCGAGGGGTTCTAAAGAACAGATTCGTCAGTTAACAGGTATGCGTGGATTAATGGCAAAACCTAAAAAATCTACTGCAGGAGGTGGAGAAATTATTGAAAATCCAATTCTTTCAAACTTTAAGGAAGGACTTTCAATTCTTGAATATTTTATCTCTACACACGGTGCTCGTAAAGGTCTTGCCGATACTGCACTTAAAACTGCCGATGCAGGTTATTTAACACGTCGTCTTGTAGATGTTTCACAAGATGTAATTGTAAATGAAGTTGACTGTGGTACATTAAGAGGATTGGATATTAAGCCATTGAAAAAGAATGATGAAGTTGTTGAAAAATTATCAGAAAGAATATTAGGAAGAGTATCATTGCACGATGTGATTGATCCTACTACAGGTGATTTATATGTGAATTCTGGAGAGTTAATTACAGATGAGATTGCTGCTAAAATTGAGAAATCACCTATCGATTCTGTTGAAGTCCGTTCTGCATTGACTTGTGAGGCGAAAAGAGGTATCTGTGGTAAATGTTATGGATATAGTCTTTCAACTAGACAGATGGTTCAAAAAGGAGAGGCTGTAGGAGTTATTGCTGCACAATCTATTGGTGAACCAGGAACACAGTTGACACTTAGAACATTCCACGTTGGTGGAGTTGCAGGAAATATTTCAGAAGATAATAAACTTATTACAAAATTTGATGGAGTCGTTTCTATTGAAGACTTAAGAACTGTGCGAGGAGATGATGGAAAAGGAACTGAAGTTGATATAGTAATTTCAAGGACTACTGAAGTTAAAATCTCTGATAAGAAAACAGGAATTGTATTAAGTACACAATTTATACCTTATGGTTCAAGTATCTTCGTAAAAGATAAAGCCAAGGTTAAAAAAGGAGACGTTGTATGTCAATGGGATCCATTTAACGGTGTAATTATTTCTGAGTTTGGAGGGAAAGTAAAGTATGAAAATGTAGAAGAAGGTATTAACTTCAAGGTTGAAATAGATGAGCAGACAGGTTTCCAAGAAAAAGTAATTACTGAATCTAAAAATAAAAAGGTAATACCTACATTATTGATTGAAGGTAAGGATGGAGAGATTATCCGTTCATATAGTTTACCAGTAGGTGCGCATATGATGGTAGATGATGGTGATAAGATTGCCACTGGACAGATTTTGGTTAAAATACCTCGTAAATCTGGAAAAGCAGGTGATATTACTGGAGGTCTTCCACGTGTAACTGAATTATTTGAAGCTCGTAATCCTTCTAATCCAGCAGTTGTATCTGCTATTGATGGTGTTGTATCATTTGGAAAAATAAAGAGAGGAAATAGAGAGATTATTATTGAGTCTAAGTATGGTGACATCAAGAAATACTTAGTAAAACTGTCTAATCAGATTCTTGTACAAGAAAATGATTTCGTAAAAGCTGGAA
>CAJQNZ010000067.1 GCA_905479835.1 uncultured Flavobacteriaceae bacterium
CCTATTGCATCTGTTGCTGTATAAGTTACCGTTGTTGTTCCTATAGAAAATGTGCTTCCAGGATTATGTGTGCTTGTAAATGATGTTACTCCGCAATTATCTGCAGCTGTTGGTACTGTCCATGTTACTACAGCGTTACATCCTGTAGCATCTGTTCCTTGACTAATGTTTGATGGACAACCTGCAATCGTTGGATTGTCATCATCCGTTACTGTGACAAGCACTGTACAATAAACAAAATTTGAAATTATGCTTAAAGTTCCGACTCCATCCCAAGCAAGGAAGCCAACAAGAACTGGCGTCCCTATATCGGCACATGTTAATTCTACTTGTGTTACTGGCGTTGGAATTGATGTTAATGGTTCGACTATTCGAGCAATATAAAACTCTGGTCCTACTGAAGTACCGTCATCAATATCAGAAACATTAAGAGTATAATTTCCTGATGAATCAAGAGATACGGAAAACTCGCCCACGCAATTAGCTGCTGGTGGTTGTCCATAAGAAAAATTATGCCACAAAAAAAAGGCGGAAATAATGAAAAAAGCGAGTTTTTTCTTAAGTAATTTTTTAACCATTGCAATTCAATTTTAATAGCAATTTAAATGTTGGGGACATAAATGCTTTTGGTTTTGTAAACAAATGTATATAAATCCATTGAATTATCCTAACAAACAATTAGTTATCAGCGTTTTATTAACAATAATCTGATTTATTCAGTATTTATTAGGTTAATAAGGAATGTTTATTAATGACATATCTTTAATAAAAAGAAAGAAAACATTAAAAATCTAATGATTTTTAATGAAAAAAGAGGCAGAAAAATTTCTTCCTGGAGAACTAATTCCAGAAGCAAATTCTTTATAATGAAGGTCAAAAATATTATTGATATTTATCTGAAAATCGACCTTTTTTGAAACTTTATATTTCATATAAAAATTAAATATATTCCAACTTGGTGTTCCGAGATATTCTCCAGAATTTATATCAACTGGAGTTTGCTCTATATTGTCAATTCCTTCTGATAAATTATATTGATTTAATTCTTTGGTCCCATTGAATCTGAAGTTTAAACTAGCTTCAAATCGGTTTTTAGCAAACTGTAATTCTAAATCACCAAAAATTGGAGGAATTGAGGAAAGTGGCAAGTCTGAATTCATGGATTCTCCTTTGGTATAAGTTATACTTCCATGAGTCTTCCAGTTGCCAAATACTTTCCCGCCAAAACTAAAAGTAGTTCCAGTAATATAAGCATTATTATGATTTACATTAGCAAATGTTTCAACGGTCTCGCCGTCATAAATAATTGTTGAATTTCCATCTAGTGCAAATGGCTGCCTTGAAATGTATTTATCTAACAATGAATAATATACGCTTAATCCAATGTTGAATTTTTTGTCATTTATATATTTTAAAACACCTATTTCAGCACTGTATGAATATTCAGGTCTTAACTGAATGTTTGGAACTGTAACTTGTCCATTTTTTTCTCTTACTTTCCCTACATCGTCAATATTTGGAGATCTGAATCCAGAAGAAATAACAGAATTTAACTGCCAGTTTTCACTGGGTCTATAGGTGTATCCAGCTGTTGCGGTTAAAGCGCCGTTGTCGATTGAAATAGAAGTATTGGGCAAGGTAATATAAGAATCGTCAATCCATCGTGCCATTAAATTGGTATAGGAGTACCTTACTCCTGTGTTTAAGGTTGAATTTGGAGTAATATCTTGTCGATAACTTACATATCCTGAAAAACTATCATACGAACTTCCTCCGTCAGGATATCTTGATTGAACATTAAAATTATTTATAAAGCCAAGGTTATTATTTTCTTCTACAAGTATTGTTTTTCCTATCGAACTTGATTTTACATTATTATGTGTTATTTCTGCACCGTAAGAAAGTTTTCTACTAGATTTTTTTCCAAGTTGGACCGAAAAATCTCCATTAATGCTATAAACATCAACTGATTCATTTCGATAAGATCTTTCTAAACTAGAAAATTTACGTTGTACTCTTGATTCTTTTAAATTTTGATAGGCTGCCGTTATAGTTCCATTATTTATCCATTTTTTATCGGGTTGAATTGACAATTGAGAACTTACTAAAAACCTTTTTTGTGGTCCGTAATACCACTCTGCAAACTTCAATTCTCCTGAAGATCTTTCAGTCAACCTGTCAAATCTCGGAATATTCGAACTTGTTGAATGTTGAATGTTGAGTGTTAAATTGGTTTTTTTAGAAAAATAAAAATAGAATTTTTGCAATAAATCAGATTGATTATATCCAGTGTTTATTTGAATATTTGGATTTGGATTTTGGGTGGGATTAATAGTGTAGAAGTTGTCTGTATTTAAGGAATAGTCAAATACTTTTCCCCAATCTTCATAGCCGTGTCTTCTGTTTTTTCCCATTTTCAAATCTCCAAAATCTGAATGAGAGAAACTTGTAAGCGAACTCCATTTTTTAAATGAAAGTTCTATACTCCCTTGTTGTGTACTTTCATTATTAACAGTTCCTTGCCTTGTCATAAATCTAAGATTCACCATATTTTTCTTTCCTACTTCTGGCGTTTTAGTAAAATAATGAATGACGCCTCCAAGAGCATCAGAACCATATATGACTGAAGATGGTCCAAAAACTACTTCTGTTCTTTCAAGAACGGATGGTGATACAGAAATGGAGTTCTGTAAGTGCCCTGATCTATAGATTGCATTGTTCATCCGAACTCCATCTACAACAAGTAAAATACGGTTGGCCTCCATTCCTCTTAATACTGGACTTCCTCCGCCAAGTTGTGATTTCTGAACTTTTATTCCTGGAATACTGGCTAGTAAATCTGCTGAAGTCTGCGATGCTGAACTTGTAATATCTTTTTTAGATAATATTTCAACGTGTTCTGCTATTCTATCCCTATTAACTTTCTGTCTTGATGTAGCAAGAATTACTTCGTCCAATGCTTCCGCTTTTCTGTGTAAAAAAAAAGTGCTTTTACTTTCTTTAAACTGTCTTTTTAAGACTTCAACTTCTATAAATGAAATGTGATTGAATGAAAGTATTTCATTCTCTTTAAAAATAGAAATATCAACTTTTCCATTTTTATCAGTATACAGTACATTCATCTTGCTTTCGTCATAAATACTACAATTGGATATAGGTAAATTGAGTTCGAAATCAAGAACAGTGATTTCTTGTGCATACAAGTGAGCACAAAATAGAATGATAAAAAAAATAGTAAATCTATTCAAAATCAACTAAATATAACTTTTAAAACGTCTAATGATTTTGGTTTTTTAAAACCGCTTAAATGTAATTCAAAATATTGAATTAAAACCAATAGAAGTTGTTGTCTTGTTTTTGAATTATACTGTACTTTATTAAGTGCATCAAAGTTTATGCCTAATAGTTTTTTGAAAGCATTAAGTTCCTCTCCGTATAGGTGTAATCCAAATGGTTTTTTTTCAGTAAAAGCTCCTTTTGACAAATCAAAAAAATTAAATTCTATGTTGGATAGGTCTGGATAAAAACCTAGGTATTTTGATAAATTTAGCATAAAAAACAAATGAAAATTTGAGATTTTATCATGTGCATCTAGCCACAATAAAGAGGTTTCTATATATTCATATAGTATTTCATTACTTTCTTCTTCTTGTATAGAAGAATTAATTACTTCTGATAAAAATAACGCTATAGATTGCTTACTGATGTCTTTATAAATTGAATTGTAATGATGGATCACTTCAACTTCTTTTATATAGTTTAATGTGTTTTTATTTGAATGTTTTGCAGTGATTTTCAATTGAGTGAGTGGTTGAAAATAGGCGGCTTTTAATTTTCCTTTTCTCGCCTTTAGAATTCCTTTAAGTAAATAGGATTTTACACCATCTGATTCTGTATAACACCTTACAATTAAACTACTGTCTTGGTACTTTATAGCGCTTAGCACAACCGCTTTGGTAGTGATATCCATAATTAATTGATGATTGCAATTTTAGTAGAAGAAGTTACTGTTTTATCTTTGTTGGCCAGTAAAACTATATAGATTCCTGAAGCGACTTTCCTTCCTGCAAGGTTGGTTTTATTCCACACTGCTTTACCTCCTTGTAACTCTTGTCCTTCTATGACATTAGTTTCATAGACTAAGTATCCTGCAGAGTCCAATATCTTTATATTGGTTCCTTGAGGCAAGTGTTCTCCGTTTCTTCCATCGATTGTTACAAACTCATGTTCTGACCTTACAGGATTCGGATACGCATATACTTCGCCTAATTCGTCTCCAAAAGGAGCAACATTACTATTATATGCAACAATCCCTTTATCAGTTGCAAAATATACTTTTCCATTGCTTTGATCTACCTTGATTTTAACAATGGTATTGGATGGTAAGGGCGAATTGTTGGTGCTAAAAATATTCAGTGTTTGTTGACCGTTTGGGTTGGATTGTAACGCACCACCAAGGTCAGTTCCAAACCATTTATTGTCTGCTCCATCAACAGCAATTGAATTAATTGATTGATCTCCCATTAATTTTTTTGGAATCCCATCATCTAAAATAATAATTGGTTATGCATCATAAATATCAGCATCAAAAAGTCCTGAAGCATTATAAAAAACTACCAATCCCTTTTGAGTACCTATCCATATTCTATTATTTTTATCTGCAGCTATTGTTCGTACATTAGGATCGGGAAGCGACCCTTTGGTTGGTTCTACTGTCAGCGCTCGTTTTCTATTTCCATTTTCATTAAATACATACGCACCGTTTCTTCTGGATCCTATCCATACGCTATTAATCTTATCAATTATAAGTTCATTCAATCCTAATGCGCTATTAGTCATAATAGAACTCAAGTCATAATTTGACCAAGATCCTGAAGGTGAATATTTTTTTACTTTATTATCTACCCAAGCATTGGCTACCCATAAATTTCCTTGACGGTCAAATGCGGAACCGTTAATACGCAAGTTAATATAACTAGGATCTAATGGGAAATCAAGGTTTTCTAAGCCGCTATTGGTTTCATTCCAAAGCGTTGAAACCAAGTCGTCTTCAACAACCAACATTCCATCTGACCAGGAACTTATATAGGCTCTATTTTCATGATTTGGATCTATCGTAGTGTGAACTAAATTTCGTGCAGGAAAACTTGAATTATATGCTGTGTTTACCCAAAATTCGCCATTAAAATGTCCAAATCCGAATCTATTATCCAAAGGTGTGTATGCAGAGTCATAACCGCCATATGTTACCCATAAATTATTATTGGAAACTGAAATTGAAAAGATATCGTTGGAAGTTGGACCTTCTGGATGTATCTCAATAAATTCTGATAAATTAAGAACTGACGACTGTAGTAATCCAAATTCTTTAGTTGCTAAATAGATTGTCTCATCTTCGGCATAAGATCCGTTTAATTCAAAATAAAATTCTGAATTAATATCGGAAATTATACTGCTTTTAAGGTTTAAAGAAAGGTTATAAAAATAGGCTTGTCTTTGGGTTGCGATTGATAAGCAATTTGAAGAAGATTTAATTTTTAAAATCTCTGAGGAAACAGCTGAGATTAATTCTAAATTATTTGTACTACTGATTTCATATAGGTTATTAAATCTTGAAGTAAAAATTCTATCATTAAAAATTTCAATTGATGTAAAGTTACCAGAAAAATAGCGTGTCCAATTGTTAAAGTCTATCAAATTTGGATTTAAAATAGTCGCCATATATATACCGTTTTCTGTTGCCGCATAAATGTTTTGATCTATTATTTTTATTTCGTTAATTTTTACTTCTGATGAACCGTTTCCAATAAAAAAAGTGTCTCCAAAAACTAAGTTTTCTATATCGTATTCAACAATTGCAAAAGGTGTCGAGAGGTATAACTTATTGTTAAATTCAACAATGTTGGTAATTTCTTTTTCTGTAGAAAGACTGAAGCTTGTAATATCCGGAGCAATTGTTATTTCTCCACTTTCTTCAATAATTTCTATCAATCCTGTGGCATAACCGACTACAACTCTTTTGAAGGCTTCACTATAATAAATACTTGTTGTTGTCTCTCCAGAGAGCCCGTTAACGGATGAGAGTTTTGAAGTTTCGTTCGATGTTTCATCATAAACAAAAACTGCATTGTCAACAATTGCATAAATTTTATCATTTGCTTTTACAAAATTCTTTACGTTATTATATGAAAAAAAATCTTCCCAACTATCAGAATAGTCTACCTGAGAGAATGTATTTATAAAAAATAAAAGTGTAGTTATTCTAATTAGTTTTTTCATTATCAAATGATCTATGATGTTTCAAAGATATTCAATAATAACGTAATAGTAAAAAGTATTATTTTAGCCTAAAAAAAATTAATGGCAACAGAGATTGAAAGAAAATTTTTATTATTAAATGATTCTTATAAAAAAGAGAGTTATAAAAAGTTGACAATCAAGCAAGGTTTTTTAAATTCCAATTTTAATCGAGTTGTCCGTGTTCGAATTGTTGATGATAAAGGTTATCTAACGATTAAAGGTAAATCTTCAGAGGATGGTACAACAAGATTTGAATGGGAAAAAGAAATTTCTATAAATGAAGCAACCTCATTGTTGGCAATTTGTGAAAAGGGTGTTATAGAAAAAATTCGTTATTTAATAAAAAAAGGGGGGCACATTTATGAGGTCGATGAGTTTTTTCTAGATAATGAAGGTCTTTCCGTTGCAGAAATAGAGCTTAATGATGTTAATGAAAAGTTTATAAAACCTTCATGGCTCGGAATTGAAGTGACTGGAATAACGAAGTATTATAACTCTGAATTAAGTAATAGCCCTTTTAATTCTTGGGCATAAAAAAACTCGAATAAATTTTCAATTATTCGAGTTATAAATAAATCAACCCCAAAGACTCATTTACATTACAAATATAAATTGTTTTCTTATTGGTGTATTTACAAATCTATATTTGAAAGTAAAAAAACTACAAACGGTAAGATTTTATGTATAAACGGGAAAAGGCCTAACGATTATAGCGGTTAAGTTGTTAAAAACTAAACATTTGTGTTTAAATTATTTTTTATAACTGTAAGTTTCTACTTTTAACTGATGTAGTTCCTTCGAATTGCCATGTTAATCCATTTTTTATATAAGAAACCATATACTCTTTCTTTTCAGCGTCAAATCGACTCGTATAGTTTCTAAAATAGGTTGTCTTATCAATATTTTGACTTAGAAAACCTTCATTGGTAAACTTAATCGATCTTTGATTTTCTTTAACATCCCTGTAAATGTCTTTATCTGTGGGGATAAAAAAAGAATTAATTGTCATAAAAATAGTGTTGTGTAAGCATTATATAGGTTGTATAATGCATTCTATAGTGCAAATATAAGAAGTTCTTATCTGCTAAAAAGATAAGATATACCTATGTGTGCTATATCTAAATAAATGGTCTTCTTTTATTTACAAATGGAGTATTTTATATCTTGATAATAGGAAAGATAATGGTAACCTTTGTCCCTGTAGAATTTTCATCAGAAATGTCGTTAATGTCTACAGTAACATCAACATTTCTATGAAGTAATTTTATTCTGTTTTCGGTTGCTTGAGCACCAAAAAATTTCCTTCTGTTTATTTTCTTATGAGATTCGTCTTTGGTCTTATCTATACCTATCCCGTTATCGATTAAATCACATTGAATTTTATTATCGATTTTTTTTATAGAAAGTTGTATTTTTTTCTCTCCAGAAATATGCATTATTCCATGCCAAATTGAGTTTTCAATATAAGGTTGTAGAAATAATGGTGGAACTTTTATATCTTCTAAATTTATGTCTGAATCGATATTAATTATATACTCGAAACCTCCACTTATCCTCATTTGTTCAAGTTTAACGTACAATGCTAAAATCCCCAACTCTTCAGATAAAGGGATTGTTAAACTAGAAGAACTTTTTAATATTACTCGAATTAATCTAGAGAATTTTGTAATATAATCTGACGCTTTTTCTACTTCACTTTTTAAAACAAAATTATTAATTGAATTTAAAGAGTTAAATAAAAAATGAGGATTCATCTGACTCTGTAAAGCCGTCATCTTCAATTCCTCCATCTCTTTAAGCTTCGTCGCTAGACGAATTTCAGCACGAACACTTCTCTGTTCAACTTTTTTCATACTGAACCCTAATATAGAAGCAAGTATTACACTTTGTATGAATGCTCCTATATACATAAACAACATAGGCTCTTTATTCACGTCTATAAATAAGTTGGAATCTAATAAAGTTTCCATAAAACTAATATTTGTCAACACTAAATAAATAAGTGATCCTATAACAAAGAATTTTGAAGTAGTTCCTGGAATTTTATAAACAAAAAAGAATGAAAAAAGAGTAAATAGCGTGAGCGCTGGCGCTATGATTGTAAATATTTTAATCTGAAACTCGTAACCTAAAAAGACTTGTATTAAAACAAAAAGAACAGCAATCAAAACAAGTGTCTTTGTTTCTATATCAAAATAGGTATCCCATTTAATAAGATTTATCCTTGTTTCTAGTAAAATTCTTCCAAAAGCAATATAAGCTGCATAAGCTAAAAATTGTAAAGGGAAATTAAGGTATTCGTATATGGCTCCTATTCTTTCTCCTGTAAAAATATGTTGTAAAAAATAAAGAAAAATACACAGTAAAAACAAACTATAAAACAAATATGATTTACGTTGATTCTGTATATATATTATTAAATGAAATAAAAATAATACAAGGAGTCCTCCACGAACCCAAGAAAATATTTCTGAATTAAAGTCTAAATACATTGCTTAATCAAAATATAATCTCTTGAATAATTCTGCTTTTTTGGTTCTGCTTATTGAAGCCGACTGTCCATTTGCCATAATTAACTCACCTCCAAGTCCTTTTAAATATTCTTTTACGTGATTTAAATTAATTAAATACGAATTGTGAACTCTGAAAAACTGTGAAAACCCAAATTTTTTCTCAACTTCTTTCAATGTTTTTGAAACTACAATTTCTTGGTCCGTGATTAAATAAATAGTTGTATAACTCTTGTCTGATTTTAACATAACTACATCATCTTTTTCGAGCAAGTATACTTTTCCGTCGGCTGAAATGTTGATTTTATCTTGATTATCATTAAGATTTCCTAGAAGTAACTGTAATTTATCTTCAAGTAGTTCCCCTTTTTGTTGAGCTTTAATTTTATCAATAGCAGCAATCAACTCGTCCTTATCGACTGGTTTTAATAAATAATCAATCGCTGAAACCTTAATGGCTTTCAAGGCAAACTCATCATGAGCAGTCGTAAATATTAAATTAAATTTCTGATTAGTTAAGTTTTCAAGTAATGTAAAGCCATCCATTTCTGGCATTTGGATGTCTAGAAACACAATGTCTGGACTGGTATCTTCAATGATTTTAATAGAAGCAATTGGAGAACTACATTTAGTAATAGAAACATTTTCAATGTAATTGTTTAGCTTCCATTCTAGAGCCTCTAAAGCGTCGTTTTCATCATCAACTATTACAATGTTTAGCATAGCTTGGGGGTATTTATTTATTTCTTTTCAATTGCAATATACAATATTGACCTCATTGTTCAGCTTATTTTATTTATAAATTTAACATTTAATTAATAGTTTCTCATAAATTATCGTTTTTTATCATAAAAACCTATTCTTTATTGTTTAACAATTTATCAATTGTGTTTACTGTAACAGAGTGATAATTCTGTCTTGCTTTCTTGTAAATTGCCAAACCTTCTTCTGTTTTCCCAGAATCAGCAAACGCTTTATATAGTGTTGAAACATACCAACGACGACCAACGCGAATTAAAAATTCTTCTATCTTGGTATCGACATTATTTCCTTTGTAGTTGTGAATTATCGCTTGCTCATACCAAACCATTGCCTTGTGAGAGTTGGTAGAGTTTGTTAAATCGAACGCATTGTCTATTACTGCCATTTGTGCTGGAGTAATGTCTTCTGGGAAATTACGAATAAAATAAACCCATTCTTGCGTTGTCCAATCTTTAACTACACTAGCATCTGCTTTGTTTGTTTCTATAATAGTTTTCAACGTTTTTGAAACATTTTCAAACTTGTCAGACTTAATTTCAAATGCATTGCTTGGAACTCCTGGATTATAGACCCATTCATCAGTATTAAAAGAAAGATTATGTTTGTTTAATAAATTTTGATCTAAATATTTGATAAATTTATCTGTAGTCATTGTTGAAAAAGCGTGGCTTTGAAAGTAATTTTTTAAGAACACATCAAAGTTTTTTCTTCCAGCAATATTTTCCAATGTTTTTAAGAACATAAAGCCTTTATCATAAGCAATACTTGTCATTCCATCATCAGGATTACGTCCTTTTAAGTCTAGTTTTAAATGTGTGTTTTCTGGAGCATCTTTAAATCCTTCAACTTCTTCGTCTAGATCTTGTCTAGCAATCAATCCTAACATATCTGCTCTTTCTTTTCCATACAATGCTTCCATAATTCGGTTTTCAAAATACACTGTAAAGCCTTCATTTAGCCAAAAATCGTCCCAAGTTGCGTTGGTAACTAGGTTTCCAGACCAAGAATGGGCTAACTCATGTGCAACAACAGATGTTAAACTTTTATCACCAGCAATTAAGGTTGGTGTAGCAAATGTTAATCGAGGATTCTCCATTCCTCCAAAAGGAAAACTAGGAGGTAAAACGATTACATCAAACTGATCCCAAGCATATTTTCCATATAATGCTTCTGCAGCTACCATCATTTTTTCCATTTCAGAAAACTCATCATGTACTGCATCTACCATAGAATTTTCTGCGTAAATTCCTGTTCTATCGCTTACTGCTTTATATGCAATATCTCCAACGGCTAATGCCATTAAATATGGTGGTATTTTTTGTGCCATTTTAAATTGGTACGCTCCATCTTCAGATTTTACCTTTGGGTTTTCTGCACTCATCACAGCCATTAATGCTTTGGGAACTCTTACTGTTGCATCGTAGGTAATTCTTATCTGTGGACTGTCTTGAATTGGTATCCATGTACGTGTTAAAATAGCTTGTCCTTGTGTGAATAAAAACGGTTGTGTCTTGTCTAGTGTTTGTTGAGGTTTTAACCATTGTACTGCTTCTGTTTTATCTGTAGTTTGATAAAATACTGTGATTTTTTTAGTGTCTTTGGTTATGTTAATTTTTAATGGTTGTCCTAAAGATTCGTCATAAGAACCTAAAGAAAATTCAGTGTCTTTACCATCTTCCTGGACTTTTTCAATAACTAGATTTTTTGTGTCTAATATAATTTCGGTAGCCTCATTATTGTTTGTAATATCATAAGATGCTGTTCCGTTAATTATTTCTTTATCAAAACTTACATCAATATCCAAATTCAAATGCGTAATTACTGCCTCATTGGGTTGGGCATAAGAATGAGGTTCTTCAACATATTTTATGCCTTCAGTAGAATTTTTATTTTCAGTACAACTTATCATAAAAATTGTTGTAGCTATTACTAATACTTTGCTTTTAAGGTTCATTTTTTCTAGTTTATTTCTGATAAAAATTTGTTTTAACTTCAATTATTTTGGTAAGATATGGTAATACACTGTCATAAAATGAGCGAAACTACCAAGAAGTACAAAAATATGAAAAATTGCATGATTGTATTTAATCTTTTCGATACTATATAATACAGCACCAATAGTATAAAAAACACCTCCTGCAAATAGCAACATTAATCCTTCAAAGGATAAATTTTCTATCAATGGTTTTATTGCAAATACAATCAACCAACCCATAAAAATATAGGCAATTGTTGATATTCTATCATATTTTCCTGTAAAAAATAATTTTAAAATAACTCCCACAAGTGCTAATCCCCAAGAAACTCCAAATATTGCCCAGCCTATCCAACCCTCTAGAACCAAAAGTGTAAAAGGTGTATAAGAGCCTGCAATTAAAATATAGATAGATGCGTGGTCAAAAATGTTAAGTCTGTAACGTTTTTTTGGGTCTTTTGCAGCATGATAAAATGTTGATGCTGCATATAATAGTATTAAACTTAATCCGAATACAATAAAACTAACAATGTGAATTGTATCGTGATTCATAACTTTTTTTACTAAAAAAAAGAGTGCAACAATACTCATTAATAACCCAAAACCATGAGTGATTACATTTAATTTTTCTTCTTTTGAGTCGTAGTAATTTAAACGTTCTTTAGTCATTTTATATTTTTCGCATCATTTAATAGTTCTGTATGAATCGTATCAAACATTTGACTCTTTATAGTATTTTTATCTGTTATTTTCAACCCTTTGGTTTCAATAAACTTATGGATTTTAACTCTCAAATCACCTGGAGAACCGCTAAAAAAAGTATATGAAAAACGTTTTTTGCAATCGTAAAATGTCATTGGAACTATTGGAATTTGATGATCTATTGCCAAAGAAAATGCTCCATTCTTAAATTCGCTTAATACAACACTCTCATCAATTGGTACAAGTCCTTCAGGGAAAATACAAATACTCAGTCCGTTATTAATTTTCCGTTGAGCTTCTCCATAAACTGCCTTTCTACTTTCGGCATCACTTCTATTTACCATAATACTTGAGCGCTTAAATATCAATCCCAAAAAAGGAATTTTTCTTGCCTCTGCTTTACCTACGAATACTAAAGGGTTTTTTACTATTGCTAGCATCAACATTACGTCTATCATTGAAGTATGATTGGCTGTGAACATATAACTTTTACCATATTCTATTTTTTGTTCTTCTGAAACTATTTTTGCTTTAAATCCCATGACAAACAATAATGTCTTTCCCCAAGCATGAGCAATTTTGTAAAAAAAAGGGTACCAGCTTTCTTTAGAGGTTGCAATTAATAATACTGGGAAAATAACAATAACAGTACCTATAACCCAACAATAAAACCAAATTCGCCATATTAAAATGGCTAAATATTTAAATATTTTCATCTCTTCAAAAATACATCTTTTGATCAAATAGTTATGAACATATAACACAATGATTTACACAATATTAACAAAAAGTAATTTTTTTTATTAACTTACATACTTATTAACTAATAAAAACATAATTATGGAAGGTATTTTGTATTCAATTGTTATTGGTGCTATCGCAGGATGGTTGGCTGGAAAATTGATGAAAGGTGGCGGTTTCGGAATTCTCGTAAACATTATTTTAGGTATTGTTGGAGGTGTTGTTGGAAACTGGTTGTTTAACACTCTAGGTGTTTCATTAATGGACGGCATGATTGGAGATTTATTGACTGGCGTTATTGGTGCAGCAGTTGTGCTATTTGTTGCTGGTTTATTTAAAAAATAACTTGCTTTTGTGAAAGAAAATAGCGACTTCGGTCGCTTTTTTTATGCTAGAAATATCATTTTACCCTATAATAACGCATATAATTTGTTTCTTATTCGTCTAGATTTCAAAATAAAAAAAAGACATAATTGCGGCTATGCCTTCATTTTCTATTTCATCTAAACAAAAAATAATTCAAATATAAGAATACGCCATTATAAAATTAAAATGGTATAAAAGTCTTATTTTTGTAATTGTTAAAAGAACAAAAAATGTCAAGAATTCTTACAGGAGTACAAAGCACAGGAACGCCACATCTTGGAAATATTTTAGGAGCAATTTTACCTGCAATTGAAATGTCCAAAAACAGTGCTAATGAATCGTTTCTATTCATTGCAGATATGCATTCATTAACTCAAATAAAAGATGGAAAAACACTAAGAGAAAATACGTACAGTACTGCTGCTGCTTGGTTGGCTTGTGGTTTGGATATAGAAAAAACAGTGTTTTATCGTCAAAGTGATGTCCCGCAAGTAACAGAATTGTCTTGGTATTTGAGTTGTTTTTATCCATATCAAAGATTGACGTTGGCACATAGTTTTAAAGATAAAGCCGATAGATTGGAAGATGTAAATTCTGGATTGTTTACCTATCCAATGTTGATGGCTGCAGATATTTTATTATATGACGCTGAGATTGTTCCCGTAGGAAAAGATCAATTACAACATCTGGAAATGTCTCGTGATGTTGCCAACCGTTTTAACCATCAAATGGGAAAAACGTTGGTTCCGCCAGAAGCAAAAATTCAGGAAGGAACGATGTATGTTCCTGGAACAAATGGAGGTAAAATGAGTAAGTCTCAAAATAATATTATCAATATATTTCTTGATGATAAAAAACTTCGCAAACAAGTCATGAAAATTGAAACGGATTCTACACCTCTTGAAAAGCGAAAGAATCCTGATACTTGTAATTTATTTGCCTTGTATAAATTATTGGCTTCTGAAGAACAAATTTCAGAAATGCGTTCTAATTATGAGGGTGGAAATTATGGTTATGGTCATGCAAAACAAGCGTTTTTTGAATTGTTAATCGATACATTTTCAAACGAAAGAGAGCGTTACAATCATTATATGAATAACCTTGGCGAAATTGATAAAGCACTTGAAATTGGCGCTCAAAAAGCTGGAAAAGTTGCGGATGATGTTTTGAAAAGAGTTCGCAAAAAAATAGGATATTAAATTATGAAGTGAAAAGAAATCTAGTTATAATTAAATTAGAGATTCTTCTTTTCATTCAGAATGACACTCTTCTCTATTTTGGCTGTCGTCCTTCGACTAAAACTTCTCAAAAACACCTAATCCAAAGAGTGCAAAATCGTATTTTGTAGGATCATTAGCATCCATTTTTCTTAAACTAGTATCTAATTCTTCTAAAGCCTTCCAATCATTTTGTTTACGAGTTAATAGCCCTAATTTACGTGCTACATTTCCGCTATTAACATCCAAAGGACAGGATAGTTTAGACGTTGGAATTTTTTTCCATAAACCAAAATCTACGCCTGCGTTATCATTGCGAATCATCCAACGTAAAAACATATTAATACGTTTTGAGGCGCTTCCTTTCATTGGATCAGAAACGTGCTTAGTAGTTCTTTTTTCATGTTCTATTTCAAAGAATACTTTCTTGAAGTTGTGAATTGTTTGTTTGTTGTTTTCATCCTTTGGAAATAAAGAAAACATTCCTTCAAGCCCTTCATGATGTTGGTAAATGTTTTGAAGTGATTTGACAAAAAAAGAAAAATCAATTCCATTAAAAGTGCGATGCACAAATGATGCGGTATTTTCTAATTCTGATTCAGAATGATTCATCACAAAATCATAAGGTGAATTGCCCATGATTTGCATCATTTTATTTGCATTATTGATAATCATTTGACGTTTTCCCCAAGCAATGGTTGCTGTCAAAAAACCTGCAATTTCAATGTCTTCTTTTTTAGAAAATTGATGCGGAATCTGGATAGGATCTGACTCAATAAACTTTGGGTTGTTGTATTGCTCAACTTTGCTGTCCAAAAATTCTTTGAGGTCTTCAGCATTCATTTGTCAAAAAAATTATGGTGCTGGATTCGGAATTGCTTGATGCACTGCTTCTATCTCTGCCAAAATTTCTTCCGATAAATCAATGTTTATACTTTCTATATTTTCTTTTAACTGACTCATTTTTGAGGCCCCAATAATATTACTCGTTACAAATGGTAATTGGTTTACAAAAGCCAAAGACATTTCTGCTAAAGTCATTCCGTGTTTTTCAGCAATTTTTTGATATTCAATTACTGCTTTTTCGGCAAGTTGAGTTTGATATCTTGCAATATAATTTGGAAATATAGTTCCTCTTGCTCCTTCTGGCCATTTTCCGTGAAGATACTTTCCAGATAATACACCTTGCGCCATTGGAGAATACACTAATAAACCAATATTTTCTCTCATAGAAACTTCAGACATTCCGTATTCGTAAGCGCGATGAATTAAAGAATACGAATTCTGAATCGTTTTCATTCTTGGTAAATTATGCTCTTTAGCTGTCTGCAAATATTGCATCGTTCCCCAAGGAGTTTCGTTAGACAAGCCTACTTCTCTTATTTTTCCTTGCTTGATAAAATCTTGCAATGTTTCTAAAATCTCCAAATGATTTTCTGCTTCTTTTGCTGATGTTTTATAAGGGTAATCTCTCAGTCCAAAACAGTTTACACCTCTACTTGGCCAATGCAACTGATATAAATCAATATAATCTGTCTGAAGGCGTTTTAAACTTCCTTCAAGGGCTTCAGTAATGGCTCTTTTACTAAAACCATCTTGACGAATATGTGCCGTATATGGTCCTGCTCCAGCAATTTTGCTTGCCAATACAACTTTGTCTCTATTGCCTGTTTTTTTAAACCAAGTACCAATAATTTTCTCTGTAGATCCGTACGTTTCTGCTCTTGCAGGAACTGAATATAATTCTGCAGTGTCAAAGAAATTAACTCCTTTGTCTAACGCATAATCCATTTGTTCATGACCTTCTGCTTCTGTATTTTGTTCGCCCCAAGTCATAGTTCCTAAGCATATTTTAGAGACTTTTACGTCTGTATTTGGTAGTGTTGTGTATTTCATTGTCTTTTTTTATTCTAATTATTTATTGCTTCGATTCCAGGTAATTCTTTTCCTTCTAGCATTTCTAACATTGCGCCTCCTCCTGTAGAAACATAACTTACTTTTTCTGCAAAACCGAACTGCTTTACGGCTGCTACTGAATCTCCTCCTCCAACTAAAGAAAATGCTCCATTTTTTGTTGCATTATCTATCGAGTGGCCTAAAGCAATTGTACCTTTTGCAAAAGATTCCATTTCAAAAACACCTAAAGGTCCGTTCCATAAAATAGTCTTGCATTTATTTACAACTTCATCAAAATTTGCTAGAGATTTTGGTCCAGCATCTAAGCCTTGCCATCCATCAGGAATTTGAGTTACATCTAATACTTTTGTGTTTGCATCATTATTAAAATCATCTGCAGCAATCACATCAACAGGAATATGAACTTCTACATTTTTAGCCTTCGCTTGCTTTAAAATTTCTAAAGCCAACTCCATTTTATCATCTTCACAAATAGAATCTCCTACACTTCCTCCTTGTGCTTTAACGAAAGTAAAAGTCATTCCTCCACCAATTATTAAATGATCTACTTTGTCTAAAATATTTTCAATCACTGTGATTTTTGAAGATACTTTTGCGCCTCCCAAAATTGCCAATACAGGCTTTTCAGAATTGTTTAAAACCTTATCAATACTTTCAATTTCTTTGGCTAATAAGTTTCCAAAATATTTTTTTCCTTCAAAAAATTGTGCAATAATTGTTGTAGAAGCATGTGCTCTATGTGCAGTTCCAAAAGCATCATTTACATATATGTCTCCAAGTTTAGATAATTGCTCTGCAAAGTCTACATCTCCATTTTTTTCTTCATCATAAAAACGTAGGTTTTCTAATAGTAAAACTTCGCCTGATTCTAAATTAGCAACTGTTTTTTCTACTTCTTCGCCTACGCAGTCATCAATGAACTTTGCTTTAACACCTATAATTTCACTAACTGAATCAACAATATGTTTCAAAGAAAACTCTGGAGAAACGCCTTTTGGTCTTCCAAGGTGTGACATTAATACACAAGAACCACCATCTTCAAGTATTTTAAGAATGGTTGGCTTTGCAGATTCAATTCTTGTGGTATCAGTAACTTTAAATTTCTCATCAAGTGGAACATTAAAATCTACTCTGATTAGCGCTTTTTTATTTTCGAAACTATATTCGTTTATTGTCTTCATTATTATAAATTTATTTCTAAGCAAACAAATGTAGGGTTTTCGAGATTTTTTATTGTAATGAAATCCGAAAACTTCAAATATCGTTTTCGTAATTTAATCTATATTTGCCTTATGCGATTTTCGGAAATTTTAGGTCAAAAACACATTAAAAATCATTTGCAGCAATCTGCAGACAATGGTAGGATCCCTCACGCGCAATTATTTGTAGGAAAAGAAGGTTCAGGAACCTTGGCTATGGCGATAGCATATGCTCAATATCTGTTATGTAACAAAAACTCTAACGCTGAAATTTGTAACATTAAATGTGATAAGCTTTCACATCCTGATTTGCATTTTGCCTTTCCAGTAACAATCAACGATAAAGTAAAAAAACATCCTGTAAGTAGCTTGTTTTTAAACGAATGGAGGTCGTTTGTTAACAATCAACCTTATGGAAATTTGTTTCATTGGCTTCAATCTATTGGTGTAGAAAAAAAACAAGGAAATATAGGTGTTGATGAGGCTGAAGCAATCGTAAAATCATTGCAATTAAAATCTTACGAAGGCGGTTTTAAGGTAATGATTATCTGGATGGCGGAAAAAATGAATATTGCTGCTTCAAACAAGTTGTTAAAGTTAATAGAAGAGCCTCCAAAAAAAACAGTTTTTCTTTTAATTACCGAAAATGAAGAACAAATTATCGGAACGATTCGTTCTCGATGTCAAGCACTGCATTTCCCTGTGTTAAGTGAAAGTGATATTGTAAATGGTTTAATTTCGAAAGAAAATATTTCAGAAAATGAAGCTAGAAAAATAGCTCATCAATGTGATGGAAATTATAATAAAGCGCTGCATATTTTAAATAATGATTCAGCAGATACGGTTTTTGAAGAGTGGTTTATTATTTGGATTCGAGCTGCATTCAGAGCAAAAGGAAACGCATCGGTAGTTAATGAATTAATTGACTGGAGCAACGCGATCGCTAAAACTGGTAGAGAAACACAAAAACGTTTTTTGGATTATTGCTTGCAGTTTTTCAGACAAGCATTATTGACAAATTACAAAGCAACTAATTTGGTTTTTTTAGAAACTCAGACTCAAGGTTTTGAACTGAAAAAATTTGCTCCATTTATTCACGGTGGTAATATTATTGACATCAATAAAGAATTGAATGATGCTATATATCATATTGAAAGAAATGGAAATGGTAAAATCATTTTATTGGATTTATCAATCAAATTGACTAGGCTTTTACATACTAAAGGGTAAATGTTATTCATACTTTAACTTGGACTGCGCTCAGTGACTAAAAGGAATGACAGAAGGATAAATCACAACCAAACGAATAAAAACGAAACAAATCATAACTTATGACGATATTCAACAATCACTCAACTGAAATTTTAATTCTAATTTTCTTAATCATTACTTTTCTTCAATCTGGAATTGATAAAATGATAGACTGGAAAGGAAATGTTTCTTTTATTACTGGTCATTTTAAAAATTCACCTTTAAAAAACAGTGTTCCATTATTATTAGGAGTTGTACTTTTTATAGAGGTTCTTGCTAGTGTTTTAATGGTTTTTGGAGTCTATCAATTGATAACTTCAGATGAAAGTATAATTGCATTAATCGGCTTAGAATTTAGTGCTATTACTCTGATAATGTTATTAATAGGTCAAAGACTAGCGAAAGATTATGCAGGAGCAATGGCGTTGACCGTATATTTTATATTGACCGTTTTTGGAATGTTTTTATTGCAGTAAAAAAGCCCGCTATTTCTAGCGAACTTTTTATTATTAATTGAGAAATAACATCTTATTCTTCATAATCAGCATTTAAAATGTCCAATATTGTTTCAGTAAGATTTATTTTATCATCTCCATACATTACTGTACCTGTGCTCTGAGTTCCAAGAATCAAATTGTACTTGTTTGCTATTGCGTAAGATTCAACAATGCTATCTACTGTCTTTGTTAAAGATTCAATTCCTGCCTTTCCTTTTAATTGTAAAGACTGTTGTATCTGCTGTTGTCTTGCTTGCAATGCTTGTTGTTCTTGTTGTAATTCTTGCTCTTTGGCTTGTCTTGCATTCGCAGACATTCTATTTGCTTTTTGATAGTAAGCTTGAACTTTTTCTTGAAAAGGAGCAGACAAGCTATCAAAAGTTTTTGCCATGGATTCTTGTTCGATTTTTAATTGTTCTTCCATTGCTTTTGTCGCATCATATTCTTTCATCAATTCTTCTACATCTACATATCCAATTTTTGATTGAGTACAAGAAGTAAATAATACTAGAGTTACAAATAATATTGCAAAATTTTTCATTCTTTACGTTTTATGTTTATTCAATTATTTTTTAGGTTGCGAATATATGAAAAAGGAAATTATTAAAACTATCAGTAATATTTATATGACAATTGTTATTTGATAGTTTTAATCTATAAATATCTGTTTGTTTTAAATCGTTTTAAAGGCCTTTAAAAACTGTCGGCCGTATTGGTGTTGTAATATAATAGATCGTTAAATAAGGGCTGTCTAAAGCTGTTTTGTTGTGTTTTTTATGATATATATGTGAGAAGAGTACTCCTTTGTAAAGAATCCTTCTATATTTGAGCGAAGCCCGATAAAAAAAGCTTTGATTGGATTTTTAGTTCCAGTTTTGTATTTCTCGCTTAATAGAGAAACGTAGAATGAGTCAAATAGCATTGGATGGATTTTTACTACTTCCATTTTTTCTTTTTCAAACAAGCGTATGATCGCGTTTTTTGAAAAATGCCATAAGTGTCTTGGCACATCATATGCTGCCCAGAATTTTCCATAATAGCGAGCATCGTAACTTTTAAAATTTGGAACAGCAATTACTAAAGTTCCTTCAGGACTTAACAACTCTTTAAGCTGGGAAATATATTCTGTTAAATTTGAGACGTGTTCCAATACATGCCATAAAGTTATCACATCATATTTGGTAGAATCCAATTCTGAAACCTCTTCTACTAATGTCTGAGAGTTTTTGGTTTCTGCAATTTCTCTTGCCTTACGATTGGGTTCAACTCCGCTTATTTTCCAGTTACTTTTTTTTGCTCCAATAAGAAAATCTCCTGTGCCACATCCAATGTCTAAAAGTGACTTGCTGACATTTCCTGAATTAACAAAACTGTCAATTAATTTCACTTTTCTTGAGACTGTAAAACTCTTTACGAATTGGTATGTTTTATCAAAGATAGATTGTCTAGAATCTGTATGAGAAATATATTTTTCACTTTCATAATACTTGCCTAAATTTTCTTTTTTAGGTTGTGGAGAAGTAATCAACATCTCTCGTTTTTCATCCAATACTAAGTCAAAAGATTCTTGTGAAACTGAAAAATCTTTTGTAGAAATAAATGATCTATTGGTCATGTGATAATTCTTTTACGTTATCAATTAATTCTACATTCAAAAGATCTCTCAGCTCTTCAGCAAGTTGTTTTGAAACTTTATAATTACTTGATTTAAACAAAGTAAAATTTGTCTTTCCGTTAAATAATTTTATAGCAATTTTATCAGCGTTTGATTTTGTTCCGATCGCTGCAACTGGACCCCATTCATTGCTCTTGGAATAGTTCGCTCCAAATAAAGATATATAATCTGGAAAATCTAAATTTAAGGGTGATTGAAAAATTGGAATATTAAAAAAAGAAACTACTTTTTTAGCGTTAAAATCTTCCGTTATATCATATGATATTTTATATCCAGTCAACACTAGGGCTAATAAAAAAACACCTATAAAGGATGAAAATTCTCCAATAGAAAGAATTGAAAGAAAAAACAAAAGTGCCGCCATCATGATAACGGTTATTGGTTTTTCTTGTTTAAAAGAAACCTGTTTTTTCATATTTTAATTTAAATGTTCCACGTGGAACGTAGTGTGTTAACGCCCCATGTAAACAAGTAATATTGACACATCACTTGGAGAAACTCCACTGATTCGACTGGCCTGTGCAATAGTTGTTGGTCGTATTTTAGTTAGTTTTTGCTTTGCCTCTATAGAAACAGATTTCATGATGTTGAAGTCAAAAGAAGCAGGTATAGAAACATTTTCTAGTCTGTTTAATTTATCTGCGTTGTTCTTTTCTTTTTCAATATATCCTGAATATTTCACATGTACTTCTGTCTGTTCAATAACCTCAGCATCTATTAAATTATCCTTGATAAAAGAACTAACAGAGTCTAATTTACGAAGGTCTGAAAAATCAATTTGTGGTCTTGAAGCAATCTTGAACAACTTCATAGGTTGAGAAATAATTGCGGAATTTACTGATTCCAAAATAGGGTTGATGTTAATTGGCTTTACACTTGTAGTTTTTAAAAACTGAACAAATGAATCTGTCTTATTTTGCTTTTCTTCAACTCTATCTAAACGTTCTTTACTAGCCAATCCTATTTCATAACCAAGAGGTGTAAGCCTTAAATCGGCATTATCTTGTCTTAATAAAGTCCTATATTCAGCTCGAGATGTAAACATTCTGTAAGGCTCTTCTGTGCCTTTAGTGATTAAATCATCAATCAAAACTCCTATATATGCTTCATTTCTTTTTAGTATAAAAGGGCTTTTCCCTTGCACTTTTTTAGCGGCATTAATTCCTGCCATTAAACCTTGTGCTCCTGCTTCTTCATATCCTGTTGTACCATTAATCTGGCCTGCAAAAAAAAGGTTTTCAATTAATTTAGTCTCTAAAGAATGTTTTAATTGTGTTGGTTGAAAATAATCATATTCTATAGCGTAACCATACCTTAAAAATTTTACGTTTTCAAAACCTGCAACTTTACGTAAGGCTTTATCTTGGATGTCATCGGGAAGTGATGTTGAAAATCCGTTTACATAGATTTCTGTAGTTTTCCATCCTTCTGGTTCAACAAAAATTTGATGGCGATCTTTAGTCGAAAATCGATCTATTTTATCCTCTATTGAAGGGCAATATCTCGGTCCTGTACTTTGAATCCTTCCGTTAAACATAGGTGATCTATCAAATCCCTCGCGTAACTCATCATGAACCTCAAGAGAAGTATATGTCATATAACAAGATCGCTGTTGTTGTAAAGGTTTCGTTGAAGGAAGGTAAGAGAACTTTGCGGGATTTTCATCTCCAGGCTGTTCAATCATTTTTGAAAAATCTAAAGACCTAGCATCAACTCTTGGTGGAGTGCCTGTCTTCATTCTACCTGATTCAAAGCCTTTATCTACAAGATCTTCAGTTATTCCTGTTGAGGCGCTTTCTCCTGCTCTACCTCCGCCAAATGTTTTCTCGCCTATATGAATCAATCCATTTAAAAAGGTTCCGGCAGTAACAATTACGGTTTTTGATTTTATTTGAATTCCTAGTGCAGTCTTAACACCTATAATTTTATTGCCATCAAACAATAATCCATTCACAGAATCTTGAAACATATCCAATGTTGGAATGTTTTCTAGTTGTTCTCTCCAAGCCTCTGCGAAACGCATTCTGTCACTTTGAGCTCTAGGACTCCACATTGCTGGCCCTTTGGATTTATTTAACATCTTAAACTGAATGGCTGTATTGTCAGTAATAATAGCGCTATAACCTCCCAAAGCGTCAATCTCACGGACAATCTGTCCTTTAGCAATTCCACCCATAGCTGGATTGCAACTCATCTGTGCAATATTCTGCAAACTCATAGTGATGAGAAGTGTATGTGCACCAAGGTTTGCGGCAGCAGCTGCTGCCTCACTTCCGGCATGACCTCCACCAACCACTATTACGTCATATTGTGTAGTATAAATACTCATATCAATGTTCCACGTGGAACTATTTATTTAAAATTTGCGCAAAGATAAATAAGAATTTTCTTTTGAGCGCATTAACTCTTTTTCTTGTTTTGACTTATCTTTATATCCACAATAATGAAGGATTCCATGAACTAATACTCTATGTAGTTCGTCTAAAAAAGAAACTTGGAAAATTTCTGCATTCTCGGATACCCTATCTATGGAAATAAAAACATCGCCAGATATCAGATTTCCAATAGTGTAATCAAAACTAATTATATCTGTTAATGTGTTGTGATTCAGATACTTAATATTTTTTTTCAATAATTGATCGTCTGAACAAAAAATGTAATTAATTTCACCTTCTTCGTGCTTCTCAGATTTAATCACGTTAGAAATCCAATTAGAAACAGAAACTGGATCTTTCAATTCAAATGCTATTTCATTATTGAATACTATCATTTATCTTAAAATATTCTTGAACCTTCTTCTTATAAATCGTCTGCAAAGGTAAGGATTGTCTGTTTAAAATTTCGTTTTGACGAAACCATAATTTTTTCTTAGCAATTTCATTGATGTTTCTTTTTTCAAACAACTGTGAATTTGTAGTAGATTCTCTCTTTTCATCTTGACCTTGTTTATAAGCTGCTTCTTCAAGTTTTAATAATTCATGTTTCATCTCAACCATCTTTTGCAATGTTGAATTTGTAAAACCTTTTTCTAATAAATCTCTCTCTAATTGTTCCATTTTTTTAAGAACACTTTCTCCTATTCCTTTACCGTCAGCACCTTTCTTATTTCCTATTGCATCTTCAAGCATTTGACGCATTTGTGCTTGTTGTTTATAAATTTCATACAACTCTCCATTCATTTCTTCACCTTGTCCTTCGCCTTGTCCTTCGCCTTGCTTTGAACCATTTTCACCAGGTTTTTCTCCTGCCTTTTTCCCTGATTTTTCACCAGGTTTTTCTCCTGGTTTCATTCCATCTTTCATCTTACTGATCATGTCTCCTTGTTTCTGAATAATGTCTGGAAGGCTAAAAGACTCGCCTTTACCTTTTCCTTTACCCATTCCTGATTTCGCATTCTGCATACCGTTAAGTATGGTACTTAATAAATAAGCTAAATTATTGGTAGCAGTCATGACAAACTGCTGATCTGAAACTCCTGTGTTAAATTGATTGTCTGCAAAATGACTTAGGGATTCATCAAGATGATAATGAGCGTCAGAAAGATCCTTAAAAATCTGAGAACTGATTTTAGGTTGACGCATTGAAAGTGTATACAAACTATCATCAATATGTTCAAAGTATTCTTTGAGAACGTGTTGTTTTTTTAATTTTTTGGCAAATTCTGGGTGTGTATTATCAATTTTAGAAAAACCCTCCATCAAGTCTTCTTGCTGAAATGAAAATTCTACTAAGTTTTCTAAAATTAACCTCAACGCTTCAATGTCTTCATCCATACTTTCACCATCTGCACCTGACATAGATTCTGACATTTTACCACTCATTTTTTTCATTTTCTGAGCTGCTGCTTTTTGGCTTTTACTGGCTGATTTTTTATTTTCTTTTTTTGAAGATTCTTGCTCTTCAGGACTATCAGACTTTTGCTCTTCGCTTTCTTTTAGTTTATCCGTTGCTTCTTTTTGTTCTTCATCAACACTTTTCTCTTCAGAATCAGTTTTAGGCAAGTCCATAGGTTTTCTTAATGCCTTATTATCTTTTTCTAGTTGGTCTATTTCCTTCTTAATATCTTCAAATTCTTCATTTAGTTTTTCTTGCTTTTCAGATGAATTCTCTTCACTTTTAGATAATTCTTCTTGTTTTTTTGCTAAATCATTGAGTTTATCTTTGATTTGATCTGCTTTTTGCTCGACATAAAATCGCTTAGTAAGCTCCAATATTCGTTCTAAACTTTTTTCGTTTTGTTTGTTTTTTTCTGTGAGTTCTTTAATTTTATCTGTCAACTCCTCCTTCTTTAGTTTCTCGGTAAGTTCCTTAAGTTCTTCCAATAGTTTTTCTTGCTTAGCAAGTTCTTTTGCCTCTTGTAATCTTTTCTGTATTTCTTCCTTACGCTCTTCTATTGTCTGGTTTTTTTGGATAGGTTGATCTTGAAGGTTTTTTTCGATTTCTTCAGTCTGTCGTTTCATCATTTTATCATATTTCTGCTGTCTTTCTATAAAACTTTGCAGTTTTTTTTGGTCATTCCAGTTCATTTGAGACTTGTTCTGTAATGACTCTTGCATTTTCTGAAACTCTTCTTTAACTTGCCTTGATTTTTTAAGAGATTTTTCAAGGTTTTCGATAGATTCTTCCTGTTCTTCTAGTAGCTGCTCTTTAACCTCTTCTTCTGATTTTTTATAATATTTATAAGCCCTACTTTTTGTTGTTTTGGGTCCATTTACAACATCATTATCATACAACTCAAAAAACATTTCATAGTCAGTTCCTTCAATTAAGTCAATTCCTTGAGGGAATATATAATAAAACTCTTCAAATGTTGAGTTCTGAATTTGAATAGGAAATGATTTTTTATTGTCGGGATTATTTACATCGTAATACACCAAGTTTAATTGATTCAATCCATAATCATCACTCAATTGACCGGCAAATTGAGCAGGACCTAGTGAAATAGAATCAATGTCAGTTTTAATAAGAATCGTAGGGTGTTGATCTTTTATAACTTCAATAGCAAAATCGAGCTTTTCATAATCATCTAGTTTGTGATTGGAAGTTGAAATCTGATATTCTAAATTAGACTGAATGCGTTTCTTAAATTCATAAAAATCTTTTTCTCTTTTTCTAAAATATTCTTTCTCTTTTTCTATAAATGAAACTTTATCAGTGTTTTTTGTCTTAACAGTCCATGTGATATTTGTTCCTTGAGGAACTAGAACATTTCCTGAATTTTTAATAGTTTCATTTCGCTTTTTAGTATGAGGCGGATATTTTAAAAAAAGTTCAATTCCTGTGATTAAAGGTGTTTTTATAACTGTGATTGAATATTTTCTAGAGGTAACATTGTTGGCGGTTAAATAAAAATCAAACGGCTCTTGAATGGATGTAAACGAATATTCAAACTGTCCTAAATTTTTATTTTGCAAATAATAATTTTGGTTCAAAAAATGAATTTTAACATCTTCTGGTATTGCTTTTCCTTTAGTTTCTATCAATAAATTTATTCCTTCACCTTCAATAACATTGAAGTTATCATTCAATAACTCAAACGAGAAAGGTGCTGGAGGTTCATAGGCAATTTCTGGATGCATCACACGATCGTAACTATCTGAAAAAAGTGTTAAATTCCCTGTAAAATAAGTAATCAACCAAATTGCAACTGGAACTGCTAGAAATTTCAAGTATTTTTTATTGGAAGTGAAATCTATTGCTTTTTTAAAAGGAATCGGCTGAAGGTTTTCTGCTTTTTGATCTATACTTGCCAATAATAATTCCGATTGATCAGATTCTTCATTTAATTGAAGTACGTTTAACAATTTATCATCTACTTCAATAAAGTGCTTTCCTATAATTTTAGAAGCTTCTTTCAGTGTAATTCCTTTTTGCAGGCCAAATAGTTTTGCAATAGGAATTAAAATATATTTTATTAAAAGCCCCAACTCTACTATAATAAATAGCCAAAAAAGAACTGTTCTTGCTGTAGGTTTCAGCCATAAAAAATGTTCAACAAGCAATGTGAATATGAAGTACAATAAACCATAAGCACTAAATAAAATAAGGCCTTTGATAAGTTCATTTGTATAATATTTTTGTACAAACTGTTGTAACTTGGATTGTATGTTTTTAATATTGTTCAATTTTATTTTTACTATTTGATTGATTTTTATGATTGTAAATGAGTAAAATTTGTTTCGTGAGTAAGAGTTTTATCTACTATTTTATTCTCGTTACGAATTTTCCTACTTCGAAATCAATCGAACTGACAGATATAATAGCGTGTTATATATAAAAACCAATTAAATTATTAATGCATAAAAATACTATTTTCATTGGCAAATAGTATCTTTGCGCTTTATTTTTAACAGAATTTATGAAAAATGTACGTGTAAGGTTTGCTCCTAGTCCGACAGGACCTCTTCATATAGGAGGTGTAAGAACCGCTCTTTTTAATTATTTATTTGCCAAAAAACACAATGGAACATTCGTTCTGCGTATTGAAGATACTGACCAAAATCGTTATGTAGCCAATGCTGAACAATATATAAATGATTCTTTAAACTGGCTAGGGATTTCTGCAGACGAAACGGTTGGTGTAAATGAAAAATTTGGTCCTTATAGACAATCTGAGCGTAAAGATATTTATCAAAAATATATACAGGTTTTATTAGATTCTGGAAACGCATATTACGCTTTTGACACTGCAGAGGATTTAGATCGAGAGCGAAAAGGACACGAAGAAAAAGGAAAAACATTTATTTATAACTGGCATAATCGTGAAAGAGGACGTCTTGTTAATTCGTTGATTTTAACAACTGATGAGGTGCAGAAACGTATTGAAAATGGTGATAAATATGTGGTTCGTTTTAAATCTCCTCAAGATGAAACCCTAGAAATGAACGATCTCATCAGAGGGAATATTACTATTGATACGAATGTTCTCGATGATAAAATTTTATTTAAGTCTGACGGAATGCCAACTTATCATTTAGCAAATATTGTAGATGATTATTTAATGGAGATTTCTCATGTAATACGCGGTGAAGAATGGCTACCTTCTATGGCATTGCATGTGTTATTGTATAGAGCTTTTGGATGGAGTGCTCCAGAATTTGCTCACTTACCATTGATCTTAAAACCTACTGGAAAAGGGAAGTTAAGTAAGCGTGATGGAGATAAATTAGGCTTTCCTGTATTTCCATTAGCATATACAAATGAAACTACTGGAGAAGTTTCTAGAGGTTATAAAGAAGATGGTTATTTTCCTGAAACAGTTATTAATTTCTTAGCATTTCTCGGTTGGAATCCTGGAACTGAACAAGAAATTTTCTCATTACAAGAATTGGTTGAAGCTTTTGACCTAGATCGCGTTAATAAATCTGGAGCAAGATTTGATCCTGATAAAACAAAATGGTATAATCAGCAGTATTTGCAATCAAAATCTAATGATGTATTGGCAATGGCTTATTCTGATATTTTGGCTAAAAAAGGGGTTTCTACTTCAATAGATATTGAGAGGGTTGTTGTATTGATTAAAGAACGCGCAACTTTCGTTAGTGAATTTTGGGATTTGAGTTCTTTTTTCTTTCGATCTCCACAAGAATATGATCCGAAAGCTTCAAAAAAACAATGGAAACCGGAAACTGGACAATTGATGGAACAAATTCTTGGCGTATTATCAGAGATTGAAGACTTCTCCTCAAAAAATATTGAAACTATTGTAAAGGAATGGTTGACTGAAAATGAATTGGGTTTTGGAAAGGTGATGCCTCCATTCAGATTGGCATTGGTTGGAGCAATGAGCGGTCCTCACCTATTTGACATTGTAGAAATGATAGGAAAAGAGGAAGCAATCAAGCGTATTGAAACCGCAATTAAAAAATTATAATTCTATTTTAACGTTGTGCGTGTCAAGCGCGTTTTTATAATTTTCTGGATTAAAGTTTTCGGTACTGAATTCTGAGTCTCTTTTATGCCTTGTTTTTAATCGCTTCACTGTTCTTAAAAAACGCCTCATTTCTTGCTTATTTCTTATGATTAACCCTGGAACTTTAAATGAATTTCCATTCTCGTCTTTAGCGACCATGGAAAAATAAGAAGAATTGCAGTGTTTTATTTCTCCTGTCTGAATGTTTTGAGATTCTACTCGAATTCCTACAACCATTGAAGTGTTTCCTGTATAATTTATTCTTGCTCTTAAGGTTAACAACTCTCCTACTTCGACTGGATTTAAAAAATCTACTTTATTAACAGATGCGGTTACACAATAGGATCCAGAAAATTTAGAAGCAGAAGCAAATGCTGCTTTATCCATCAATGATAATATAAATCCTCCATGTATTTTTCCACTAAAATTAGAGTGAGAAGGAAGCATTAATTCGGTTAATGTTATTTCTGACTCATCGGTTGTTTTAAAAAGGGCTTTCATTACTATTCTGTTTTTTGAACTTTAGTAATAAAATACTTTGTATCACCAAGCCACGGAAACGTTCCAAATCTTTCTTTATACGTTAGTTTTACATCATTTCCTTGCAGATCTTGTAGGTCTTTGATAACTTCAATTTCACTCTGCTCAACAGAAAATTTAAAAATCTGAGCCTCAGAAACACCTTGGCTTATTTCTCCCTCCCATGTCTTGAAAATAATTCCTTTGTGGCTGAATTTAACGAGTTCTCCTGCGCGATACCCTTCGCTATATGTTATGTAGTAGATTGATAAAAAATAAAGAGTTGTAATTAATAAAACAATTCCGACTATGGAGAATAAAACTTTTTTCATTTGATATATTTATAATTACAAAAATACACAATCTTTTAACCAAACAGAAAAGAACTACAATGGTCGATTTGTAACATTTTTATTATTTTGCGACATATATAAAGTAAAGTAGCTAAATTATAAAACCTTAATAAATTCTTTTGTTATCTTTACGTATAACCTTTGCTAACTTAAATATAAAAACATGCTAAATTACCTTCCTATTCTTCTTCCTTTATTAATAATTGTAATTACTGGATTGTTTATTGTAAAACAACAGACTTCTGTAATAATCGAACGTTTTGGTAGATTCCAGAGCATCAGACAAGCAGGATTGAATATTAAAATTCCTTTAATAGATAGAGTTGCTGGACGTATCAGTCTTAAAATTCAACAACTAGATGTAAATGTTGAAACAAAAACACTAGATGATGTGTTTGTACATCTTAATATTGCTGTTCAATTTCAAATTAAAAGAGATCATGTGTACAATGCATTCTATAAATTACAAAACCCACACGAGCAGATAACTGCTTTTATCTTTGATACAGTACGTGCTGAAGTTCCAAAAATGAAATTGGATGATGTATTTGTTAAAAAAGATGAGATTGCACAAGCAATTCAACGTGACTTGAAAGAAGCAATGCTTAATTATGGTTATGATATTGTAAAAGCATTGGTTACTGATATTGATCCTGATAAAAATGTGAAAATTGCGATGAACCGTATCAATGCTTCTGAACGTGAAAAAGTTGCAGCACAATTTGAAGGAGATGCACAGCGTATCTTAATTGTTGAACGTGCAAAAGCAGAAGCAGAATCTAAAAGACTTCAAGGAAAAGGTATTGCAGATCAACGTCGTGAAATTGCTCGTGGACTTGAAGAAAGTGTTGCTGTTTTAAATAAAGCAGGTATTAATAGTCAAGAAGCCTCTTCTTTAATTATTGTGACGCAACATTATGACACACTACAAAGTATTGGTAGTAACTCTGGATCAAATTTAATTTTATTACCAAACAATCCTAGTTCGGCAAGTAACATGCTTACGGATACTATTACAGGAATGGTTGCTGCAAATAAGATTAACACTGCGAATGATAAAAAATAATTGTTGAAATTCTTATTCTCGATACAAATTTATACTCATTTTCAATCGTAAAATTCACTCGAATCGATAGGTTTCTATAACAAAAAAATCCTGCTAAAAATTTAGCAGGATTTCTGTTTTATGAAAATTGATATTACCTCGTTTCTCTTGATGAAGTACTATTTCTTCTCTTCTTCTTTTATGTCTTCCTTAGAAGCGTCTTTAAATTCTTTAATTCCGCTTCCCAATCCTCTCATTAATTCTGGAATTTTCTTACCTCCAAAAAGTAATAAGACCAAAACTACAATTACGGCAATCTGCCATGGACCGACCATTCCTAAAAATATAGTAAGTGTGTTCATTTTTTTAATTGTTTAGATTACAAATATATGAAATAATTAATCGACTTTATCCTCCTATTTTATTGAATAAAATTATCGTTTTTACTTTGAGTTATTTTATAGAGCATTAACTCTTTCATTAGAGTAGCTCTTTTAATAGCTTCATCTGCTCTAGTTCCTTTAAAAGTTTCTTTAATAGTAGTTTTCCAGAGAAAAAACCATTGATTAAAATGTATCGTTTTCAATTTTGATTTCCTGTCCAATTCTATATGTTTAACAATAGGATTTCCTTTATATTTTATTTCGTCAAGCAGAATTGTTTCCCAGAAATCACACATAATTGGAATGTGTTTTTCCCAATCTAATTTTATAACGTCAGTAAAGAAATAACCTATAGTTTCATCTTTGATTACCTTCTTGTAAAAAGCATCTATCAAAAATTCTATATCTTTTCTGTTGTTAATATCATTCATTAGAAATCAATGTAAAATCAAGGTGTTTACGTTCTAAATCTGTTTTTTTAACCTTTACTGTAACCTCATCTCCTAGTTGAATCACATTCTTTGTAGACTGACCTACAATTGCATATTGCTTTTCATCATAAATATAATAATCATCTTTAATGTCGCGAATTCTTACCATTCCTTCACATTTATTTTCAATGATTTCTACATAGATTCCCCATTCTGTCACTCCAGAAATAACACCTCTGAATTCCGTATCTTGATGATCTTGCATGTATTTTACTTGCATGTATTTGATGGAATCCCTTTCGGCTTTCGAGGCTAGGTATTCTCTATCTGAAGAATGTACACACTTTTCTTCATAAATAGACGCTTTAGGAGATTTTCCACCATCTAAATAATGTTGAAGTAATCTATGTGTCATTACATCAGGATAACGTCTTATTGGTGATGTAAAATGGCTGTAATAATGAAAAGCTAATCCATAATGACCAATATTTTGAGTGGTATAAACAGCTTTAGACATCGTTCTAATAGCTAAAGTCTCTATCATATTAGATTCTGCTTTACCATTTACATCACTTAAAAGTTGATTTAAAGTAGCTGAAGTAGTTTCTTTAATTTCTGTATTAATTTTATAACCAAATTTACTAATAATGTTCTGTAAAGAAGCTAGTTTTTCGATATCAGGTTCATCATGTACTCTATAAATAAAGGTTTTGTTTGATGGTTTTCCTTTATGTCTTCCAATAAATTCGGCTACTTTTCTGTTGGCTAATAACATAAATTC
>CAJQNZ010000068.1 GCA_905479835.1 uncultured Flavobacteriaceae bacterium
ATGATGTTGAATTAAATTTAGGGCCATTTGAACAACAATTTTCTGAACAAAGACAATTTTTTACTGAAGGTACAGACTTATTTAGCAAAGGTAGATTATTCTATTCTAGAAGAGTCGGAGGCAATCCAATAGGAACATTAGAAGGTATAAATGAAGAAGAAGAATTTACTGACTATCCAAGTAAAGTCACAATGCTTAATGCAGTTAAAATTTCTGGAAGGACCAAAAGCGGTTTAGGTATTGGTTTTTTCAATGCAATAACTGAAGAAACAGAAGCAACAGTAAGAAATACGAGTACTAATGCAACTAGAAAAGTAATTACCAATCCACTTTCTAACTATAATATAATGGTATTAGACCAATTGTTTAATAAGAATTCATCCGTTACACTAATAAATACTAATGTGTTAAGAGAAGGTGAATTTCGTGATGCCAATGCAACTGCTTTTCTATACAATATTAAAACTAAAAATAATAAATATTTTATTGATGGCGCTGTAAAAACAACAAGACTACATGATTCTGCTAGTTCTGAACATGGTTACACATTTGACACTAGTATTGGAAAAATTGCTGGAAATTGGAGAGGAGAAATAGGTTATAATTTTGAAGATGAAAATTACAATCCTAATGATTTAGGGATTCTTTTTGCAAATAATGAACAACAGATTTACAGTAATCTATCCTATAGAACATTAAATCCAAAAGGTAAATTTAACTCTCATTATATTGGTTCTTGGTTTAATTCTAATTATTTACATAATTCTGGTGTACACACAGGAATAAGTACTGGTATTGAATATAATGGACAGTTAAAAACTCGTTTAGGGTTTGGTGGAAATGTAATTTATCAGAGTAAAAGAAAAGACTTTAACGAACCTAGAGAAGGAAATACTAGTGGAGTGTTTTTTGAAAATCCAGCAAGACTTGGAATATTTAACTGGATTTCAACCAATTATCAGAAAAAATTTGCTATTGATTATAGTCAATATTATAACTATCATTTTGATAATAAAAAAAGGTTTTATGGCTTTAATTTATCACCAAGATATCGCTTAAACAATCAATTGGCATTCTTTTATTCTTTAAACTATAGAAAAGTAAATTATGAAGAAGGATATGCAGAAGTTGCTTCAGAAATTGAAGATGAAATAATTTTTGGAAATAGAAACAGGAAAAGGATTGTAAATTCTCTTTCTAGCAAGTATAGTTTTAATGTAAATTCTTCTCTTTCACTTACCTTTAGACATAATTGGGAAACTGTAGCATACGATGAACAATTTTATGATCTTACAAATGATGGAGGTTTAACACCTACTGAATACACAAGGGATGATGTGAATTTCAATAATTGGAATTTGGATCTTAATTATACTTGGCAATTTGCTCCAGGAAGTCAGTTAACCGCTTTCTATCGAAACTCTATTTATGGAAATGGCGAAGATTCTCAATTAAATTTTATTGAAAATATTGACGAATTATTTAACCAACCTAAGCAACATTTATTTTCTCTAAGACTTGTTTATTTTATTGATTACAATAACATAAAAGACATTTTTTAACCTATTTTTGTTTTTTAAGCATTAAATCAATGATAAAAGCTTCCAATATTTATAAATCCTATGGAGATCTTGAGGTTCTCAAAGGAGTTGATTTACATATTAAAAAAGGAGAGATCGTCGCAATTGTAGGACCTTCAGGCGCTGGAAAAACGACACTTTTACAGATTTTAGGAACTCTTGATAAGCCTAGTTTAAATAGTACTTCTGAAGTAAAAATAGACAATCAAAACTGTGTAAATATTTCAGACAAAAAACTTTCCGAATTCAGGAATAAAAATATTGGATTTATTTTTCAATTTCATCAGTTATTACCTGAGTTTACTGCATTAGAGAATGTATGTATCCCAGCATTTATAGGAAATTATTCTAAAAATAAGACAGAAAAAGAAGCTAAACGCTTACTTGATTTTCTAGATCTTTCTGACCGAATTAATCATAAGCCAAATGAACTTTCTGGAGGTGAACAACAACGTGTTGCTGTTGCTAGAGCATTAATTAACAATCCATCTGTTATATTTGCTGATGAACCAAGTGGAAATCTTGATTCGGCATCTGCAAAACATTTACATGAATTGTTTTTTAAATTACGTGATGAATTTGGACAAACGTTTGTTATTGTTACACACAATCAAGAATTAGCCAACATGGCGGACCGAAAATTAGAAATGAAAGATGGTCAAATTGTCAATTACTAAAGTAATTTCTGACAAAAGAGTTAGTAATTAAAACCTAGATTTTTTCCATCTTTGTAAAAAAAGTAGTCCGCAAGTATCCTTTTAGGAATCTTAAAAAAACTATTTCATGTAAGTTCCAATGAATTTTATATCTTTGACCAATCCAAAAAAATGATGCAATTTAAGCACCCTGAAATTTTATACGCTTTACTGCTACTTATCATACCGATAATTGTTCATTTATTCCAATTACAACGCTTCCAAAAAGTACCTTTTATAAACGTAAAATTTTTGAAACAAATTGAACTACAAACTCGCAAGAGTTCTCAAGTTAAAAAATGGCTCATTTTGTTTACAAGATTAATTGCATTTGCAGCAATAATTTTAGCATTTGCACAACCTTATTTTTCAAACTTTGAAAAAAATACACAACACAATACAATCATCTATTTAGATAATTCCATGAGTATGGAATCCAAAGGTAAACGAGGAGAATTACTTAAAAGTGCAGTGCAAGAGATTATTGAAAGTAACATATCAACTTCTGAAATTTCTTTAATTACTAATGACAAAATATATAAAAAATTAAACAATAAAAATTTTAAAAACGAACTCTTAAATCTTCAATATTCTCCAATTAATCAAGATTTTAAAACAATTTTATTAAAATCAGAACAATTAAAATCAAATAAAACTAATACTTTAAATAATTTTATTTTAATATCTGATTTTCAATTTAATAATAAGTTAAATAAAAAAGATGTTACAAATGTAAACACGTCATTTGAACTCGTAAAAATGGCTCCAGAAAAGATTCAGAACATTTCTATTGACAGTGTTTACATTGAAGAAAAAAATAATAATGAAATTACTTTAAAAGCGCTCATTAACACAACCGATATCTCTTCAGAAAATACAGTAGTTTCTCTTTTTGATGATTCAATTTTAATAGGTAAGACTTCTACTCCACTGTTACAAAATCAGCCTTCAATTGTTGAGTTTAAGATTTCAAGTACTGAAAACTTTAATGGTAAACTAGTTGTTGAAGATGAAAATTTACTGTTCGATAACACCTTATTTTTTACAGTAAATAAACCTGAAAAAATCAATGTAATTTCGATTGGAAAAAAGACTGATTATTTATCAAAAATTTATACTGAAAACGAATTTAATTTTGAACAAAAACACCTCTCAAACTTCGATTATAATTCCATCCAGAATCAAGACTTAATAATATTAAATGAATTAGATAAAATACCTTCTTCATTAAATAATTCATTAAAAGAGTTTGCCAATAATGGAGGAAATATTACAATTATCCCTTCAAGAAATAGCGACCATATTTCTTATGCATCTTTATTTAAGAATATGAATTTAGGAACTATTCAACCTATTCAAGAAAAAGAATTAAAAATTACAAACATCAATTTTGCACACCCTTTACTAGATGAAGTATTTGAGAAACAAGTAAAAAACTTTCAATATCCTTTAAGCCAACATTACTTCCCTACAACTCTCAGTTCTTCTTCAACTATATTGTCTTTTGAAAATAAAGAAAACTTTATTTCAGAAATTAAAATAAACAAAGGAACTATGTATTGGGTTGCATCACCACTAAATAATAAATCATCTAATTTTCTCAATTCGCCATTAATTGTACCTGTTTTTTACAATTTTGGAAAGCAAAGCTATCGAGTATCTCAATTATACTATACATTAAGTGATGAAAACAATATTGAGATAAGAACTTCTATAAAAAAGGATGAAGTACTTAAAATTACTGGAGAATCAACTGATTTTATCCCTTTACAAAAAGTATCGCGCAATAAAGTTCTTCTGACAACTTCAAACCAACCGATTAAAAGTGGCTTTTTTAAAATAAAAAATAACAATAAGACTCTAAAAAATATAGCCTTCAATTATAATAGACAAGAGAGCATCCTAACTTACCAGGATCTTGAAAATGAATTTGGCAAAGCGGATAATGTTACAATTTCCAATTCTGTATCAGAAACCTTTAACGAATTAAAAAATCAACGAGATATTAAATCTCTTTTCAAGTGGTTTTTAGGAATCGCTGTATTATTTTTATTATTAGAAATTTTTATCTTAAAATTTTTCAAAGTATGAACATCATCATCAAGTCAGCAGTAATTATTGATTCTAAGAGCAAGCATCATCATCATAAGAAAGATGTTTTAATAGAAAAAGGGATAATTACTAAAATTGCCTCAACAATAAAGAACGAAAATAACTACAAAGAGTTGGACTTAAAAAACCTACACATTTCCAATGGATGGTTTGATTCTAGTGTGAGTTTTGGCGAACCTGGATATGAAGAACGTGAAACATTAGAAAAAGGTCTTTTAACTGCTGCAAAAAGCGGTTTCACATCAGTCGCTGTCAATCCTAATACATTCCCAAAAATTGACAATAAATCTGCTGTTGAATTTCTTATTAATAAAGCTTCTGGTAACATTGTAGATTTATATCCTATAGGGAATTTGACCAAAAATGATGAAGGTATAGAAATTGCAGAATTGTATGATATGCAGAATTCTGGCGCAATAGCATTTGGAGATTACAACAACCCAATCTCGAATGCAAACCTAATGAAAATAGCCCTTTTATACGCTCAAAATTTCGATGGTCTTGTGATGAGTTTCCCTCAAGACAATTCAATTGCAAGAGATGGTCTTGCCAATGAAGGCTCAAACAGCACTAGACTAGGTCTTAAAGGGATACCAAGCCTCGCAGAAGAATTACAAGTTGCTAGAGATCTTTTCCTACTAGAATATACTGGAGGAAAATTGCATATCCCTACAATTTCAACTGCTCGCTCTGTTGAATTAATTGCAAATGCTAAAAAGAAAGGACTCAATATCACATGTAGCGTTTCAGTTCATCATCTTTCCTTAACTGATACCGAATTAGACAGTTTTAATTCTAATGCCAAAACCTCTCCTCCTCTCCGTACATTAAAAGACTGTAAAGCCTTAATTAAAGGAGTTGAAAATGGTACAATTGACCTAATAACTAGCGATCATAATCCTGTAGATATTGAACATAAAAAAATTGAATTCAACCAAGCAATGCCAGGAACAATAGGTCTGGAAAGTTTTTTTGGAATCGCAATAAAACACATTTCAATAGAGACTTTAATTAATTGCGTGACGGTAAATCCACACTCACTTTTTAAAACAAAAACAACCAGCATAAAAGAAGGTGAACCTGCCAATATTACTTTATTCAATCCATCTATAAAAAGTATATTCACAGAAGATCAAATTTATTCAACCTCCAAAAACTCTGCATTTATAGGCAAAGAAATAGATGGAAAAGTATATGGCGTATTTGCTAAAAACAAACTACTACTCAATGACTAAAAAAATATCCTTAGAATATAAAATTCGTCAACCAAAAATTCCGAATAGTAATCCACCTCTACTTATTTTACTACATGGATATGGAAGTAATGAAGATGATTTATTTTCGTTTTCAACTGAACTTCCTGAGGAATTTCTAATTATAAGTGTTCGAGCTCCATTAACTCTTGGCTATGACTCATATGCTTGGTACACAATCCATTTTGACAATACTAATGGAAAATTTTCTGATACAGATGAAGCGATAGATGCTCGTGATAAAATTGCAGTTTTTATTGACGAAATTATTGACGCATATCAAGTAAATACTAAAAAAATATTCTTGCTAGGATTCAGTCAAGGAACTATTTTAAGTTATTCTATAGCGCTTAATTATCCTGAAAAAGTACAATATGTAATCGCGTTAAGCGGCTATATAAATCAAGATTTACTTCCAGAGAATTTAGTTAAAAACAACTATAAGAACTTAGATTTCTTCATCTCACATGGAAGTGTAGATCAAGTTATTCCTGTTGCTTGGGCTCAGAATACACCTGAATTTTTAAATAATCTAAATATTAAAAATTCGTATCGAGAATATGGTGTAGGTCATGGAGTTGCACCACAGAATTTCTATGATTTTAAAAAATGGATTGAAGAAAGAATGTAACTTTAAACTAAAAAGGCTTGAAACAAATATGTTTCAAGCCTTTTTAAATAAACCTCAATTTTTTTTTAAAATTCACTTATAGTATTCTTAATAATAGAAATACAATCCATTAATTGTTCTTCATTCATTACTAATGGCGGTGCAAAGCGAATAATATTTCCATGAGTTGGTTTTGCTAGCAAACCGTTATCACGGAGTTTTATACAGATATCCCAAGCCGTTGAACTCTCTTCAGTATCATTAATTAAAATTGCATTTAACAATCCTTTACCACGAACAGAATTAACCAAATCATTTGTCTCTGCAAATGCTGCTAATTCTTTTCTGAATATTTCACCTAAACGCTGCGCATTTTCAGCAAGATTCTCATCCTTTACAACTCCAAGTGCTGCAACAGCAACTGCCGCTGCAATAGGATTTCCTCCAAAAGTTGAACCGTGATTTCCAGGCTTGATAACATTCATGATTGAATCATTTGCCATAACAGCAGAAACTGGATATGCTCCACCACTCAATGCTTTTCCTAATATTAAAATGTCAGCTTTCACTTCTGGTTCTCCTGAGCAATTTTTATCGGCACAAGAACAATTTCCACAAGTTGCCAATAAACGTCCTGTTCTTGCAATTCCTGTTTGAACTTCATCAGCAATAAAAAGTACATTGTGTTTTACACACAATGCTTTTGCCGCTGCTAAATAACCTTCTGAAGGAACATAAACTCCTGCTTCACCTTGAATTGGCTCAACTAAAAATCCTGCTACATCTTTATTTTTTTCTAATGCTTCTTCTAAAGCATTTAAGTTATCATATTCTATTTTTATAAATCCGTTTGTAAATGGTCCGAAATTCTTACGAGCAACTGGATCATTTGAAAAAGAAATTATAGTTGTTGTACGACCGTGAAAGTTATTTTCACAAACAATAATTTGCGCATTATTTTCTTCAATTCCCTTTACTTCATACGCCCATTTTCTACAAAGTTTTAAAGCCGTTTCAACTGCTTCTGCACCTGTATTCATTGGTAATAATTTATCAAAACCGAATGTCTCAGTTGCAAATTTTTCATATTCTCCAAGTTTATCATTATAAAATGCTCTTGAAGTTAATGAAAGTGTTTTTGCTTGCTCAGTCATTGCGTCCACAATTCTTGGATGACAATGTCCTTGGTTTACTGCCGAATATGCAGAAAGGAAATCATAATACTTTTTTCCTTCTACATCCCATACATACACGCCTTCTCCTCTACTCAATACTACTGGTAATGGATGGTAATTGTGTGCACCATACTTGTTCTCTAAATCAATCGCTTGTTGCGAAGTTAACTGGTCTACTACTGCCATTTTAATAAGTTTTTAATTAATGAATATACTATTCATTCCTTATCTACCTTTATCCTTTCGATGTGTCGAAAATTCAGCGTGGGAAAGAAATCATCCCTGAAATTACAAAAATACTAAATTTATTTAATAGTGACTTTAATAAAATTCATGTGTCACATAAATGAACTAAACAATATATAAAAAATCATGGATCAAATTATTGAAACTTACAACAATTTAACAGGTTCTTTTGGCGCACCTATAAACGCTTTAGTAATTATCATTCTTGGATGGTTTATTGCTGGAATATTAAAAAGATTGTCAAGAAAAGTTATTGAAAAAACAGGTTTAGACAAATCTTTAAGTAGTGATAAGGTTAATTTTTCAAGTTTAATAGCAAAATTAATTTACTATCTAGTAATGATATTTGTTTTCATGCTTGCATTGGATAGACTAGGAATGACAAGTGTTTTAGAACCAGTTAAAGGTTTACTACACGGTTTTACAGGTTTTATACCAAACATAGTTGGTGCAGGTTTAGTAGGATATATAGGCTATATGCTTGCAACAATTGTTTCTGAATTAGTTGGTTTGTCTGGAGATACAATTCGAAAATTTACTCCTAAATTGCGCTTACCTGAAAATATTGATATTGTAGATATTTTAAAGAAAGTTGTTTTTATCTTCATTTTTATACCATTATTAATTGCTGCTTTAAATATTTTAAATATCGATGCTGTTTCGCAACCTGCAAGCGCTATGTTACAAAGTTTTTTTAGTGCTATTCCTAAAATATTAGTAGCAACATTAATTATATTAATTTTTGTTGTTGGTGGGAGATTTTTAAGTGAATTATTAAAAGATTTATTAGATAGTTTAAACCTAAATGAAGTAATGCAAAAGGCTGGATTAACATCTATCACTGGAAATGCAAATATTGAGCGCTTAATAGCGAATATTGTGTATGCTTTTATTGTATTGTTTGGATTAATGACTGCAATTGAAAAATTGGAATTCAGCAAATTATCAGAAATAATGAATACTATCGTAGAGTTAGGTGGTAATATCTTATTCGGATTGGTAATTCTTGCTATTGGAAATTGGATTGCAAATATTGCTTCTAAAAACTTCTTAAAATCAGATGACAATGCTTTTGTAGCAAATATAATTAAAGTTGCTATTCTAGCGATTTTCTTAGCAATTGGTTTAAGAAGAATGGGCATTGCAGATGATATTATAAACTTGGCATTTGGAATTACTTTAGGTGCCGTAGCGCTAACAGTTGTTCTTTCATTCGGTTTAGGTGGTCGTGAAGCCGCAGGAAAACAAATGGCTAAGATTTTAGATAAGTTTAATAAAAAATAAATTTTGTAAAATATATTATAAAAGCGCTTCTTTCGAGGCGCTTTTTTTTATTAGAAAATGTACATTTGCATTATGGCAAGAAAGAAGAAGAAAAATCAAATTTTTGAAAATATTGAAGTCATAGATGCTGGAGCAAAAGGAAAAACTGTTGCCAAAGCACCTGATGGACGTGTCATATTTTTAACCAATACAGTTCCTGGTGATGTTGTTGATATAAGAACAGGTAAAAAGAGAAAAGCCTATTTCGAAGGAACAGCAATTAAATTTCATAAAGAATCTGACAAACGTGTAGAACCTGAATGTGAGCATTTCGAGCATTGTGGAGGGTGTAAATGGCAAAATATGGGCTATGAACATCAACTATACTATAAACAAAAAGAAGTAACAAATAATCTTATAAGAATTGGACATCTTGATTTACCAGAAGTTACTCCAATTTTAGGGTGTGAAAAACAATATTTTTATCGTAACAAGATGGAATTTTCTTTTTCTAGCAACAGATGGTTGACGTATGAAGAAATAAATTCAGAAGAAGAAATAGATAGTAGAAATGCCCTTGGTTTTCATATTGCTGGAATGTGGGATAAAATATTGGATATTAAAAAATGTCATTTACAGGAAGACCCTTCTAATGAAATTCGAAATTTTATAAAAGAATTTGCCATAAAAAACGAAATACCTTTTTTCAATCCAAGAGCTCAAGAAGGCATGCTTCGTACATTGATGCTTCGCATTGCTTCTACTGGAGATATTATGCTTGTTATTCAATTTTACCAAGAAAATGTTGAAAAAAGAGAGTTGCTGCTAGATGCTATTAAAGAACGGTTTCCTCAAGTAACTTCTTTACAATATGTGATCAATGAAAAAGCAAACGATACCTTATATGATCAAGATATAATTCTATATGAAGGAAAAGATCATATCTATGAAAAAATGGAAGGTCTTCGATTTAAAATTGGTCCTAAATCTTTTTACCAAACCAATTCTACACAAGCATATGAATTGTATAAAATCACAAGAGAATTGGCTGGATTGAATGGAAATGAATTGGTTTATGATCTTTATACAGGAACTGGTACTATCGCACAGTTTGTTGCGAAAAAAGCAAAAAAAGTTATTGGTGTAGAGTCAGTTCCAGAAGCAATAGCAGATGCAAAAATAAATGCGCAATTTAACAATATTGATAATGTTGATTTTTTTGTTGGAGACATGAAGGATGTTTTTAATACTGAATTTATCAATACACATGGAAAACCAGATGTTATCATTACCGATCCTCCAAGAGATGGAATGCATAAAAATGTTGTTGCTAAAATTCTTGAAATTGCACCAGAAAAAATAGTGTATGTAAGTTGTAATTCTGCAACACAGGCAAGAGATATATCTTTAATGAAAGACGTTTATAAGGTTACAAAAACTCAGGCAGTAGATATGTTTCCACAGACGCATCATGTGGAAAATGTAGTTTTATTAGAAAAAATTAAATAAATTAACCTCTACCTTGATTTTTCTTTTTTACTATTATAATTACTATTAGAGCAGTTACAACAAACAATAAATAGTAGTTTAAAGGAAAATCCGGTGATTCATTAATATTTTTAGGTTTTATTTGAAAAATAAAGGTTGAAAGTATTACTGAATAGTACGCTATATTAATCATTAACAAGTTTATTTTTTTAATTACAAATATATGACCTATAATTGTTTAAATCCCTAACGGTTTTCCGTGATATTTACATAAATGATTTAAATATACTTTTTTTAATATAGTCTCGTTTTTAATAATTTATTATAGTTTTGTTATTCCATTAGAATTTTATGAAAAAAACAATAGCATCATTAATTGTATTTATTACACTTATCACAAGTTGTCAAAAAGACGATTTCTGTATTGATCAAACTACTCCACAGTTAATCATTCGCTTTTATGATGATGCTGAACCTACAGAATATAAATCTGCTACCGGATTATATGTTTGGGCAAATGAATTGGATACTATTTATAATAATGTGTCTACAGATTCTATTGCGATACCACTAAATCCATCAATAGATTTTACAGTATATCATCTAACTTCTGAAACAATAGAAGATAAGTTTACAATCAACTACAACAGAAAAGAAATTTTTGTTTCACGTTCTTGTGGTTATAAATATAATTTTGAAAATATAAATTTGACTGAAATCAATAACAACTGGATTTTAAATACTGAAGTAACCAATCAAACTGTAGAAAATGAAACAGAGCATATTAAAATATTACATTAGTGTTTTAGTAGTGCTTACTTCATTCTCAGTAACAGCACAAGAAGAAACAAGATCTGATACGATAAAATCAAAGCATACTTATGGTCTTCGCTTAGGTGTAGATATAAGTAAACCGATCATTTCAATTTTTAATAATGATATCAAAGGATTAGAACTTTTAGCAGATTATAGAATTCATAAAAACATATATGCAGCAATTGAATTAGGGACTTATGATAGAGAAACTCAAGAAGATTATTTTAATTTCAATACCAAAGGTTCATTTGTAAAAATAGGTGGGAATTACAATCTTTATGAAAATTGGCCAAACATGAATAATGAAATTTTTGTGGGTTTTCGCTATGGTTTCAGTAGTTTCACTCAGACTTTAAAAACTTACACTCCCAATATAGAAGGAACCTATTTTGAAGAAAATACAATTACTGTAAATCAAGAATTTGACAATTTATCTGCTCAATGGGCAGAAATTGTAATCGGTTTAAAAGTTGAAACTTTAGATAATGTTTATCTTGGAGCGAGCATAGGTCTGAAAAAACTTATAAATGAAAAAGAGCCTGAAAATTTTAAAAACTTATATATTCCTGGATTTGAAAGAGTTTTTTCAAATAATACTGGTTTTAGTTTTAACTACTCAATTTCTTATCTTATCCCTATTTACAAAAGAAAATAAATAAATTTTTCTTAACTTTATATTCTTAATTTTTTTACAATATGGAAAGAATACCAAGTGTAGATTTATCGGATTTTTTATCTGATAACGCTGATAGAAAACAGCAGTTTGTCAATGAAATAGGAAAAGCATATGAAGAAATTGGTTTTGTAGCCTTAAAAGGGCATTTTTTAAGTGACTCACTTATTAAAAATTTATATGATGAAATTAAAAACTTTTTTGACCTTCCTGAGGATGTGAAATCTGGATATGAGATTAAAGGAATCGGTGGACAACGAGGTTATACCTCTTTCGGAAAAGAACATGCCAAAGGAAAAAAAGAAGGTGATTTAAAAGAATTTTGGCATTTTGGTCAATATGTGAGCGAAGATGATAATTTATCAGAAGTATATCCTGATAATGTAGAAGTTAAGGAACTTCCTGAATTCAACAATGTAGGAGAAACAACCTACAAGATGCTTGAAAAAACAGCAAAATATGTTTTAAGAGCATTGGCAATTCATCTTAATCTAGAAGAAACTTATTTTGATAATTATATTAGGAATGGAAACTCGATTTTAAGACCTATTCATTATCCTCCAATTAAAACCGCTCCTAAAAATGCGGAACGTGCAGCTGCTCATGGTGATATTAACCTAATCACTTTATTAATGGGCGCACAAGGAAAAGGGTTGCAAGTTCAGAATCATAATGGAACTTGGATAGATGCAATGGCCGAACCTGACGAGTTAATGATTAATGTTGGTGATATGTTATCAAGGCATACTAATAATAAATTAAAATCTACAATTCATCGTGTAGTAAACCCTCCTAAAGAATTGTGGGGAACCTCTCGTTATTCAATCCCATTTTTTATGCATCCTATCAGTGAAATGAAACTTGATGTTTTAGATAGTTGTATTGATGAAAATAATCCAAAACAGTTTGACGATATTACTGCTGGAGAATTTTTACATGAAAGGTTGATTGAACTTGGATTGATTAAAAAATAACACATATATATTTTAGAAGCGATATAATCGCATTTGATTATCTCGCTTTATGTTTTAATACAACTATGGATTTACAAGACCAATTAAAAAATTTATTTCCTGATCATACACCAATAGAAACAGAGGAGTCAATCGATTTTCAAAAAGATATTTGGATGCAAGAAGATCCTATGATATGTAAGTATGAAAAAAGAAAAGGAAAACCAATTACAATCATTGAAGGATATACTGGAGCAACTTCAGATTTTAAAAAATTGGCAAAACTATTAAAAACGAAGTTAAGTGTCGGTGGAAGTTTTAAAGATGATAAAATTATATTACAAGGAGATTATAGAGATAAAATAATGGAAATCCTTACAGAAAAAGGGTTTAAAGTAAAACGTGTAGGTGGATAGATTTTATGAAAAAGGTATTTAAAATAATATTATTTTTGATTGTGTTCTTAAGTGTGTTTTCCACTATTTCTGGGCATTTAGGAATTGGAAATAAAGATATTACAGAAGTAAGACAAGGAAAATTCATTACTATAGAAAACCAACAAGTCAGGTATTTACAAAAAGGTTCTGGAAAAGATTTTTTATTGATTCATGGAACTCCAGGATGTATCGAAGATTGGCAGATTATCATAGATTCTTTATCAAAAAAATATAGAGTTACGGCAATCGATAGACTCGGAAATGGCTATTCTTCTTCCAATGATTATCAGTACACTTTACAAGAAAATGCTGCTCTTGTTCATAAACTTATTGACACATTAGATCTGAAGAACACAGTAATCATTGGTCATTCATTTGGTGGTTCAACGACTGCACAACTTGCTGTTGAAAACAATCCTAAGATTGATTCCTATATTATGGTTTCTCCTCCTTTATATAAAATTCATCCTGCTACAATTTATAAGATTGCTTCAATTCCTATATTAGGAAAAGGATTTGCCTATCTTATGCATAAGACAAAAGCAGCAGATATGATACGTGAACGGATTAAAAACGAGTTGCAAAATACTCCAGAACTTCTTACTCCTGAGTTTATTGAATATCGATCTGATTTATGGTCACAACCGAAAGTACTTTATACAACATCAAAAGAAAGAACAAATTATAATGAAGGATTAAATAAAATATCTGAGAATTATAATCTTATCACAAAACCTATTTCTATAATTGTAGGTGATTTAGACTCTAAAGATATTCTTGATGGATGCAATAAATTTAAACAAATAAGACCTGAAACAAATTTAGTGATTTTAAAAAACACAAAGCATTTTTTACAAATTGAAAGAAATAAACAATTATTAAGAGAGATTGAGAAACATCTTTCATCAAGTCAATTAGAAAAAAATTAATTATGGATAAAATCCCTGAATCAGAATTAATTTTAAATCCAGATGGAAGTGTATATCATTTAAATTTACTGCCTGAAAATATTGCCAACACAATCCTATTTGTAGGAGATCAAGAAAGAGTAGAAAAAATATCGAAATACTTCGATTCTATAGAATTTGAAACTCAAAAAAGAGAATTTAAAACACATACAGGAACCTATAAAGGGAAACGTATTTCAGTAATTTCAACAGGAATAGGCCCTGACAATATTGATATAGTATTGAATGAATTGGACGCATTGGTCAATATTGATTTAAAAAACAGAACAATTTTAGAAAAGCACAACTCACTTGATATTATTCGAATTGGTACTTCAGGATCTCTACAATCAGATATTCCAATAGATAGCTTTTTGCTTTCATCACATGCAATCGGTATGGACGGTATGTTACATTCTTATGATTGTAAACATGTATGTGAACATGCTATTGAAACCGCATTTATAAAACACACAGACTGGATTTCAGATAAACCTCGACCTTATTGTATTAAAAGTGGAGAAGGACTTGCGAATAAAATCATGAGTGAAAAAATTCATACAGGAATTACTGCAACAGCAGGAGGGTTTTACGGACCACAAGGGCGTGTATTGAGATTAAGAATACAAGATACAGCATTGAATAACAAAATGGACTCCTTTCAATTTAAGAATCATCGAATAACTAATCTTGAAATGGAAACCTCAGCAATTTATGGCCTTTCAAAACTACTTGGGCACAATGCAGTTTCTATGAATGCAATTATTGCCAATCGTGCCAATGGAACTTTCAGTGATAATCCATATAAAGTAGTTGATGAATTAATCCAATATACCTTAGATAAAATTATAAAATAAGTATGACAAAATTAAATATAGGTGGAGTACCAGAACATTTTAACTTACCATGGCATCTCGCAATAGAAAATGATGAATTTAAAGACGAAGGCATAGATTTAATATGGAAAGATTTTCCAGGAGGAACAGGTGCAATGTGTAAATCTCTTCGTGAAAAAGAAATAGATATTGCCATCATTCTTACAGGAGGTATTATTAAAGACATTATTAACGGAAATCAAACTAAAATAGTTCAAACTTATATAAACTCTCCGCTTCTTTGGGGAATTCATGTTGGTGCTGAATCCAATTATAAATCCATTGAAGATCTTGAAGGAAAAACAGCAGCAATCAGTAGAATTGGCTCTGGTTCACAGTTACTTGCTATTGTAAATGCTCAAAAAAACGGATGGGATATTGAAAAAATGGATTATAAAATAGTTGGAAATATTAATGGTGGCGCAGAAGCATTGACCAACGGTGAAGCAGATTATTTCCTTTGGGAACATTTCACAACCAAGCCTCTAGTTGATAATGGAACTTTCAGAAGAGTTGGTGACTGCCCTACTCCATGGCCCTGTTTTGTAATTGCTGTACGTGAAGAAGTCTTGGCAAACCATTACAAGGAAGTAAAAAATGTGTTAAAAGTTATCAATTCCAAAGTAAAATCATTTTCTACTCATGCTAAAAAAAATCGTTATGTTGATTTGTTTTCCATGAGGTACAATCTAGAAAAAGAAGATGTTAAAGATTGGCTGTCAATTACTGAATGGAATCAAGGAAAACCAATTTCTAAAACTTTAATTAAATCAATACAAAATAAATTAATAGAATTCAACGTTATTGATACCAAGGTCGATGTAGATGAATTGGTAAAAAAAATATATATTTGAAAAAATTATTCTTTTAAAATTATGAAAAAAGTAGCAATCGTTTTAGTGTTTATATTCGCAACATCTTCTTTAACTTCCTGTAAGTCAACTAAAGGATGTGGCTTGACAAGTGACATTTCAACTCCAGAAATTAATCCAATTGAAAATATTACAAGCGTAGAGTCTGAAATAGTTTAACTCAACGAATTCAAACTCGCTTTAATCGTTTCAATTTTTGCTAATGCGTCAGCTTCCTTCTTGCGTTCATTAGCAATTACTTGTTCTGGAGCATTATTTACAAATCGCTCGTTACTCAGTTTTTTCTGAACAGATTTTAAGAAACCTTCATTGTATTTTAATTCTTCTGTTAATTTAGCAATTTCCTCTTCAACATTTATAGAACCTTTCATTGGGATAAAATATTCATTAGAATTTACTCGAAAACTCAATGCACTTTCAACAGCCTCATTCACATATGAAATCGAAGATGAATTTACTAACTTTTCAATTACGACATCAAAATCTTTATTGATTTGAGCATTCTCCACAACTGATAATTCTATTTCTTCTTTAAAAGAAATGTTTTTATCTTTTCTAATATTTCTAATATTTGAAACTACTTCCTGTACCAGGTCAAAATCTTTTATTAATTGATTATTAATTAACTCATGTTTTGGATATTCAGCAACAATTAATGCTTCTTCTGGTGTTCTTTCAGCAATAAAGTGCCATATTTCTTCTGACAAGAAAGGCATAAAAGGGTGCAATATTTTTAAATTATCTTCTAAAATTAAAATGGCTTCTGTATATGTTTTAGTATCTATAGGTTGTTGATATTCAGGCTTTATCATTTCAAGAAACCAAGATGAATAATCATCCCATAACAACTTATAAACACTCAATAATGCTTCACTAATTCTGAATTTCTCAAATGAAGTGTCAATACTTTTTAAAGTTTCTTGAAACTTTTCTTTATACCATTTAATGGCAATTTTAGATGCTTCAGGTTGTTCAATACTTTCAGAAACTTCCCATCCTTTCACCAATCTAAAACCATTCCATATTTTATTAGAAAAATTTCTTCCTTGTTCACATAATGATTCGTCAAACGGCAAATCGTTACCAGCAGGAGAACTCATCAACATACCTACTCTTACACCATCAGCACCATACAATTTCATCAATTCAATAGGATCTGGAGAATTTCCAAGAGATTTAGACATTTTACGTCCCTGTTTATCTCTTACAATACCTGTATAATAAACATTTTTAAATGGCAATTCATCTTTATATTCATATCCAGCAATAATCATTCTTGCTACCCAGAAAAACATTATTTCAGGTGCTGTTACGAGGTCATTGGTCGGATAATAATAATTGACTTCTTTATTATCAGGATTATTGATTCCATCAAATACTGACATAGGCCATAACCAAGAAGAAAACCAAGTATCCAATACATCAGGATCTTGTTTTAAATCTAAAGCAGTAATTGAAGTGTTTCCTGTTTTTTCTTTGGCTTTTTCTAGTGCTTCTTCAATATCTTTTCCTACCACAAAATCATTCACTCCTTCACCATAAAAATAGGCAGGAATCTGGTGTCCCACCACAATTGCCTAGAAATATTCCAATCTCTGACATTTTCCATCCAGTTTCTGTAAGAATTTTTGAATTTGGCAGGATGAAATTGAATATCATCATTCATCACATGATCCAATGCAGGTTTTGCAAGGTCTTTCATACTTAAGAACCATTGCGCAGAGATTTTAGGCTCAATAACAGCCTTTGTGCGTTCAGAAGTTCCAACTTTGTGAGTAATTGGCTCTATTTTTACCATTATACCCATTTCTTCTAATTCCTTTGCGAGATCCTTTCTTGCTACTACTCTATCTTTCCCCTTATGATGCAATCCATAATCATTAAGAGTTGCGTCATCATTCAATATATCGATAACATCAAGTTCATGGCGTTCTCCTATTTCCTTATCGTTCATATCATGAGCAGGCGTTATTTTCAAACATCCTGTTCCGAATTCAACATCCACATAATCATCTTCAATAATCGGCACCAATCTATTACAAATAGGAACAATTACATTTTTTCCTACTAAATGTTTAAAACGCTCATCATTTGGATTCACACAGATTGCAGTATCTCCTAAAATTGTTTCAGGACGCGTTGTTGCAATTGTAACAAATTCATTTGAATTTTCAATTTGGTATTTTACATAATAAAGTTTATCCGTTCTTTCAACATGAATCACCTCTTCATCTGACAAGGTAGTTTTTGCTTCTGGATCCCAATTTACCATACGATAACCACGATATATCAATCCTTTTTCATACAAGTCTAAAAACGTTTTTATCACAGATTCAGATAGATCATCATCCATCGTGAATTTCGTTCTTTCCCAATCACAAGATGCACCCAATTTTTTCAATTGGTCAAGAATAATTCCACCGTGTTTATGGGTCCAATCCCATGCATGCCCTAAAAATTCATCACGAGTTAAATCTTCTTTCTGTATACCTTCATCTTTCAATTTAGCTACAACCTTGGCTTCTGTAGCAATAGAAGCATGATCTGTTCCTGGAACCCAACAAGCATTATAACCTCTTAACCTTGCACGACGTATCAACACATCTTGAATTGTATTATTCAACATATGCCCCATATGCAATACTCCAGTAACATTAGGTGGAGGGATAACTATAGTATAAGGCTCTTTTTCATTGGGAGTTGAATGGAAATAATTGTTTTTCATCCAGTACTCATACCACTTATCTTCTACTTCGTTTGGGTTATATTTTGTTGGAATATTCATCTTTGGTATACTATTTGTAATAATGATTGCAAATGTACAATTATAAGGTTTGATTGTAAAACATTTTAAAAACAAAAAAAAATACTAACTTTACACACTTAAATAATTAAAATTATGAAAAAAATAGCATTAATATTATTCTTAGGAGTCTTCTCAATATCTTTGAACGCTCAGAATAATTCAGAAACAGAAGTAAAAGTTGATGGACCGGTAATTCAATTTGAAAATGAAACTATTGACTATGGAAAGATAGAAAATGGATCAGATGGAGAACGAGTTTTTGTATTTACCAATACTGGAACAGAACCATTGATTATAGATCAAGTAAAAGGAAGTTGTGGATGTACAGTTCCTACTAAGCCAGAAGAACCTATTATGCCTGGACAGACTGGTGAAATTAAAGTGAAATACGATACCAAACGACCAGGAGGATTCTCTAAGACAGTAACAATTACTTCTAATGCTACTGAGCCAAGAAAAGTAGTAAGAATTAAAGGTATTGTTATCAAAGAAAGTAGCGAGTCTGCTGTTGAAAAAGAAAAATCAATACTTTCGATAAAATAATTTTATAAGAAAATTAAATAATTCAAGCCTTTACCATTGTGTAAAGGCTTTTTTTTTATATCATTTTTTTTAATCTAAACTCAAACGTTAACTCTGCTCCATTTCTATCAATCAATAATTTTACTTTTTTATTTTCTTTTTCATAAAATTTATGGATAAGATCTTCTAGTTTAAAATTATAGGCCTTATTACCATTAATCTCTAAAACTATATCTCCTTGCTTAATACCAATTTCTGATGCAGGTGAACTATTACGAACGTAAGAAATTTTGTAAATTGGTTTGAATTTATACTTATAATTATAACTAAATGTAATTGCGTCAGTAGATGTACCTGAACTATTACTAGAAAGTTCAAACTTGGTTTCTTGCAACTCTTTTACCAAGGTTTCACCTCCATATACAAGTTCAATTCCACTCATATTGTATCGGAAAGCCTTACCAAATCTTCCATTCTTTTTAAGTGTAATTTTAGAATTAGGATAATCAAAAATCACTTTAAATCTACTCAATATACCTGAACCTAGACTTCCATCTCTAGCTTCATTTTTTCTTGCCATTTTGGTAGATAAAGTATCTAGATAGGTAATATTTGGTTTTTCCAATACAAAACTCTTTAATGAAAAAGATTTTAATTTATTACGCATTCCATAAATACTTCCACTTAAGCCTTCACCTACAAAATCCTTAAAAGAATTCTCAGGAATCACTGTATCTGTAGTTTCAAATAGCCAAATTGAATCTGTACTACCTGAATCAATTAAAAGTTTGACCGGAATCGTGTTACTTTCTTCATTGAAAGAAATATCACCATTTATATAAGGTTTCTTTTTAAAAAAATCTAGATCAAAAACTTCACATTTTCTACATTTCTTATAGGTATATTTTTCAGGGTCAGAAAAAATAATACGCTTGGAGGAATAATTAATTGTTACAATAAAGTTTTTTAATAAATCATATCCAATTAATCCATGAACCGTCAATCCTAATTTTGCAGAAAGATTAAACTTATCATTATTTATAATATATAAATCTTTATTGATCGCTGATAAACTTCCAATTCTAAAATTATTTTTTTTAGACTTCAATGCGCTTATGGCACTTCCTTCTCCTAAACCCTTTAATTTTACAATCTCAAGGTGTTTAATTTCTAATGAATCCGAAGAAGTTAAGTTAAATACAACCACTGAAGCAACTCCAGAATCTAAAACAAAATTCAGTTCAGTTCCATTCACATTCATTGGAATAATAATCAAATTATTAATGAATTTAAAATTCATAGTATAATCATCACTTCCTCCCAATATTTTAAAATCTTGAGCAATAGCATATTGAAAATTACTCAAGAGAATAAAAAGTAAAAAAGTAAATCTAATTTTTATATACAACTTGTTTCGATTTCATAACAAATTACAACTTAAATAAATAAACTTAAAATTTTTAAGATAAATTTAACCATGGAAAAATTTAATAAAAAACACAAAGTGATTCGAATATATTTTGCACTTTTGTTATAAACTATTTATAATGCCACATATTTCTTTAAAAGGGCAATCAATGCCTGAATCGCCTATTAGAAAATTAGTTCCTTATGCTGAAAAAGCTATCAAACAAGGAAAAACTATATACCATTTAAATATTGGTCAACCTGATATTAAAACTCCAGAAATAGCATTAGATGCTGTGTCGTCACATTCATTGAATATCATTGCTTATACAAGATCCGAGGGATCGGAAAAATATAGAACTAAAATTGCAAAGTATTATAGCAAACATCATATCGATGTGAATTACGAAGATATTATTGTAACTACAGGAGGAAGTGAAGCTTTACTCTTTGCATTTGGAAGTGTTATGGATACTGATGATGAAGTAATTATTCCGGAACCATTTTATGCTAATTACAATGGCTTTTCGACTGCGTCAGGAGTGAAAATTGTACCTGTTAATTCTAAAATTGAAGATAACTTTGCATTGCCGCCAATTGAAGAATTTGAAAAATTAATTACTGATAAAACAAAAGCTATATTGATCTGTAATCCTGGGAATCCTACTGGATATTTATATAGTAAAGAGGAAATAAATAAACTTGCTGAAATAGTTAAGAAACATGACTTATTCTTAATTGCTGATGAAGTATATAGAGAGTTTGCATATGATGGTGTTGAGCATTATTCAATTTTACAAGAAGATGGTTTAATTGACAATGCAATAATAATCGATTCTGTATCAAAAAGATACAGTATGTGTGGTGCGAGAATAGGATGTTTGGTTACAAAAAATAAAGAAGTTATAAAAACTGCGTTAAAATTTGCTCAAGCACGCTTAAGTCCACCGACACTTGCACAGATCGCTTCAGAAGCAGCACTTGATACTCCTCAAAGTTATTTTGACGAAGTAAAAGAAGAATATGTAAGAAGAAATACACTTATTGAAGGCTTGCAACAAATTGAAGGTGTTAAAGTTGGAGTTCCAAAAGGTGCATTCTATTGTATTGTAGAATTACCAGTTAAAAATACTGATAAATTTGCTCAATGGCTATTAGAATCATTTGATGTAAACGGAGAAACAATTATGGTTGCTCCTGCTGCAGGTTTTTATTCAACTCCAGGAATTGGGCTTAACCAAATAAGAATTGCATATGTATTAAATGAATCTAGTTTAAAAACTGCAATTACAATTTTAAAAGAAGCTCTTAAAGTATATAAAGATTAGTGAAAATTGAAAATAATATATCTTTAAAAAAATTCAACACATTTGGTGTAGATGTAAATGCATCTAAATTTTTAACAATCTCCTCTATTGAAGAACTCGAGGAGATACTTATTAAAGAAAAAAATGTTTTTACCTTAGGAGGAGGAAGTAACTTACTTTTAACTCAAGATATCAATAAACTTGTTTTACTCATAGCTATTAAAGGAATTGAAATCATAAAAGAAACTGAAGATCATGTGTATCTCAAGTCCTATGCTGGCGAGAATTGGCATGAATTTGTCTTATGGTGTATTGAACATGATTATGGAGGTTTAGAAAATCTTTCTTTAATTCCTGGAAATGTAGGCACAAGCCCTATTCAGAATATTGGTGCATATGGTGTCGAGATTAAAGACTGCTTTCATTCTTTAGAAACTATTGAAATTGAAACGTTTAAGAAACATACATTTAATAAAAAAGAATGTGAATTTGGTTATAGAAACTCCATTTTTAAAAACAAATTAAAAGGAAAACACATCATCACTTCAGTTGTTTTTAAATTGTCTAGAAATAACCATAAATTGAATTTTTCATATGGCGCCATTACTTCAGAATTAGAGAAAAACGACATTAAGAAGCCTACCATTAAAGACATCTCAGATGCTGTTATAGTTATTCGAAATAGGAAACTACCAGATCCTAAAGAAATAGGAAACAGTGGTAGTTTTTTTAAGAATCCTATTATTTCAAAAGAACATTTTGAAAAACTTCAAAAAAAATATCCAGAAATTCCATATTATACTATTTCAAATAGTGAAATTAAAGTTCCTGCTGGATGGCTCATTGAACACGCTGGATTTAAAGGAAAACGATATGGAGATACTGGAACTCATGAAAAACAAGCATTGGTACTTGTAAATTACGGAAATGCAAAAGGAAAAGATATTTTTAAACTAGCCAAGAAAATTCAAAAGACTATTAAAGAGTCCTATGATATCATTCTAGATATTGAAGTAAATGTAATTTAATTAACTATTAATTACATCCCAAAATATCGTGACCTTCTCTATAAAAAGTTGAATGTAAAGAACCATCTTCTGAAATCCAATCAATTACATCGCCATTACATTTAAAATCAGGAAGTAACCTAGAAAAATTTCCAAAATTCAAGTCAACTACAACTATATCTCCTTCATATAACCAGTCATTCCCATTTAAATCAGGATTATCCTGCATAAATTCTTCAAGTGTTGGAAAGCCAACTGAACTGTCTCCATAGATTGCAAATCGTTTATCTGCAGTAAATTCATATCGTATTGTTTCTTCAAAGCCTACAGTTTGCCACCTTCCAAGTATCGAAAAATCCTCAGTGTTTTCAAAAACTTCAACGTCATCATCTGGATAAGAACATTGAACAAACATCAATGCTATTAAAATTAGGAAAGGAAGCTGAATTAGAGCTTTTAAATTTTTCATAAATATATATTTTGTTTATATCTCTAAGGTGTAGAAATGTTAAGATGGTTGCGTTAAAATTAAAAAAAAATACTTTTAAAATTATTCTAATTTTATATTCAGAATTTTTATAGTAAGATATAGGCTCTATCAAATATATTTAGATAAAAAAACATTTTTAAAGAGCATTTTAGTTTCATTAATTTAAAACATTTAAGCCTTAAAATAAATGATAAAATATCCGGTTGTTTTTATTATCTAATTAAACATCATACTAATTAAAAAATAAATTATAATTTTATATAAATCATCCACTATTTATTTCATTCATTTATAATTACTTAGCACTATTTTGATTACAACATTTTATTTAACCACTAAAAAACACAACATTACCTATACAATCAGTTTTTCTGAAATATTTTTTTACTGTTTACTTTAAAATTTTAGTAATAATATCTTAGTGAAAATAGAAATATTAGCGTTATTAAAATAAAATTACACTATTTTTTTCGTGTATATTTGATGTATAGGCTACTATTAATTAATAACTAAGAAATAACACTTATATTTAGAGATTAAAAATACTAGTACTAGAAGTTTTAATTAAAATTATTATACAATGAAAAAAATTACTTTATTATTTATCTTTTTAACCTATATCTCTGGATATGGACAAGATCCTGCAACAGGACCTGCAGATCCTCCTGCAAGAAACGCTTCAGATGTTATATCATTTTATAATGGTATTGCATCTCCTGTAGCACCAGAATATACAAACGAGCCAAGCGTAGTTTTAGACCCTTTTGATGGAGCAACTACAGTTGGAAATATAACTTTAGCAGATGGAAATAATGTATTTAAATATACAAGCCACAAATATTCAGGTATTGGAAGTGGTAATTACGATGTTTCTTCAATGACTACACTTCATATTGATGTTTATTCACCAGACTTTACCGTATTTGCTGTAAAACTTGAAGCTACCAACGGAAGTCAAGTTGAATTAGCTGTTTCTGATCCTAAAGTTCAAGGTGCATGGAATTCTTATGATATTGACCTATCACTTTACAGTGCTGTTGATTTAGCAAATTTAAAATGGATTGTTCCTGTAACTTTTGAAGGGACAGGTACTACATTGTATCTTGATAACGTTTACTTTTCTAAACCACCAACTGATCCTTTAAAAGATGTTACATTGAGTGATTTACAAGTAGATGGAACTACAATTAGTGGTTTTGGAGGAAGTATTATTTCTTATTCTTATAATGTTCCAACTGGATCTACTACAGTACCTCAAATAACTCTAGCAACTCCAACAGAAGCTGGAAATGGAGCAACAGCTACTATTACTAATATAACTTCTATTCCTGGAGATGCAACTGTACTAGTTACGTCTGCTGATGCTACAGTTACAGAAACGTATACAATTTCAATTGCTGAAGTAGGTCCTGCAACTGCTGCACCTACTCCTCCTGCAAGAAATGCTGAAGATGTAGTTTCTATTTATAGTGATGCTTACACACCTATTTCACCTATTAATTATGACGCTGGTTGGTGTGGCGCTAATGCCGTAACTGCAACTACAGCAGGTGGTGATGCTGTTTTCGCATACAATGATCAAGCCTGTCAAGGGATCGACTTTGGTAGTGACTTACAAGACGTAACAGATTTAATTAACATACATGTAGATCTTTTTATTCAAGACGGTACTGATTTAATAGGAAAGGTGTTTAATATGAAAATAGTACCAAGTACAGGTGCTGAGACAGAATTTAATATTGATCTTAACGCATTAAGTCCTGCTCCAGTTCCTGGAACATGGTATTCTTATGATGCAGCGGTTACTCTTTCTGGAACAACTACTGATATTAAACAATTTGGGATTACAAGTAACCTACAAAACGCTGTATGGTATGATAACTTATATTTATATAAAGAATTTTTTGCCCCAGGAACTTGTGATGACGGTATAATGAATCAAGATGAAACTGGAATCGATTGTGGAGGAACAATTTCTGGCTGCGAACCTTGTTCTGGACCACCGACAACTGCTGCTCCGACACCTCCTGCAAGAGATCCTGCTGATGTAATTTCATTTTATAGCGATGCCTATACAGATGTTGTTATTGATGCATTTGATTTTGGGTTATGTGATGGTGGTACTCCAAATCTTGCAACAGCAGAAGTTATGATTGATGGTAATCCGACTCAAAACTACCTTGGATCTGGTTGTCAAGGAATAAGTATTGAAACCAACAGAGTAGACGCGTCAGCATTCACAAATCTACACTTTGATTTCTTTACAGATGTATCAGGAACTGATTTAATAGGTAAAGTTTTTAATATTAAATTAGTTGATTGGGCAGGAAATGCAACAGAAGCAGGAGCATCAGGTTTAGAAATTAATTTTAATGACGGTACAAGTCCAGGAATAATTACGAGTTCTTGGGTTTCAGTTGATGTTGATATTACATCCATAGGCGGAATGGTCGGTGGCAACTTAACAAGAAGTGATATTGCACAAATACACATTACTTCTAATTTACCGAATGCTTGGTATGACAATTTGTATTTGCATAAAAATACAACCACATTAGGAATAGAAAATAATGAATTGATTGATTTTAATACATATCCAAATCCAACTCAAGAAAGTTGGACAGTAAAAACTAAAAGTGAAATAATGTCATCAATCATAGTCTATGACATTTTAGGAAAACAAGTTATATCCTTATCACCTAATTCTATTGAAACAACTATCGATGGTACTAGTTTAAAAACTGGATTGTATTTCGCTCAAATAAAAACAGAAAGCGGATTAAGCAATATTAAATTGATAAAAAATTAATATAAATTAGTTGAATTAATTAAAAAAAAGAGTGTAGTTGTTTAACTACACTCTTTTTTATTTAAAATACTTTTTATCCATTCAAGTATTTAATCATTCTATACATTCCTTTTAACTCTTCTTTAAAATAAGGAATATCTAGAATTGTATTACTGTGGAATTCAAAACCTGCTTTTTTATAAAATGCTATCGCTTTTAAATTTGTATCAATTACAGATAAAAAAATAGATTTAATCTTTTTACTCTTTGATCTTCTTATAACTTCTTGTAAAACGAATTTTCCTATTCCCTTTCCATTATATTCAGGGAGCACATATATTTTCTCTATTTCAATAAAACTATCTTTTGAGAAATCTGAAGACTCATTCGTCTTGATTTTTATAAAGCCAACATGTTTTTCATTGTAAACAATAAAATAATATTCTATCGTTTTATCTGCTAAATCTAAAGTAAGTTTTGGAATACTGAATTCATTATCCAAGTACCATTCTAAACCACCTTCATCCCAATGATTGTGAAAATTTAGAGCATAAGCATCAATACAGACACCTTTCAAAACATTAATATCTTTAATAGACGCTTTTACTAATTTCATTTTTGAATTCAAACTGTATATATCTGTTTAAAAAAGTACTAGTAATCCTATTTTACTTTGAGAATTAAATACAGAAATCATATTCATATATCTTAAAACCTTATTAAGTAAATCTTTTTATTCCTAATTATTCCTTTGAAAATATTGATTAATACCTGCCGCATCAAATTTAAAAGCAGTATCATTTTCTGATCGGTCCAATTTATTCTTGATTGTAAGAGCCCATAAAACCAATTCCATACAAAAATATTTATCCTCCTGATCCAATTGCGAAGCATATGCCCCAATAACTGCAGATAGAGGTTTTACAGATTCAAGATTTGTAAAAAACTCATGATCCGTATCTGTATAATTGAGTTCCATGAAATTTTCATCAAACCAATCAATCAATTCTGTATATGGTGTTTTAAGACCTTCTCTTTCTAACTTAGGAATACGAGGGAATATCTTTTCAAACTGTGTTATGACTGCCTCATCAATCAGTATTTTTGCTACTTCATCAGCACCTTCTTGTTCGCCTTCGTAAACCAACTCAATTTTTCCTGTTATGGATGGAATAATAGACATAAAATCAACTAGTCGAACTGATGTCTTCTCCGATTCTGTTTCGATCAATCGCAGTTTTGCCGCTGCCATAAGGTTTTCCATTGCACTTATTGAAAGACGAGCACTTACACCACTTTTGGCATCTACATACTCACTATCACGAGCTTGAAAAGCAACTTCTTCTAAAAGATCTTTGGCCATACTAGGAACCTTTATTGCCGCTTTATCTTCGGTTGAAACTTTCGCTTCCTGTTCCGTAATTTCACGCGCCAAGGAAATAGTCTTTGGATAGTGTGTGAAAATCTGTGAACCTATTCTATCTTTTAATGGCGTTACGATACTTCCTCTATTCGTATAATCTTCAGGATTTGCAGTGAAAATAAATTGAATATCGAGTGGCATTCTCAATTGAAATCCACGAATCTGAATATCCCCTTCTTGCAGTATATTAAATAAAGATACTTGAATACGCGCTTGTAAATCCGGCAATTCATTCAATACGAATATAGAACGATTGGCTCTTGGAATCATTCCATAATGCAACACACGCTCATCCGAATAAGGTAATTTTAAAGTTGCAGCTTTGATAGGATCTATATCTCCTATTAAATCCGAAACATTCACATCTGGAGTTGCCAATTTTTCGAAGAAACGATTGGATCTATGTACCCAAGAAATCGGTGTATCATCGCCATGTTCTGCAATGATATCTCGAGCATATCTAGAAATAGGCTGAAATGGACTGTCATTGATCTCAGACCCTTTCACAATCGGCATGTATTCATCCAGTAAATCGACCATACTTCTAGCAATCTTTGTTTTTGCTTGTCCTCTTAATCCCAATAAATTGATGTGGTGTCCCGCAATAATTGCTTTTTTTAATTGTGGCACAACCGAATCTTCATATCCCCAAAGACCTTCAAATACTGGCTGCTTCGCTTTAATACGCGCTATTAAGTTTGCCTGAATTTCTTGATTTATAGTAATGTGCTTATATCCAGAATCTTTCAATTCTTTAAATGTAATTTCTTTTTTCATGTGTATGATTATATTCTTTTAATTCTATTTTTTTCGTAATCTTCAAAAATCATTTGTCCTAAACCAGAAAGGCCTGTTAAAAAGGCTTTTCCATTATTTTGTGCTGTAAAAAGTTCTACAAATTGACGTAAATATGGATCTTGAGCAATCATAAATGTAGTAATTGGAATCTTTAATTTCCTTGCTTGAGCGGCCTTGTTAAGACATTTTGCTACAATCATTTCATCCAGTCCATTACTATTTTTATAAAACTCACCTGAAGGCAACTGAATACAACTCGGTTTTCCATCGGTAATCATAAAAATCTGTTTGTTTGTATTCCGTTTTCTGCGGAGAATATCCATAGCCAATTCAAGTCCAGCAACGGTATTGGTATGGTAAGGCCCTACTTTTAAATAAGGCAAGTCTTTTATTTTGATTGGCCAAGCCTCATTTCCAAACACTATTATATCAATTGAATCCTTGGGATACTTTCTTTTGATCAATTCCACCAATGCCATAGCAACTTTTTTAGCAGGTGTAATCCGATCTTCACCATATAAAATCATCGAGTGACTGATATCAATCATAAGCACCGTACTCATTTGTGCCTTGTGTTTCGTTTCCTCAACAATCAAGTCATTCTCTGTCAATCTTAAGTCAGAAATACCGTTGTTGATTTGAGCATTTTTCATACTCTCCGTCATATTGACCGTCGATAAGTCATCTCCATACTGAAAAGAACGATTTTCACCATCACGTTCATCTCCAACACCTATTTTTGTAGTGCGATGATTTCCTATTCCACTCTTTTTTATTTTGCCAAATATCTGATCCAATGCATATTCACGCAATGCCGATTCCAACTTTGCTGTTAAGATTTTATTGCCTTTTCCAGTCCCTGAACTACCATCTTCAGGTTCAATTTCTTCTTTGATATAACCTCTCTTTTTAAGATCTTCTTCAAAATCTTGGAGTGTATATTCTTCGCTAAAAATGTTGTATTTTCTATCCAAAGTATCTAGCCAATCAAACGCTTCATCAATATCTCCAGATGTATGTGTAATTAAATCTTTAAAAATATCAAACACACGATCAAAATGCGATACTTCTTTTGCGACATGCTTACTTATTGTAAACCCCTTTCCATAATTAAAATCTATTCCTGCCATCTACTCAATCTTTATTTATAGGTCTATGCACAACACATTTTATTACTATTAAATACTTTCTGCACCTTTTTTATTTATTGTGGTTTACTGTTGGTATTTTATACTTGTAATTGTTAATCTGTAGTTGCTTTTTAAGTAAAAGCATTGAATTGTTCAATGGATAACACCTCATATAGAAGGTTTTTATGAACACAATCTATCAGACAGTATAAATGTATTAAAAAAAGTGCAAGCATTTAATAACTGGTACTTAATTAACTATTTTTTATGTATTTTTTTAATAAAATAGTACGATTTCAATAAGGGATCAATAAAATATTTATTGAAGGGATGGGTGCTTTTTTTATTCTAATAAGTACTATAGTATTGCGTATTTAGCAATCATTTTTTCAATTTGAAGTCGGTGTCTTAAAATATGAACGATTGCATGTTCAATAATGGATTCTAAATCATAGGTTGACCATGACGTTTTAATTATTGTATTCATCAAGTCATCATCCGTCAGAAGCCATTTATCTTCAAATGTTTCCACCGTATATGTAAACATTTCATCAAGTTCAACTATTACTTGCTCTGTTTTTTCAATTTCAATTTCTGGAACTACATGCTTATTTCCAAACCTTATTCTAATATGATTGGTATAGAGATACCCTGAATTAATAAGATGTAAAACGATATTGCGTACCGATTGAAAATCTACATCTACTTTTTCATTATAGACATTTTTAAAGTTATCATCAGGAATCTGAACTAGTAGATTTTTTAATTCTGTAAGAACCTTTTCGTATTCGTCAGTTAAAGCACCTATTGCACCTTTTCTATATATTGTTGGAGTATTCATGTCGCTTAAACTTAATTAAAGTCTGAGAAGTTATGTATTTATATATTTTTATCATTCTATAATTTCGTAGTCAATACTTAGTTTGCGTAAAGCTCTTAAAGCAGACCCTGAATTTTTATCTTCTACCTCAATAGCTACTGCATCTCCTTCTATGAGTATGTCTGTAAATTCTCTCGACAAGGAATCATTAATACCAGATGAAATCTCTGTAATACATGCAGCAATCGCTCTTCTATCTGGTCGTTGAACATCACAAGACAATAAGTTTAATTTCATAATTTTAGTTTTGAATATCGTTTCTTTTTTAATTTCGAGTATTTCTCTTGGAACTAATGTGGTAAATAACAACGAACTTCTATTGTAGAGATACAACTAGAATAATTGTTGTTGAATATGCCAAATGAAATCTGAACTGAATTAATAATATACTTCTTAAGGTTGTTTTTAGTAGAGTTCTTTGTTGTGCATAGTTATTTAATCAGTCGTATATCCGTAATTAATCACTCTCTGTAAAATACTCGCAAGAAATTTTGGAATGAAATCTTTCAGTCCAGTCCATACAGATGGCTCTAATATAATTACATCATCATCAAATGATTTAATTCCGTTTATAGGTTGTCCAGATGACATTACATTATTGAATTTATCAACGTACCTGTCAGCTCTTTTTCCATCAAATCCGTGGGCTACTGTGTTTCTAATATGTAAATATGCGTACATTCTTTGACGCATATTTTCATCTCCATATTTCCATAAATCACGACTTATGTAAGTTTCAAGTAATGCAAAAATATAGACTATAGAAACTCCTCCGACTGCATTATCAATTCTGGCTTGTATTCGCGCATTTTGTTCAGGCTGACCTTGATAATTAACGCTATGTCTACTTGAAGAATAAATCCATCCAAGTTCCTCTTGATTCTGTGTCGCAAGAATTCCAATTACTTTATTAACTGCTATTCCTAATTCTTGTTCGATTGGTAATTCACTCATTGTTTATTTTAAATATACTTGCATAGTGTTAATAGCTTCTTGAATAATTCCCATTTCATTTGTAGTTATAATTATAGGGTCACCATCCTTCAACCAATTTAATGATACTAACTTTTTTACATCTTTATTTGCAATCCCATTATTGTGAACAATCCAGTTTCTAAAAAATCTTAAATCTCCCATTACATCGCACAATACGTCAGTTTTTTGAACGTTCAATTCGTCTGCAATTTTTTTTCGATACTCTTCTTCCCACATCGCAAAAATCCACGTAATCATTCCAAATGCGATAAGTTGACTAAAAGGACCATTTATTGTAAGTCCGATAAGAGCGTTTTTTGTTGTAATTTCTGAAATGGCCTTCCGCTTTAAATCTTTTGTGCCAATTTGAAACAAACCTTCAGGATTCATTTCTTCCATTCCGTTTAATTCATCTGCAACTTTTTGCATACCAAAATTTGACATTGAATATGCTGTGTAAACTCCGTGAGTTACCTTTTTAAATTTTATTAATTCTTTTGGTTGCGGTTGAATCATAATTATGCACAACGGTTTAGCTATTAACAGTACGGGAGCAAACTAGCGTTTGCTTTCCGCCACGCACAAAGCGAAATCTTTTGGTTTTGTTTTTTCTTTTTTTTCTGTCAAAGCGAAATCCCAAAGATTTCGCGACATACCAAATATACGCAGACCTTGGCGTTAAAAATCTAAGCCCGTATTGTTTATAGGTTTTGTTGTCATTAGTTTTTTTCCGCTCCAATTAGCGAACTAAATGGCGTTTCAAATGATTTCCCAAATTCATTTTCCGTTTTTAAAATTCCACAGTAAGAAGTTCTTTCTTGAGTTAGTTTTATTTTATGTTCAAATCCACCTTTTTTTAAAAGCAAAGTATCTCCATCATAAATTTTCATTCCATTGTCAAAATAAGTGCTGTCGCCAATTACTACAGAAGTCTTTCCATTGGCATTGTAACCAACAAATACAAATTCTTCTTGATGTATCGAATTCAGTTTATTTGTATTTCCGTAATGCGGTATTTGTCGAATAGTCAAACTATCGAAAACATATTTGTCTTTTATTTTATCCACTATGTTTTTCAGAGAATCATTTCGTTGTTTTAATCCATTTATTTCCGCCACTAACTTTTCTGTCTGATGACTATTTTGACAGCCAAAAAAAACAATTGGTAGAGCTATAAGTATTATTAGTTTCTTCATTTTCAAAATTAATGACAACTAGTTATATCAAAACAAATACAACATTTATCCCGTTATAATTTACTGGATAAAAGCATGTTTGGTTTGTCTTTAACAGGTTTTATGTTTTACTATTTATTGTAAAAATTGCAATTTTTTATAAATATAAACAATTTTGAGCAATCCGTATTTTAATTAGGAGTCAATTGCTTGATAAATCGATCGACTTCCGCTTCTTGAGTTGCCCATGAAGTAACCATTCTGAGCGCTGTATGTGTTTCGTTTATTTTTTTCCAGCGATAGAAGATGAAATTCTCTTCTAGTTTTTCTATCAAGTCATTGGGTAGAATAGGAAAAAGTTGGTTGGTTGTGGAATGGACTAGAAATTTATAATTTTTAGCAGTAATAGCATCAGCAATTTTTCTTGCCATTTTATTGGCGTGCATGGCTAAGTCAAAGTATAAATTGTCTTTAAACAGTTCTTGAAATTGTATTCCTAGCAATCTCCCTTTGGACAACATCGCTCCTTTTTGCTTTAAATGAAATGAAAAATCGGATTTTAAATCGTCATTGACAATCACAATTGCTTCTCCAAGTAACGCGCCGTTTTTAGTTCCTCCTATCGTAAATACATCTGTATATCTTGCAATATCGGCGAGTGTCATGTCGCTATTGGGAGCAGACAATCCAGAACCCATTCTTGCGCCGTCCATAAAAAGATACAAGTCATTTTCATGTGCATACTCGTACAATTCCTTCAATTCTGACTTGGTATAAATTGTACCTATTTCCGTAGAATTGGAAATGTAAATCATCCGTGGTTTTACAACATGTGGACCGAAATCATGTGCTATCATTACTGGAATAATATCTTCCTTAGTCAATTTTCCATTGTCTTTTTCTATAGTATTGATCTTATGACCTGTTGCTTCGATTGCTCCTGTTTCATGTGTTGTGATATGTCCTAGCGTACTTGAAATGATAGATTCATGTGGACGCAATGCTGACGATATGATAATAAGATTGGCTTGAGTTCCTCCAGTAACAAAAAATATTGCTGCATCTTTATTTTCAATCTTCTCTTTTATCAACGCTTTCGCATGGGTTGAATAGTCATCATTTCCATACGCTTGTTGCTGCACAAGGTTTAATTGAGTGAGCGCTTCTAGAATACGCGGATGAGCACCTTCTGTATAATCGTTTAAAAAACTGTATGTAGACATAAATGGGAATTGGTGTTTTTTAATTTTAATGAAATTACTTGTTATCTATTTTGATTTAAAGCAATACCAACATTGTCGGTTCGAGCGCAGTCGAGAACTATAAAACCTCTCGACTGAGCTCGAGGAGACATTTCGGTTTTTAAGTCTTCAAAACTATTCATCAAGCGAAGTTACTTTTTTAAAACTACAATATCAAAAATTCTAAAAACAACTCAATTTTCAGTATCTTTGTACTTTAATCACTATACTATGAAACTTCTATTTATAACATTCGGTTTATTGGCATTGGCAGTATTGGGAATAGCAATTAAACTTTGGGCTAAAAAAGATGGAGAATTTGCTGTTACCTGTGCTAGTCAGAACCCTATGTTAAACCAAGAAGGGGAAGCCTGTGGTTACTGTGGGAAATTACCTGAAAACTGTGAAAACAAGTAAGAAATGCAAGTCATTTTTTATATTTTTATTTTCTTTTTTTCTATTCAGATTCTTTATTACTTCTTTATTTTTGGTCGATTTTCTTTTACCAATACAACTATAAAAAAGTCTTCTTTTCCGGCAATTTCTTTACTCATATGCGCTAGAAATGAAGCTGAAAATTTAAGCACTAATTTACCCCTTTTTATCAATCAAGATTATCCAAATTTCGAATTGGTACTCGTCAATGATTCTTCTTCTGACGATACATTGGAAATCATGGAAGAATTTCAAGAGAAGTATCCTGAATTGATAAAAATCATAAATGTTCAAGAGAATGAAAAATTCTGGGGGAATAAAAAATATGCGCTAACACTTGGTATTAAAGGAGCAAAACATGAGCATCTTTTATTTTCTGATGCGGATTGTAAACCTGTTTCCAAAATGTGGATTCAAGAAATGTCAAGTCAATTTTCTGAGAATACCTCCATTATTCTTGGATACGGAGCCTATGATAAAATTAAAAATTCATTTCTTAATAAACTCATTCGATTTGAAACTTTAATGACCGCAATTCAATATTTTTCTTATGCCAAAATTGGATTGCCTTATATGGGTGTCGGCCGAAATCTTTCTTATACAAAAACGTTGTTTTTTAATGCAAATGGATTTTCCAATCATATGCACCTTAAGTCTGGTGATGATGATTTATTCATCAATAAAAATGCGACTTCACAGAATTATGCATTGCAATTCACCAAGAATAGCTTTACAACTTCAATACCTAAAACCTCAATAAAAAAATGGGTGTTACAGAAACGCAGACATGTTTCAACAGCAACACATTATAAATTGATTCATAAAATTTTATTAAGTCTTTATTTTATTTCTCAACTCTCATTTTGGGTATCGGCCATACTCCTATTTTCTTTTACTTTTCTCTGGAAAATTGTGCTTGGAATTGTACTATTTAGGATAGGAATCGTTTATCTTATCATTGCAAAATCTGCACAAAAACTATCAGAAAAAGATCTTGTAATCTGGACACCATTTTTAGAGATTTTTTTAATATTGATACAATTGTTTATCTTTATAAAAAATCTAGTATCAAAGCCCACACATTGGTAAGTATTTATGACTAATAAAGAAGAAATTCAATTATTTATTGAGGATGCACGAATAGGAAAAGAAAGTGCCTTTAAAAAACTACTAAACACTTATTGGAGTGATGTTTTCAGGTTTCAATTTTCTAAAACTCTTGATGAAGAAGAAGCAGAAGATATTACGATAAAAACATTTGCAAAAGCATTTGACAAGATTGATTTATACAACGATAATTACAACTTTAAAACGTGGCTTATTTCAATTTCCAAAAACATTTTCTTAGACTCCTTACGTGGAATAAAAAAAGAAACTATCTCTATACATAGAAGGAATTCGGAAGCCTTTCACATAACTGATGACGCTCCTTCTCCAGAAGACCAATTGATTATAGAACAGAACTTAGCGGAGTTATTGCGGCATATGAAAAAATTAAAACCTCAACAACAAGAAATACTGAATTTACGCTATTTTCAAGAACATAGTTATAAAGAAATTGCAGAAATTCTGAATGAATCTATGAGTTCAGTCAAAGTGAAATTACTGCGTTCCAAAAAATTACTTGCCGAAATTATCAGTACCAAAAAATGATACAACAACTCAAGTCTTTAGGTCCTGGATTGTTATTTGCTGGAGCGGCTATTGGTGTTTCTCATCTTGTTCAATCTACACGAGCTGGAGCAGAATTTGGTTTTGGACTTTTATGGGCATTATTGCTGGTGCATTTATTCAAATATCCTTTCTTTCAATATGGCCCTCGATATGCTACTGCAACTGGAGAAAGTCTGCTAGATGGTTATAAAAGGCTCGGAAAAGGAGTTTTGATAGCCTATTTCATTCTCAACATGGCAACTATGTTTACAATTCAAGCTGCAGTTACTATTGTTACTGCAGGATTGGCAATCAGTTTATTTGGGATGAGTGATGATCCAATCCTATGGAGTATTATTATTACAATTATTGGGCTAATAATTTTATTAAGAGGTCGTTATCGATTTTTAGACAACCTGATGAAAATCATAATAATTACGCTGACTATTACTACAATTGTATCTGTTCTTGTAGCAACTATAAACACCACTTCTACATTTACTTTTACCCAAGTTTTACCAAAACAAACTGCTGAGATTGGTTTTCTTATTGCATTTTTAGGTTGGATGCCTGCACCTTTAGACGTATCAATATGGCAATCTTTATGGTCGATAGAAAAGCAAAAAGAACATACAGAATTTAGTACTAAAAAAAGTATTTTTGATTTTAATGTTGGTTATATAATAACACTCTTTTTAGGATTCTGTTTTCTTACACTTGGTGCGGTTGTAATGTTTCAATCTGGAAAAGATTTTAGTGGAAGTGCAGGAAAATTCGCACAACAACTTATCAGTTTATATACCAATACAATTGGTGAGTCGATGTATCTATTTATTGGAATTGCAGCATTTACAACCATGTTTAGCACAACATTAACAACACTTGATGCCTCTCCAAGAGCCATGAGTAAGACTATCGAATTACTATTCGATAGAGTACTCAAAAAAATGTATTTGTTTTGGATTTTATTTTTAGCAATAGGAACTATATTAATTCTCAATTTTTTCTTATCCGAAATGGGAACTTTGATTAAAATCGCTACAATACTATCTTTTTTAACGGCTCCTTTCTATGCAATCATCAACTTTATATTGATTTCTGGCAAGCATACACCTAAAGAATGGCATCCTTCATGGGCAATGAAAATACTGAGTTATTTTGGGATTATTTTCTTAATTGGATTTAGTGCTTGGTATCTAATGAATTTGTAAATTTGCAATTAAACTTTGATATTAAAAATCATTTAACAAAATAGAATGTCAGGTCGAGCGCAGTAGAGACCTCATTTAAATCAGTGATTTTAATTACGAATAACCTCTCGACTGCGCTCGAGGAGACATTTAATAAGTATGGCTGAAGAAACAACAACACTAAGAAAACCCAAACCGAAATGGTTACGTGTAAAATTACCAACCGGAAAGAAATATACTGAGCTTCGAGGATTGGTAGATAAATATGAATTGAATACAATATGTACTAGTGGAAGTTGTCCTAATATGGGAGAATGTTGGGGCGAAGGAACTGCAACATTTATGATCCTAGGTAATGTATGCACACGTTCTTGTGGTTTTTGTGGTGTTAAAACGGGACGTCCTGAGACTGTAGATTGGGATGAACCTGAAAAAGTAGCACGTTCTATAAAAATCATGCAAATTAAACATGCCGTTCTAACAAGTGTAGATCGAGATGATTTAAAAGACATGGGAAGCATCATGTGGTCAGAAACTGTAAAAGCTGTTAGACGCATGAACCCTGAGACAACATTAGAAACATTAATTCCGGATTTTCAAGGCATTGAAACACATATAGATCGTATTATAGACGTGGCTCCAGAAGTAGTCTCTCATAATATAGAAACTGTAAGACGTCTTACAAGAGAAGTACGTATACAAGCAAAGTATGACCGCAGTATGGGT
>CAJQNZ010000069.1 GCA_905479835.1 uncultured Flavobacteriaceae bacterium
TAACGCAATCCTTTTTCTGAACGGTCAAATTCTGTTGTAGCCTCTTCCGAAGTCATTGGTTTTTCACCAGCAACTGCAAGCCATCTTTTCAAGAAATCAGCAGGTAAATCAAACTTCGTATTCTCAATAAAATACTCCGTAATTGCATTCAACAATTGTTGATCTGCTTGCCCTTGGAATTGTCCTTCTGCATCTTCCTTAATTCTATCTCTTAATTCTGTAACAGTAGAAATCACATCTTTTCCGAAAATCTTGTCAAAAAATTCTTGATCCAATTCTGCCAATTCAGTAAACGTAATATCTTCAACTGTAAACGTTAATGGAATATTCAATCCATGAACATCATCATGACTCAATCCAGTTGCTCCCATTAATTTATGATCGTCGTCAAACAATCCTTTGGTCTTCAACTCAATTACATCTCCTACTTTTTTTCCGATGAAACTCTTTTGGTTTGATTTTCCCTTGATTATATCTAAAGTAAAACTGTGTTTTTTCTCAATTTCTTTTTCTTCATTGACAAATGTTCCTGTAATATTTACTCCTTCTGCAATCACATCTTTAGCAGACATTTTTCCAAAACGTTGCTGTAAATTCTCAACCTCTTTATTGATCAATTCTTTATCAGCAACAATTGTATATTGAGTAATTTTCTTTTTAGTGTCCAATTTCACATCAAACTCAGGTGCAAGACCTAATTCGAATTCAAATGAATATTCTTTTTCGTCCCAAGAAAAATCATCTTTCATTTTTGGCAATGGATTTCCTAAAATGTCTAATTTTTCTTCAATTAAAAACTTGTTCAATCCTTCTTGAATCAATTTATTAACTTCATCAATCATAATCGACTTTCCATACTGTTTTTTCACCATTCCCATCGGAACATGTCCCTTTCTGAAACCTGGAATATTCGCTTTTTTACTATAATCCTTTAAAATTCCAGCAACTTTTTCTTGATAATCAGATTCTGAAATTTCAATTTTTACGATTGCGTTTAAATTGTCAATACTTTCTTTGGTAATATTCATTTGATACTTTTTTAAATAATCTTTATAAAACCTACAATTGTGAACTATTAATTGCGGCTGCAAAAATAGTTATTTTTTTCTACTGAACAAACTTATTGAAGTCCATCTTTCCTATTTCTTCTTTTCCTTCAAAAACGAGTAAAGTACTGATTGTAAAAATGATAAGAGGATACTGAATAGCAATGCTATCCAAAATCCAGCAACACTAAATCCGTCAACAAAATAGTCTGCAATTAATATAATCGCTGCATTGATGACAAATAAGAACAAGCCCAAACTTAAGATAGTTGCAGGAAGTGTGAAAAAGATTAATAATGGCCTTACAGTAATCCGAAGCAGCCCTAAAGTGATTGCAACATAGATTGCAGATTCTGGTTTGGCAAGGTTAACTCCAGGTAAAAAATGGGCTAATATTAATACTGCTATTGCAGTAAATAGGATTCTAAGGATAATTTTCATGTGTGTTTATTAATTTAATTTATGTCATTCTGAACTGTCACATCGAGCGCAGTCAGGATGAAAGTGAAGAATCTTAGATTCTACATTTCATTCAGAATAACAAATTAACAACGATAACTATGCCAAAAGATTTATTTGCCCAAAAAACTGACAACTTCATCATAAAAATCAGTAGGATTGTCGGCATGTAACCAATGCCCTGAATTTTTGACAGTTACAATCTGAGCATTTGAAAAGTGATGGTTGATTAAAATTTCGTCTTCAACTCCTATATACCCAGACTTATCTCCTCTTAAAAACAATGTTTCGCCATCATAAACTACCTCTGAAGACAATCCAATAGTAATTTCTTGATAATCTTCAGTCAGACTCTTTAAATTGAATCTATACCTAAATGTTTCTTTATATACTCTTGTAATATTCTTCATTAGAAATTGTCTTACACCATGTTGAGGAATGTATGCTTCAAGAATTTCTTCAATTTCTTTTCTTGACGATTGAATTTTAAAATCTACAGCATTTAAGGCAGTTAAAATGTCTTGATGATGTGCTGGATATTTTCTTGGAGAAATATCAGCAATTATTACTTTATGAAGTCTTTGTGGATATTTTGCCGCAAAAAGCATTGCTACTTTTCCTCCCATAGAATGACCTAATAAATGAATTTTTTCAAGATTATGAAACTCAATATAATTCCATAAATCTTCTACTAAAAGTTGTAAACTAAACTGGTCAGAATGAAAACTACGTCCATGATTACGCTGATCGACAAGATGTACTTGGTAATTTTCAGCATATTTATTGGCGAGTGTTTTCCAATTATCTCCCATTCCCAAAAAACCATGTAGAATTACTAAAGGTGTTCCTTCTCCCAAAATTCTTGAATGTAAAATTTCTGACATATTCTTATTCCTTCAATTTATACAAATACATATTTACTACATTCTCTAATCCTAGATACAATGATTCAGAAATTAATGCATGCCCTATTGAAACCTCAGCAAGATGCGGAATATTTTTACCAAAAAACTCGATATTATCCAAACTTAAATCATGCCCTGCATTCACTCCCATTCCTAGTTCATGAGATAAAATTGCCGCTTCAACATAAGGCTTAATTGCATCTTTATTTCCCTTTTCATATTCTGTAGCAAAATCTTCTGTATACAATTCTATTCTATCTGTTCCAGTAGAAGCCGCATGCTCGATCATCTTTAAATCTGCATCAATAAAAATTGACGTTCGGATTTTATTTCTCTTAAATTCTGCAATTACTTCCCTTAAAAATGATTGATTTTTAACGGTATCCCAACCTGCATTGGAAGTTAAAGCATCTATAGAATCTGGAACCAAGGTTACTTGAGTTGGTTTAACTTCAAGAACCATATTGACAAATTTTTCAATTGGATTTCCTTCAATATTATACTCGGTTTTTATAGTAGGAATCAGATCATATGCATCTTGATATCTGATATGTCTTTCGTCTGGTCTTGGGTGAATCGTAATTCCTTCTGCACCAAAACGCTGAATATTAATAGAAGCATCAACAACACTTGGTGTAGAACCTCCTCGAGAATTACGTAATGTTGCTATTTTGTTAATATTTACACTTAACTTTGTCATTTGAAAAAATTTTTACAAAAATACTTTAAAAAAGAAGAATCCTAAAGATTTGCCAAAATAAAGACTCGGAAATACTTTTGGATTCATTTTTGATTTATTTGATATATATTCGTACCAATGAAAATCTCTGACTACATATCGAAAGATGTAAAAGCGCTAAACTTAAACAGCACCATAGGTGATGCCAAAAAATTATTTAATGAACTTACATTTTCTCATATGCCTATTGTTGAAAAAAACAACTTAATAGGTTTAATTAATGAAAGTGATGTTCGTACTATTGAAAATAATGATGAAACTATTGGAAAAAGCAGTGAATTCTTAAGTAATTTTTTCATTGGCTTAAATGACAATTGGATAAATATTTTAAAAATGTTTTCTTCCAATGAAACCAATCTAATGCCTGTACTTTCAGATCAAAACAAGTATGTTGGTTATTATGAATTGAATGATGTATTGCATTATTTTAATGATACTCCTCTGCTAAATCATGAAGGTTTTTTTATCGTTGTTGAAAAAGGTGTTAGAGATTATTCGTTTAGTGAAATAGCGCAAATTGTTGAGTCAAATGAAGCTAAATTAATAGGTGCTTTTATTTCTGGATATAGAAATGATTTGGTACAAATTACACTGAAAATTGCCTCTGAAGAAATCAATGAAATCATTCAATCTTTCCGGAGATATGGTTATCATTTATTGACCAAACACAAAGAAGATCTATTTCTTGAAGAATTAAAAGATCGTTCGGACTATCTTCAGAAATATTTAAATATGTAACTTAAGAATTGAGTATGAAAATAGCTATTTACGGTCATTATTTTAATGAAGAAGCAAAAGAATATGTTGAGGACTTATTGAAGTATCTTGATCTTAAAGGCGCTACTATTTTCATAGAAGAGAAATTCAGCAAACTTATTGATTTAAGAATCGAACACGATAACAACTATCCTATATTTAAAGATTATTCTGATTTAGATTCGACATTTGACTTGATGTTTACTGTAGGTGGTGACGGAACGATTTTACGTTCAATCACATACTTAAGAGATTCTAATATTCCAGTTATTGGTTTAAATATCGGTCGTTTAGGCTTTTTAGCAACGGTAAAAAAAGAAGAAATTTCTATTGCGGTTGATGCCATTTACAATAAAGAATTTAAAATTGTTGAAAGAACACTTTTGGCAGTAAAAACAGAACCTCAAGTAAAAGAAATTGAAGAATTAAATTTTGCTTTAAATGAAATCACATTGAGTCGAAAAGATACAGCCTCAATGATTACTGTTGACACTTATCTTAATGATGAATACTTAACATCTTATTGGGCAGACGGTATTATCACATCTACGCCTACAGGATCAACAGGTTACTCATTAAGTTGTGGAGGACCTGTGATTTCTCCACAAGCTGAAAGTTTCGTATTAACACCTATTGCGCCTCATAATTTAAATGCTAGACCTTTAATAATTCCTGACAATACAAAAATAAAAATGAGAATAAATGGTCGTGAAAATCAATCTTTTATTTCTTTGGACTCAAGAATTACAACCATAGATAATGAAACAGATATCTATATTGAAAAGGCTCCTTTTACATTAAAAATGATAGAATTAAAAGGACAAACGTTTTTTAAAACACTTCGCAAAAAACTTCTTTGGGGGGAAGATACTAGAAACAAAAAGAGCTAGTAAAGATCGTATGCTACAATATTTTAACTCAAAAACAGTTATCAAAAAAGTGCTGTGATACTTATTCTAAACGAATAGAAATAACTATATTTGCACGCTATTTTATGATGGTGAAAAAGTTTTTATTTATTTTAATTATTGTGATGACTTCTATTTCTAATGCTCAAATCAATGAAGTTGGATTGCATGGAGGAGGAAGTAATTACATAGGAGATATAGGTTCTACAACCTACATAAATCCTAACGATTATGCATTTGGTGTGATTTATAAATATAATTTAAACCCAAGAATTGCGCTTCGAGGTACCTTTACTTATGCTAAAGTAAGTGCCGAGGATTCAAATTCTAAAAATATAGCAAAGCAACAACGAGATTTAAGTTTCACAAATACCATAAAAGAATTGGCAGTTGGAATAGAATTTAATTATTTCGAATATGATCTCTCAACAAGAGATAAATCTCAAACGCCCTATATATTAATGGAAGTAGCTGCCTACAATTACAATATTGTTAAACTACAAACGGCTCCAAACGAATATGAATATGGGAATAAGACATCATTCTCTATACCATTTGGACTAGGTTATAAAACCAGAATTGTGGGTAACCTTGCAGGTGCAATAGAAATTGGAATGCGCTATACTTTTACTGATGAAATCGATTACAATCATGAAATGATTAGCGCACTGAATTTTGGAAATCCTAATTATAATGATTGGTATGTATTTACCGGAATAAACCTCGTATATACTTTCGGAAGACCAGCATGTTTTGCAACTCGATAATATAGAAATGGACTTACTCGCTCATATAAATACCTTTAAAGTTCCACAGCATGTTGCTGTGATTATGGATGGTAATGGAAGATGGGCAAAACAAAAGGGAAAAGCAAGAGTTTTCGGTCACAAGAACGGCATAAAGGCAGTAAGAGAAACTATTGAAGCTGCTGGAAATGCTGGAATTAAAGCATTGACTCTTTACACTTTTTCTACCGAAAACTGGAATAGACCCAAAGCAGAAATAAAAACATTGATGACTTTACTCGTTGTTTCTCTTAAAAATGAAGTTAAAGAATTGATGAAAAACAATATTAAACTTCAAGTAATTGGAAATCAAGAAACTTTACCGTCTTCTGTACGAAAAGGTCTTGATAAAGTTATAAAACAAACAGAAAATAACGACTCTTTAACCTTAACTCTAGCATTAAGTTATGGATCAAGAGAAGAAATTGTTAATACTATCAAAAAAATATCCAAAAAAGTTGTTAATAAAGAACTTTTAATAGAAGAAATTAATGAAAAAATTATAAATAATCATTTATATACATTTACTTTGCCCGACGTTGATTTTTTGATACGTACAAGTGGTGAAAAACGAATAAGTAACTTCCTTTTATGGCAGATTGCTTATGCTGAATTGTACTTTACTGATACTCTTTGGCCGGACTTTAGAAAAGAGCATTTTTTCGAAGCAATATTAGATTATCAAAACCGAGAAAGGCGTTTCGGAAAAACAAGTGAACAATTAGATGACACGAATGAACAAACTGAAAAATAACCTACTATTTTTATGTTTTACTTTAGCCCTTTTTACCGCTAAAGGTCAAGAAATATCAGTACAAAACGATTCTTTACCCAAGGTAGTACAAGACACTTTACCAAAAATAATAGATCAACTTACACCAGAAAAATTTAAGACGACTGCTTCTTATGTATTAGGTGGTGTCTCTATAAAAGGAAACCAACAGTTTAGTGACCAATCAATCACAGTATTTTCTGAGCTAGTTGTAGGTCAAGAAATAAAAATTCCTGGCGATAAATTAACTTCAGCAATAAAAAAGTTATGGAACTCTAAATTATTTAGCAACGTCGATGTATATGCTGTTAAATTAGATGGCAATACTATTTATCTGGAATTTGAGGGCCAGGAACTTTCTAAATTAAGTGATGTTACCATCCAAGGTATTAAAAAAAATAAAGCTGCTGATTTACAAAAGGAAACAGAATTTCAAAAGGGAGCAATGCTTATAGAAAATTTGTTGACAACTACAAAAAACTATATTGAAAAAACATATATTGATAAAGGTTTCTTAAAAGCGAAAG
>CAJQNZ010000070.1 GCA_905479835.1 uncultured Flavobacteriaceae bacterium
GACAAGAAAGTTAGAGTTTCTAAAAAAACTGATAAAGCAATATAGTTATGGAATATACGCCAAGACTTAAAGGAGAGTATAAGACTAGAGTAGTATCTTCTCTTACCGAAGAATTCGGTTACAAGAATGTAATGCAAGTTCCTAAATTACAAAAAATTGTAATTAGTAAAGGAGTTGGAGCAGCAGTTGCTGATAAAAAATTAATTGATCATGCTCTTGAAGAATTAGCAACTATTACAGGTCAGAAAGCTATAGCAACTATTTCAAAAAAGGATATTGCTACTTTCAAACTACGTAAAGGAATGCCTATTGGAGCGAAAGTTACTTTAAGAGGTGATAAAATGTACGAATTTTTAGATAGGTTGGTTACAGCATCATTACCGCGAGTAAGAGATTTCAATGGAATAAAAGCAACAGGATTTGATGGAAGAGGTAATTACAATTTAGGAATTACTGAGCAGATAATATATCCTGAAATTGATATTGATAAAGTTAATAAAATTGGAGGTATGGATATTTCATTTGTAACATCTGCTGCTACTGACAAAGAAGCTAAATCATTATTGAAAGAATTAGGTTTACCATTTAAAAAGAACTAGAAGATGGCAAAAGAATCAATGAAAGCCCGTGAGGTTAAAAGAGCAAAAACAGTTGCAAAATATGCTGAGAAAAGAAAGGCTTTAAAAGAAGCTGGTGATTTTGAAGGACTGCAAAAATTGCCTAAAAACGCTTCTCCTATTCGTATGCACAATAGATGTAAACTAACAGGAAGACCTAAGGGTTATATGCGTCAATTTGGAATATCACGTGTGACTTTCCGTAAAATGGCTAATGAAGGATTAATACCAGGAGTTAGAAAAGCAAGTTGGTAAAATTATAAATTGGTTTCAGGTTTAGCCTATAGCTAAAAACCGTTACCGCAAATTAATAAATATGTATACAGATCCAATAGCGGATTATTTAACGAGAGTTAGAAATGCAGCAAGTGCAGGGCACAGAGTTGTTGAAATCCCTTCTTCAAATTTGAAGAAAGAAATTACAAAAATCTTGTTTGATCAAGGTTATATTTTAAGTTATAAATTTGAAGATGATTCAGTTCAAGGTTCAATTAAAATAGCTTTAAAGTATGATAGATTGACAAAAGAAGCTGTAATTAAGAAATTACAAAGAGTGAGTACACCAGGATTACGTAAGTATGTAAGTTCTGCTGAATTACCAAGAGTATTAAATGGTCTTGGAATCGCAATTGTTTCTACTTCGAAAGGAGTAATGACCAATAAGCGTGCAGCAATAGAACATGTAGGTGGTGAAGTTTTATGTTACGTATATTAAAAAGCAACTGAGATGTCAAGAATAGGAAAAAACCCAATAACACTTCCAGAAGGTGTAACATTTGAAGTAAACGATAGTGTCGTTACTGTAAAAGGGAAAATAGGAGAATTAACTCAAGAAATTAAAGATATCACTATTAAAGTTGAAGATGGAGTTATAACATTGGAAAGACCATCTGAAAGTAAAGATCATAAAGCAAAACATGGTTTGTACAGAGCTTTAATTAATAATATGGTTGAAGGTGTTTCAAAAGGGTGGACTAAAGAATTAGAATTAGTTGGAGTTGGATATAGAGCAAGTAATCAAGGACAAAAACTTGATTTAGCTTTAGGTTTCTCTCATAATATAGTTTTAAGTATCGCTCCTGAAGTTAAAGTTGAAACTGTATCAGATAAAGGTAAAAATCCAATTATTAAATTATCTTCACATGACAAGCAACTTGTAGGTCAAGTAGCAGCAAAGATTCGTTCTTTCCGTGCTCCAGAACCATACAAAGGAAAAGGAGTTAAGTTTGTAGGAGAAGTATTAAGAAGAAAAGCAGGTAAAACTGCATAATTTATAGAAATTATGGCATTATCAAAGCTAGAAAGAAGACAAAGAATTAAGCATAGAATCAGAAAAATTGTTTCTGGAACTTCATCTAAACCAAGATTATCAGTTTTTAGAAGTAATAAAGAAATTTATGCTCAATTGATAGACGATATTTCTGGAACAACACTAGCGTCTGTTTCATCGAGAGACAAGGCAATTGCAGCAGGATCAAAAGGAGAAGTTGCAGTGGCTGTTGGAAAAGGGATAGCTGAAGCAGCATCTAAAGCAGGAGTTGAGTCTTGTGCTTTTGACAGAAATGGATATTTGTATCACGGTAGAGTAAAAGCTCTAGCAGAAGCTGCTCGCGAAGCAGGATTAAAATTTTAAGTAAGTTATGAGTCAATCATATAAAAACGTAGAAAGAGTTAAACCAAGCGGTTTAGAACTACAAGATCATTTAGTAGGAGTACAACGTGTAACTAAAGTAACAAAAGGTGGTAGAGCATTTGGTTTTTCTGCAATTGTTGTTGTTGGTGACGGAAATGGTGTTGTAGGTCACGGCTTAGGTAAGTCTAAAGATGTAGCATCTGCAATTGCTAAGGCAATCGAAGACGCAAAGAAAAATCTGGTAAGAATACCTATTTTAAACCAAACTTTACCTCATGAACAAAAAGGTAAATTTGGCGGAGCTAGAGTATTTTTAAAGCCTGCATCTCATGGTACTGGAGTTATAGCTGGTGGAGCAGTACGTGCTGTATTGGAGTCTGTTGGTGTTCACGATGTATTATCGAAGTCTCAAGGTTCTTCTAATCCACATAATGTTGTAAAAGCAACTTTTGATGCTTTATTACAATTGCGTAGTGCATCAGAAATAGCAAGACAAAGAGGAATTTCTTTAGAGAAAGTATTTAAAGGATAAAATTAATATTTACGATGGCAAAAATTAGAGTAACACAAGTTAAAAGTAAGATAAGACGTCCTCAAAATCAAAAGAGAACGTTAGAAGCACTAGGCTTACGTAAGATTAATCAGGTTGTTGAGCATGACGCTTCACCGACAATCGTAGGAATGGTAAATAAAGTTAAACACTTAATTTCTGTTGAAGAAGTTAAATAAGATATAAATTAGTTATGGCATTAAATAACTTAAAACCGGCAGCAGGTTCTGTAAAAGGAGCAGGTAAAAGAGTCGGAAGAGGACAAGGATCAGGTAAAGGTGGTACTGCTGCTAGAGGTCACAATGGTCAAAAATCTCGTTCAGGATATTCAAGAAAAATTGGTTTTGAGGGAGGTCAAATGCCTTTGCAAAGACGTGTACCTAAATTTGGTTTTACTAACATTAATCGTAAAGAATTTGTTGGAGTGAATTTAGATAAACTTCAAGAATATGTGGATAGTGGTAGAATCAAGGATACAGTTGATATGGCTGTATTAATTGAAAATCGTCTAGCACGTAGAAATGACCTTGTAAAGATTTTAGGTAGAGGAGAATTAAAAGCGAAGTTAAATATTACAGTGCATAAATTTACTGGAACTGCAAAAGCCGCTATTGAAAAAGCTGGTGGTGAAGCAATAACTATAGAATAGTTTTATAAATGAAAAAATTTATACAAACCGTCACGGACATTTGGAAAATTGAAGAGTTAAGAAATAAAATTCTTATCACTCTTGGATTTATGGTTATTTATCGTTTTGCGGCGCAAGTAACTTTACCTGGATTAGATGGTAAAGCAGTAGCTGATGCAATGAGTAGTAAACCAGCAGGTGGTGGAGGAATATTTGATTTAATCAATATGTTTACAGGTGGAGGTTTTTCTAGAGCCTCTGTTATGGCGCTTGGTGTGATGCCATATATTTCTGCTTCGATTGTTGTTCAGTTAATGGGAATTGCGATTCCTTATTTACAGAAGCTTCAAAAAGATGGAGAAAGTGGTAGAAAGAAAATTAACCAAATAACACGTTGGTTGACTATTGCAATTACATTGGTTCAAGGGCCTGCGTATCTTGCAAATTTACCTGCAGTTACAGGAATTCCTGCAAGTGCATATATTTTAGGTCCAACGAATATTGTTTTCTTATTGTCTTCAATTATATTATTGACAGCAGGATCAATTTTTGCAATGTGGCTTGGTGAAAAAATTACAGATAAAGGAATAGGAAATGGTATCTCTCTTTTGATTATGATTGGTATTATTGCAGGATTTCCTGGAGCATTTGCTCAAGAGTTCACCTCTAAAACAACCGATGGTGGTGCAGGAGGTATCATGATGATATTAATAGAGTTGATAGTATGGCTTGTAGTAATTTTAGCCTGTGTATATCTAGTAACAGCAATTCGTAAAGTTGCAGTTCAATATGCAAGAAAAACTGTTGCTGGTACTGTTGGTAGTGTATCTGGCGCAAGACAATATGTTCCATTAAAATTAAACTCAGCAGGAGTTATGCCTATCATTTTTGCACAAGCAATTATGTTCGTTCCTTCTGCAATTCAAGGAGCAACATTTGCATCTGAAGGAGTTAAAAAAGTTGCAGGTTACTTTAGTGACTTCAATGGAGTAGGTTATAATGTATTATTTGCTGTATTAATTATTATTTTTAGTTATTTCTATACAGCGATTACTATTCCTACCAATAAAATGGCAGATGATTTAAAAAGAAGTGGTGGTTTTATTCCAGGAATAAGACCAGGAAAAGAAACAGGAGATTTATTAGACAGAGTATTGTCATTGATTACTTTTCCTGGATCATTATTTTTAGCATTATTAGCAATATTACCTGCTTTTGTAGTTAAGTTTGGAGTTCAACAATCATGGGCAATGTTTTATGGAGGTACTTCATTATTAATTATGGTTGGTGTTGCGATTGATACTATTCAACAAATAAATTCTCATTTATTAAATCGTCATTATGATGGATTAATGAAAACGGGTACTAAAAGAAAATCAGTAGCATAGTATGGCAAAACAATCAGCAATAGAACAAGATGGTACTATTACAGAAGCATTGTCAAATGCAATGTTTCGAGTAGAATTGGAAAACGGTCACGTTGTAACAGCTCATATCTCAGGAAAGATGAGAATGCATTACATAAAATTGTTACCTGGAGATAAAGTGAAGTTGGAAATGAGTCCTTATGACTTAACCAAAGCAAGAATTACTTACAGATATTAAAGAAATATACGATGAAAGTTAGAGCTTCAATAAAAAAGAGAAGTGCCGAGTGCAAGATTGTGCGTAGAAAAGGCAGATTATATGTAATCAACAAAAAGAATCCTAGATTTAAACAAAGACAAGGATAATTATGGCAAGAATAGCAGGTATTGATATCCCAAAAAATAAAAGAGGAGTTATAGCATTAACTTACATTTTTGGTATTGGAAGAAGTAGATCTAAAGAAATTTTAGAAGCTGCAAAAGTTGACGAGAGTAAAAAAGTTCAAGATTGGAACGATGATGAAATCGGAGCAATAAGAGAGCAAGTCGGAACATTTACTATAGAAGGTGAATTACGTTCAGAGACTCAATTAAACATCAAGCGTCTTATGGACATTGGATGTTATAGAGGAATTCGTCACAGAAGTGGATTACCATTAAGAGGTCAGAGAACTAAAAACAACTCTAGAACTAGAAAAGGTAAGCGTAAGACAGTAGCAAATAAAAAGAAAGCAACTAAATAATAACTAGTATTATGGCAAAGACAAGTACAAAAAAACGTAAAGTTGTTGTTGAAGCAGTAGGTGAAGCACATATAACGGCATCATTTAACAATATTATTATTTCATTGACTAATAAAAAAGGAGATGTAATATCATGGTCATCAGCTGGAAAAATGGGTTTTAGAGGTTCTAAAAAGAATACTCCTTACGCAGCACAGACAGCAGCAGAAGATTGTGCAGCAGTTGCTCACGAAGCAGGTTTAAGAAAAGTAAAAGTTTTCGTAAAAGGGCCTGGAAACGGTAGAGAAAATGCAATGAGAACACTTCATAATAATGGAATTGAAGTAACAGAAATTATTGATGTTACTCCAATGCCTCACAATGGATGTCGTCCTCCAAAAAGAAGAAGAGTATAATTAATTTTTAACAAATAAGAACAAGATTATCGAAGGAGATTAAGCCTTAATTCATAATCCTTATTTAATATAACAAAGATATGGCAAGATATACAGGACCAACTACAAAAATTGCTCGTAAATTCGGAGAAGCAATATATGGAGAAGATAAGTCTTTTGAAAAAAGAAATTTTCCTCCAGGACAACATGGTAATAACAGAAGAAGAGGTAAAAAATCTGAATACGCTGTTCAATTACAAGAAAAGCAAAAAGCAAAATATACTTACGGAATTCTTGAACGTCAGTTTAGAGGATTGTTTAAAAAAGCTTCTGCAAGTAAAGGTATTACTGGTGAGATTTTATTACAATTATGTGAATCTCGTTTAGACAACGTTGTATACCGTCTAGGTATTGCACCTACACGTAACGGAGCAAGACAATTAGTTTCTCATAAGCATATTACTGTAAATGGGGAATTGGTAAATGTTCCTTCTTATAGTTTAAGAGCTGGAGATGTTGTTGCAGTTAGAGAAAAGTCTAAATCATTAGAAGCAATTGAAAGTTCTTTAAATAGAAATAGTAGTGTATATGAATGGATGACATGGAATAGTGATACAATGCAAGGAACTTATGTTTCTGTACCTGAGAGATTACAAATTCCAGAAAACATTAAAGAACAGTTAATTGTAGAATTGTATTCTAAATAATAAATTAATCATTTTGGTATTTGGCCAAAGGATTTATAAGTACTTCTTCATACTTATTCTTCGCGCAACCAAATAACAATTAAAAAGAAGAAAAATAAATGGCAATTTTAAATTTTCAAAAACCAGATAAAGTAATAATGATTGAATCTACCGATTTTGAAGGTAGATTTGAATTTAGACCCTTAGAACCAGGATTTGGTTTAACGGTAGGGAATGCTTTAAGAAGAGTATTACTTTCATCATTAGAAGGGTTTGCAATAACTTCAATTCGCGTTGAAGGAGTAGAACATGAGTTTTCAACTATAAAAGGGATTATTGAAGATGTAACGGAAATCATTCTTAATCTAAAGCAAGTGCGTTTTAAAAAACAGATTGATGATACAGAAAGAGAAACAGTTTCTGTTTTAGTTTCTGATCAAAATCAATTAACTGCTGGAGATTTACAAAAATTCATATCAGGTTTTCAAGTATTAAACCCAGATTTAGTTATCTGTAACATGGAAAAATCTGTAAAATTAAACTTTGAACTTTCTATTGAAAAAGGAAGAGGTTTTGTCCCTGCAGAAGAAAATAAAAAATCTGGTGTTGCACTAGGAACTATTTTTACAGATTCAATTTACACTCCTATAAAGAATGTAAAATATGCTGTAGAAAATTTTCGTGTTGAGCAAAAAACTGATTATGAAAAATTGGTATTTGATATAAAAACTGATGGATCTATTTCTCCACAAGACGCTTTAACCGAAGCAGCAAAGATTTTAATTCACCACTTCATGTTATTCTCAGATGAGAGAATTACACTAGAGGCAGATGAAATTGCTCAGACTGAAACGTATGATGAAGAATCATTGCATATGAGACAATTGCTTAAGACTAAGTTAGTCGATATGGATTTATCTGTAAGAGCATTGAATTGTTTAAAAGCAGCAGAAGTTGATACATTAGGAGACTTGGTATCATTTAATAAAAATGATTTAATGAAGTTCCGTAATTTTGGAAAGAAATCTTTAACTGAATTAGATGAATTAGTTCATAATAAAGGATTGAATTTCGGAATGGATTTAGGTAAATATAAATTAGATAAAGAATAAACCTTTCATATTTTGCTCCTCAAAAAGAGTTGAGCAAGATGAAAGTTAAATAAAAAGGTCATGAGACACGGAAAGAAATTTAACCATTTAGGAAGAAAAACAGCGCATAGAAAGGCAATGTTAGCAAATATGGCATGTTCATTAATTGAGCATAAAAGAATTAACACAACTGTTGCGAAAGCGAAAGCTTTACGTCAATTTGTAGAGCCATTAATTACTAAGTCTAAAGATGATACTACACATAATCGTAGAATTGTTTTTAGTTATTTGAGAGATAAATACGCTGTTACGGAACTTTTTAAAGAAATATCGGTAAAAGTTGCTGATCGTCCAGGAGGTTATTTGAGAATAATAAAATTAGGAAATCGTCAAGGAGATAATGCTCCGATGGCTATGATAGAATTAGTTGATTATAACGAAATCTATAATCCTAATGGAAATAAGAAAAAGAAATCTACACGTAGAGGTAGATCTAAAAAAGTTGAAACAACTGCAGTAGTTGAAGAAACTTCAACTACTTCTGAAGACCAAGTATCAGGTGAGTAGTAATGTTGAAATTTAAATATACATAATAAATGGGATAGGCTGATAAGTTTATCCCATTTATTTTGTGAAAAATTAAAAGTTAAAAAATGAAAAAGTATTTAATAGTAATTCTATTCTTTTGCTACGGAATAAATTACACATATTCTCAACGAGTTACAATAAAAAATATCGAAAGTAGATTAGTGACTCATCAAGGTGTAGAATTTATAGGTGAATTAAAAGATAAAAATAATGATTTATATAAATTTCAAAATTGGAAAAATCTAGGTCATATCCATCAAGATGGTAAAATTTACATGCTTTCAAATCTTAATTTCAATATTGTAAATAATTCATTTGTAAGTCGGATTGATAGAAATAAAATGTTTGTGTTTAAAAACTCATTAATTGATTCTGTCGTAATAAATAATCATACTTTTAAAAATATGAATAATTACTTTTATGAAGTATTGTCTGAAAAGGGTAGTTATATGTTTTTAAAAAAGTATGATTTCAATTATCAAGAAGGAAAGGTTAGCAGAATGGGTGGCTCTGTAGGTCAACCAAAAACTTTATTAGTTTTAAACTATTTGGTTAAATCTGAAGATGGTTTTAGTAAGATTGAACTTAATAAGAAAAGTGTCCTTGATTTTTTTGAATCAAATAAAGAAAAACTAACAAACTTTGTTAAGAAAGAACGTTTATCTTATAAAAAAGAAGATGATGTGAAAAAGATTTTTGAATATATGTTAATCAATTCTACAAGTAATATTTAAATTCTAATAAATGAAATATATACAACACAAAAAAGCAATATTATTACTCGAAGACGGAACCATCTTTGAAGGTAAGTCAATAGGAATAGAGGGTACAGCATTTGGAGAAATTTGTTTCAACACTGGAATGACTGGTTATCAAGAGATTTTTACAGATCCTTCTTACTATGGACAGATGATGTTAACTACCAACGCACACATAGGTAATTACGGAATTAATGAAGAAGAAGTAGAATCTGATTCTATTAAAATTGCTGGATTGGTTTGTAGAAATTTTAGTTATAATTATTCCCGTGCTAATGCTAACGATTCTTTAGAGAACTATTTTATAAAACATAATTTAATTGCTATTTCTGATGTCGATACACGAGCAGTCGTAAGATATGTAAGAGATAAAGGAGCAATGAATTCTTTGATCTCTACGGACATCGATAATATCGAACAATTAAAAAAAGAGTTGACTTTACAGCCTAAAATGGAAGGTTTAGAATTAGCTTCTAAAGTGTCAACAAAAGAACCATATGTTGTAGGTGATCAAAACGCTAAATATAGAATTGCTGCATTAGATATTGGGATTAAGAAGAATATCATTCGTAATTTAGTTAAAAGAGGTTGTCAAGTAAAAGTGTTTCCGTATGACGCTTCTTTTGAAGATTTACAAAGTTTTAATCCAGATGGTTACTTTCTTTCTAATGGTCCTGGAGATCCAACACCGTTAGTACATGCTCAAAAAGTAGCACAGGAAGTTATCAAACGTGATTTGCCTCTTTTTGGAATCTGTTTAGGACATCAAATTATCGCATTGGCAAATGGAATTAAAACCTATAAAATGCACAATGGACATCGTGGAATTAATCATCCAGTATTAAATAAAATTACAGGTAAAGGAGAAATTACTTCACAGAATCACGGTTTTGTAGTTGATAAAGAATCATTAGAAAATAATAAAGATTTTGAATTGACACATGAGCACTTGAATGATGGAACGGTTGCAGGAATGAAAATGACAAACAAAAATTGTTTTTCAGTTCAATACCATCCAGAAGCGAGTCCAGGGCCACATGATTCCTCTTATTTATTTGACCAATTTATAGAAAACATTATCAATTCTTAATATATATTTATGTTGTACAATAACGATTTCGTAATTGTGCTTGATATAAATAAACAAAATCATTGGTATTTTGTAATTTCACTTTTTTAAATAAATATTAAAATTCTTAAAAAATGAGTATTATAATTAGTGTACACGCAAGACAAATATTTGATTCAAGAGGAAATCCTACTGTTGAAGTAGATGTAATAACTGAAAATGGTGTTTTAGGAAGAGCTGCTGTACCTTCAGGGGCTTCAACAGGAGAACATGAAGCTGTGGAATTGAGAGATGGAGGAAGTCAATACATGGGGAAAGGTGTATTGAAAGCAGTTAAGAATGTAAACGAAATTATTGCTTCTGAATTATTAGGAGTTTCTGTTTTTGAACAGAATACTGTTGACCAATTGATGATTGAACTTGATGGAACTCCCAATAAAGCTACCCTTGGAGCGAATGCTATTTTAGGAGTTTCTTTGGCCGTTGCAAAAGCTGCTGCTAATGAATTGAATATGCCATTATACAGATATGTAGGCGGAGTGAGTGCGAATACACTTCCTGTTCCTATGATGAATATTGTAAATGGAGGTTCTCATTCAGATGCTCCAATAGCATTCCAAGAATTTATGGTAATGCCAGTTGGTGCAAAAGATTTTACACATGCTATGCAGATAGGAAGCGAAATTTTTCACAACCTTAAAAAAATTCTACACGATAGAAATTTGAGTACAGCAGTAGGAGATGAAGGTGGATTTGCTCCGAAATTTGACGGAACAGAAGATGCATTAGATACAGTACTAGAAGCAATAGATAAAGCAGGATATAAGGCTGGAAGTCAAGTTATGATTGCTCTAGATTGTGCTGCTGCTGAGTTTTATGTAGATGGAAAATATGATTTTTCTAAATTTGAAGGAGCATCTGGAAAAATCAGAACTTCTGAAGAACAAGCAGATTATTTAGCAGAATTAGCTTCAAAATATCCAATTATTTCTATTGAAGATGGTATGGATGAAAATGATTGGGATGGATGGAAATATTTAACAGAAAAGATTGGAGATAAAGTACAATTGGTAGGTGATGATTTGTTTGTTACTAATGTTGAGCGTTTATCAAAAGGGATCGATAATAATATTGCCAACTCTATTCTAATTAAGGTAAATCAAATAGGAACTTTAACCGAAACAATTGCGGCTGTAAATATGGCGCATAATGCTGGTTATACTTCAGTTATGTCTCATCGTTCTGGTGAAACAGAAGACAATACGATCGCAGATCTAGCCGTTGCTTTAAATTGCGGACAGATAAAAACAGGTTCAGCATCTAGAAGTGATAGGATGGCAAAATATAATCAATTATTAAGAATTGAAGAAGAACTTGGAAGTACTGCATATTTTCCGAAAGAGAAGGCTTTTAAATTTTAAAAGTTAACTATAAAACATTTTTTAAAAGCCAATATTTTATGAAAATATTGGCTTTTATTTTTATTTAAAATATCGTAATTTAGCATTCCATAAATTCAAAAATAAATATGTCGCAAACAGCTATTATAGAAATAAAAGGTAAAAAACATGAATTTCCATTAATTACAGGAACTGAGAATGAAGTTGCAATAGATATTAAAGCTTTAAGAGGAGTAACTAATGGAGTAACTACTATTGATCCTGGATATAAAAATACAGGTTCATGCGAAAGTGCAATAACATTTTTAAATGGTGAAGAAGGAGTTTTAAGATATAGAGGTTATTCTATAGAGGAATTAGCTGAAAATGCAGACTTTTTAGAGGTTGCATATTTATTGATTTTTGGAGAATTACCAGATAGTGAAACTTTGGTTAAGTTTGAGAATGATATTAAGGGGCAATCAATGGTTGATGAAGAGATTAAAAAAATTGTCGATGCATTTCCCAAAGCAGCTCATCCAATGGGAGTTTTATCTTCTCTTACAAGTGCATTAACTGCATTTAACCCAAAATCTGTTGATGTTGATTCTGAAGAAGACATGTACAATGCAGTTGTAAAGATTATGGGAAAATTTCCTGTTTTAGTTGCTTGGACAATGCGTAAGAATCAAGGACTACCATTTAGATATTCAGATACATCTTTGGGCTATATTGAAAACATCTTGAAAATGATGTTTAAAAAACCTGGAGATAAGTATATACATAACCCAATACTTGTAAACGCTTTAGATAAGTTATTAATTCTTCATGCTGATCATGAACAAAATTGTTCAACATCTACAGTAAGAATTGTAGGTTCATCTCATGCTGGGTTATTCGCTTCATTATCTGCTGGAATTTCTGCACTTTGGGGCCCACTTCATGGAGGAGCAAATCAAGCAGTACTAGAAATGTTAGAAGCTATTAAGGAAGATGGAGGAGATACTAAAAAATATATGGCAAAAGCCAAAGATAAATCTGATCCATTCCGATTAATGGGATTTGGCCATAGAGTTTATAAGAATTTTGACCCAAGAGCAAAAATTATAAAAGTTGCCGCAGAAGAAGTCTTAAATGATTTAGGCGTTGAAGATCCAATACTAGATATTGCTAGAGGTCTTGCGAAAGAAGCTCTAGCTGATGAATATTTCGTGTCGAGAAAATTATATCCAAACGTAGATTTTTATTCAGGAATTATTTATAGAGCTATGGGAATACCTACAGAAATGTTTACAGTAATGTTCGCATTAGGAAGACTTCCAGGATGGATTGCTCAGTGGAAAGAAATGCGATTACGTAAAGAACCAATAGGTAGACCAAGACAGATTTATATCGGTGAAAATTTAAGGACGTTTAAGTCTATCAATAATAGATAAAAATTAAACATCAACAACGTCATAATAAGATATCCATTTTTTATGACGTTTTATTTTACTTCAATGTTGAAATTAAGCATAAAAAACGAAACAGGTCTTTTAAAAGCAGTTGTTCTTGGAACAGCAAAGAGTAACGGACCAACACCCAAAGTTGAAGATTGTTATGATCCCAAATCGAAAGAACATGTAATAGCAGGAACCTATCCTAAAGTTGAAGATATGGTCTTAGAAATGGAATCTGTTGCTAATGTTTTTGAAAAATATGGTGTTCAAGTTTTTAGACCTAATCAAATTGAAAATTACAATCAGATATTTTCCAGAGATATAGGATTTGTTATTGAAGATAAATTTATCAGAGCCAATATTCTTCCAGACAGAGATCGCGAAATTGATGCGATTCAACATATTATAGATCAAATGAATCCAGAAAATGTTGTTTCCTTGCCACAAGAAGCACATGTTGAAGGAGGAGACGTTATGCCTTGGAATGAGTATGTTTTTGTAGGAACATATTCTGGTGAAGATTATGCAGATTATATTACTGCTCGGACTAATATGGATGCAGTAATAGCTTTGCAGGAATTGTTTCCAGAGAAAATGGTTAAATCTTTTGAGTTGCGTAAATCAAATACCGATGCTAAAAATAACGCATTGCATTTAGATTGTTGTTTTCAACCCATAGGAACAGATAGTGCAATTATTCACAGAAATGGATTTTTAGTAGAAAAAGAATACCAGTTTTTGATTGATTTATTCGGACAAGAAAATGTGTTTGAAATTACTAAAGATGAAATGTATGCCATGAATTCTAATGTTTTTTCTATTTCTCCAGAAGTTATAATTTCAGAAAAAAATTTCACAAGATTGAATACTTGGTTAAGAAAACAAGGTTTTACTGTTGAAGAAGTTCCTTATGCAGAGATTTCTAAGCAAGAAGGGTTACTAAGATGTAGTACATTGCCTTTAATTCGAGAATAGAATACTTGTAATTATTTCATTTTAGATATCGTCAATATTTATAAATGTTATAGTTTTGTGTCAAATAAATAAAAGATGCAACAAATCACTAATACAATCTTAATGATTCGTCCTGTAAGTTTTAGGATGAATGAGCAGACAGCAATTAATAACTACTATCAAAAAGTTCTAGATAATCTATTGCCTGCAACTGTTCAAGCAAAAGCCCTAGAAGAATTTAACAAGTTTGTTGTTGTTTTAAGAAAAGTTGGTGTCAATGTTATAGTGATTGATGACACAAAAATTCCTGATACTCCAGATTCTATTTTTCCAAATAATTGGATTTCTTTTCATAAGGAAGGTACAGTTGCTTTATATCCTATGTTTGCAGAAAATAGGAGGTCAGAGAGAAGAGATGATGTACTTGAAATAGTAGAAGAAAATGGTTTTTTAATTAATGATGTTGTTGATTATACTTCTGCTGAATCTGAAAAATTATTTCTTGAAGGAACTGGGAGTTTGTTGCTAGATCGTGTAAATAGAAAAGCATATTGCGCATTATCACCTCGTGCTGATGAAGATCTTGTAATTGAATTCTGTGAGGATTTTGAATACACACCTGTTTTATTTACTGCCAATCAAACCGTTAATGCAGAACGAAAAGCGATTTACCATACCAATGTAATGATGTGCTTGGCAGAAAATTTTGCAGTTGTTTGTTTAAATTCAATCGATGATAAAAAAGAGCGAAAGCAACTTATCAAAGAGTTAAAAGAAGACGGAAAAGAAATTATTGCAATTTCTGAAGAACAAGTAAATAATTTTGCAGGAAATATGTTGCAATTGATTGGAACTGATAATAAGCGTTATTTAGTGATGTCAGAAGCAGCACATAAATCTTTAACGGATGTTCAAGTAACATTAATTGAACGTCACTGTGAGATTTTATCAAGTTCATTGGACACAATAGAAGCATGTGGAGGAGGAAGCGCACGGTGTATGATGGCTGAAGTTTTTTTGCCAAAACAATAATTTATCATTTTTAGTTTCTGATTTTACTTCGACTCAGTTCAGTGACTTCTTAGGAATGCCAACAATAATATATTTAAAGTGAATTATAATGGTGTCATTCTGTAAATAAAAAAACAGTAACGCCTAAACAACACAAGACGTTACTGCATAAAAAGGTTGTTAGTTAATTTTAGAACAATTATTTAAGAGAATCATGTTCTTAAGGCTGTGATATCTCACAATCTTAACAGTTTACAACCCTTCAAAACATTACGGTTAGTTAATGTTTTGAAATACTTCCACCAGAAGATTTCGACTTATTTATAATTTCAGGATTGCCATAAAAATTAATAGAACCTCCACTACTTGCCTGAGCGTTTAACTCATCACTAGCTTGTACATTAATATTTGCACCACTAGAGACATCAGCAGTTGCAATTTTAGAATTCAATTTATGTGCATCAATATCACTTCCACTACTCGCATCGCCTTTAAACTCATTACTAGAACCACTCAACTCTATATTTGCTCCACTTGATGAGGATGCAGTAACTTCTGATACATTAAGATCTAATAAAATATGGCTTCCGCTAGATGAATCCAAAGACAGTGTTTTTGTTTTAAAAACACGATCACTTTTAACAAGTGCTCCACTTGAAGTTCGAATACTATTTAACTTATCAACCGTTAAGTAGACATTTCTAGTTGCTCGATTTACATTTTTTTCAAAAAAGATTTTTAATACATCACCATCTATCTCAGTAATTAATAAATCAATAATATTTTCATCTGCTTCAACTGTAAGTTCAGTGTCATTTCCTTGAGATATGTTTACTTGTATCCCTTGACTCACTTTAATTTTACTGAAATTTGATGAAATATTTCTGTCATCAGAAACTACATTTCCATTTCCTTGTATTCCATATCCTTCAAAAAAACAGGAGGTTGTCATCACTGCTAAAAATAGTAGTGTTGTAATTGTTTTAAGTTGTTTCATAATTATAAGTTTAGACTGTTAAATTAATATTATAAAAAGGAGTCATAAAATTTATATAGACCAATTGTATTTTTTCAATACTGAATTGTTATTTAATCGTTAATCCATTTTCATCAATCTTAATCTCAACATCACCATCTTCAGAAGTAGCTTTAAAATTTAAGCCATCTTCATTTATTTTAAGATTTACATTATCAGTATCTATATCAATTTTTTTTGAATCTTCACAATCAAGACAATCCAATTCATTTTCTCCCATGACATAATAATGATTTACCATATTTTTATCATAAATGTTTTGAACGTTATCTACATCATATAAAGAGTTACGAGTTGACTTATCAAGGAAAACGTGATATCCTTCTGGTAAATATAGAATAACATCTACCTGTTGATCAATAAAATTTCGAGCGTTTCCGTTTAAGAAATAATTATTTAAAAATAATTTATTTCCGTCCAATTTAAATTCATATTCTAATTTTTCAGCATTCTCATTTGCTATATTAGAATTAGAGCCTCTCGCTTCTTTTCGTATTTTAATGTAAGCAGAATTTGTATCACTTTTTCTGATATCCACATCTACTTCTGAAGAGAAAATCTTTTTAGTCCCACCTATAGTTAAATATTTTAAACCATTTCTATTTCTATATGAGTGCTTTAAATCCTTATAATCTTTATTGGATATCATTGCTATTTTTAAAGTATCTACAGAACTTATTTCTATATCTTCAGTAGTAGAACTATATCCATTGTATTTATATCTATTTAACATATCAATTCCCGAAAATAACAGCCCTAAAATTGAGATAATCCATATCGCCAACAAAGTAAGTTTGGTTACTTTGCTAAATGATTTCGTATTGTTTGATAATATTTTTAAGCCTAGCATAAACAATGCGATAAAAGGGATTGCCAAAGCAAAAAATCCTAATAATAATACCAACCAATAAGGTAAATAAGTATGAACCGTATCAAAGGGTAAATCAAATACTCCATCACCAAATCCTAATACTCCAAAACTTCCAGCAGTAAAAGCACTTACGATTAATGAGAATAATATGACTGCTGAAATGAATAGGATTAATGCTCCTATGAATTTTACAAATATTTTTAATAGCACGATTAAGATTTTTCCCAATGAGTCAAGAAATTCTTGCAATCCTGATTTTGCTTTATTTTTATAATCTGAATTTGAAAATTTTTGAGATAATTCTTTAGATCCATCTTTTATTCTATCCGAAACAACTCCAACTTCATCACGAATTTTTTTTTCAATGTTGCTTATATTTACTGCTTCACCTTCCATTTCAAGTTTTTCAGCAGTAGTCTCAGCATTAGGAAGTAAAATCCACAATAAAGCATAAATTAAAAACCCAAATCCTGTACCAAATGCAATTACAAGCCATATAATCCTTGACCATATAGGCTCAATTCCTATATAGTGAGCAGTTCCAGCAGCAACACCACCTAAAAACTTATCTTCTGTATCTCGATATAGTTTTTTAGTTGTTTTACTTTTTTGAGTATAAGATTGTTCAGTAAATAATTCTTCATCTACATTATAGTCTTCAGGTTGTCCCATTACAACTATAACATCTTCAATATCAGATTCACTGACTACTTGACGTTCATCTACAATTTTATCAGATAATAATTCACTTATTCGTGATTCAATATCTTTAATGATTTCATCTCTACCTTGAGGATCATCACTTAGTGATTTACGAATCGCGTCTAAATATCTTTTTAATTTTTGATATGCTATTTCATCTATATGAAAGAAGATACCACCGAGATTAATGTTTATTGTCTTGTTCATTTTTTAGTTGATTTTATTGTAGTTACTTGGTTTACAGCTTCTGATAAGTCGCTCCAAGTTGTAGTTAGTTCTTTTAAAAATAATTTTCCAGTTTCAGTCAATCCATAATACTTTCTAGGAGGTCCAGATGAAGATTCTTCCCATCGATAATTAAGTAATCCTGCATTTTTCAATCTTGTAAGTAATGGATAAACAGTTCCTTCTACTACAAGTAGTTTTGCATCTTTTAAATGTGATAGGATTTCAGAAGTGTAAGCATCTCCATGTTGTATTATAGAAAGTATGCAGAATTCTAAAACTCCTTTTCGCATTTGTGCTTTGGTATTTTCAATCTTCATATTGAATTGTATTTTTTTTATGCCTCATCTTAACGAAGCATTAATTATTATTTGACAAATTTTATTGTTAATGGATATCTATATTCCTCTCCATGATTTGCCTTTATTGCTGCCAATAGAATTAATACAAATCTTATAATTGCTAATATTCCTATTAAAGACAAACTTCCAAACACTCCAAACACATTTGGAAAATCAAAAAAGAATTCATCATAACTTCTATCTAGATTTCTTAATCCATTAAATATGGATCCAAATGCAAATGGAATAATTGCTAGTCCCAAAATAAACGTATATAATAAGAAACTTAAATTAAAGTTTACAGCCTCTTTTCCATGGTTGTCTAGAAAAATACTTTCATCTTTCTTTACTTGCCAAAAAATAAGTGGAGCAATTACACCACCAAGCGGAATAAAATACCCTACAAAAGCAGAAATATGAATTAAAAATGCGCTACTATTATCTTTAGTTGTTTCCATATGAATGTTATATCAGTTAGTTTCTTATGCAAAGATATGTATAAAAAAAGGTATTATGCAATACCAAGTACTATATTTTAACATTTATTTAACAATTGTAGTTTAATCTATATAATGCGTTTTACAACATTTAAAAATAATAAAATGAAAAAAATAGTAATTGGATATATTTAATAAAAAACAGTAACTTGTCAGCAAATAAGCGAAAATATAAATGAAATTTACACCAAATAAAATCAACTTTTTCTTATTAATGAAACTGCCTTCTGCCTTTATTGCTGGAGTGCGCATGAAAACATTGACAGAAAAAGAGGCAGCTGTTAAGGTTAAACACAGATGGATAAATCAAAACCCTTATAAATCATTGTATTGGGCAGTTCAAGGGATGGCTTCTGAGTTGACGACAGGAATATTATTGATGAAGCAAATTGATATTAGTAATGCGAATATAACGATGTTAGTAACTCAAGTTCATGGTAGTTTTACTAAAAAAGCAAAAGGAAAAATCACTTTCACATGCTTGGAAGGTGATAAAATTAAGCAAGCAGTAGATAAAACTATAAAAACTGGTGAGTGGGAAGTATTAACTTTAACTTCTGAAGGTTTTGATGAATCAAATGAAAAGGTTTCAAAATTTGATTATGAATGGAGTATTAGAGCGAAAAAGTAATGTTTTAATTTAATAATGATTAATGCGATAATTAGAGATCCTATTAATAAAAATAATTTTCAAATTAACCACAAACCACAAACCACAAACCACAAACCACAAACGTTATGAATGCACATGAAATAGACTATGAAATATTTGGAGAAGAGATGCAATATGTCGAGGTTGAATTGGATCCGCAAGAAGGAGTAGTTGCTGAGTCTGGTAGTTTTATGATGATGGATACTGGAATTGAAATGAATACAATTTTTGGTGATGGTTCCGGTCAATCACAAGGAGTCCTTGGCAAAATTTTTTCTGCTGGAAAAAGAATATTAACTGGTGAGAGTCTTTTTATGACCGTTTTTCACAATCAAGGTCAAGGAAAAAAGAAAATATCATTTGCTTCTCCATATCCAGGAAAAATTATTCCAATAGATTTAACTGAATATGGAGGAAAGTTTATTTGCCAAAAAGATGCTTTTCTATGTGCTGCGAAAGGAGTATCTGTAGGAGTTGAATTCTCTAAGAAATTGGGTAGAGGACTGTTTGGTGGAGAAGGATTCATCATGCAGAAACTCGAAGGTGACGGATTATCTTTTCTGCATGTAGGTGGAACTGTTGCAAGAAGAGAGTTAAAAAGTGGAGAAACTATTAAAATAGATACTGGATGTTTGGTAGGTTTTACGAAGGAAATAAATTACGATGTGGAATTTGTAGGAGGGGTTAAAAATACAGTTTTTGGAGGAGAAGGGCTCTTTTTTGCTACTCTTCAAGGTCCAGGAGTTGCTTATATACAATCGTTGCCATTCAGTCGATTGGCTGGAAGGATTGCTGCATCTATTCCTAGAGAAGGAGGAAGCGGTAGTAAAGGAGAAGGGAGTATTCTCGGTGGAATAGGGGATATCCTTGATGGAGATAACCGTTTTTAGTAAGAGTTTAAACGTGTCAACTTTCCACTATTTTTTTTCTATTGTTAGCATCTTGAGCAAAAGAAAAAAAAATCATTTCTCGTTTTCTTTAATATTTTTGATAAATTTTTCCAATTTCTGACCGTAAATAGATTTTTTTACATTGTTCGAAAGTGAATTGTTTACGGTGTCAAGTAAAGAAATGTTTGCATTAAATAACTCTGTAAGTGCTAGATAAGGCGCAACTTCACTTTCACTATTATTAACAGAAAAATTGGCTGTGTATAAATACCTATTCTTAATTAATCTCTGTAAATCTTTGTCAAGTTTTTCAACTAACTCATCATTCTTGTCTTGTTGAGCGTCAAATGTTTCTTTATATAAGTCTAATCGTTTATCATTAAATTTTCCAATCATTTCATTGTATTCATTTAATAAGTCATTAGACTTAGATCCAGTGATTTCAGCAGAATTATAAAAATTCTCCAATTTAGTATTGATAGTAATGGTTCCTTTCTCGCCAAAAAAGCCAATCTTTTCTTCTTGTTTTTCTTGTAAGGTTAAAAAATAGAACTGAGGTTCTGTATTTTGATCTGAAAGTGTAAACGAATTTTCACCAACTAGTTTAATGGAATCTACTGATACAAGAAGAGAGTCTTGCATCTTCTGTAAATATAAAGTTCCTTTTTGAAGTCCTATAATAGTTCCTTCAACTATCATATCTCCTTTTTTAGAAGTACAAGAGAAAAGTGTTGCAGTTAAAAGTAAGGCTATACATATATATTTATTCATACTACTTGTCATAAAAAATTAAGATTGCAAATATCAACTTTTAATATTAATTATGGAGAAACAATACGCATTAATTCTGCACAGAAGATTGCTCCTAAAGTTCCTACTGCATATCCGAATACGGCGAGTAACACTCCTACAGTTGCAAGTGAAGGATGAAATGCTGATGCAACAATAGGTGCAGAAGCTGCTCCTCCTACATTTGCTTGACTTCCTACAGCGAGGAAGAAATAAGGAGCTCTTATTAATTTGGCAACAACAATTAATAAAATAGCGTGAATTAACATCCATACGATTCCAATAGCGACAAGTCCAACATTGTCAAAAATCATTGTTAAATCCATTTTCATACCAATTGAAACTACTAGAATATAGATAAATACACTTCCTAATTTACTGGCGCCTGCACCTTCGAAATCTCTTGCTTTAGAGAATGATAAAATAATTGCTATGATGGTTGAAATACTGATCATCCAAAAGAATGATGAGCCTAGAAAAGTTAAGGAATTTCTTAAGGTTTCGTTCTCCATTCCGCTGACAAGGTTTTTGAAAAAAGGACTTAAATTTCCAGCAGAATAATGTGCAAAACCAACTGTAAAGAATGCTATAGCTCCCATAATCATATAGTCTGTAAGACTTGGATTTCGCTCTACGTCTTTACTGAATTTTGACACTTTTTCTTTCAATGCTTCAATTGCTGAGGTGTCTGCTTTTAGCCATTTATTGATACGATCTTTTTTTCCAATTCCTATTAATAATAATGCCATCCAAATATTTGCAACAACAATATCAACAAACACCATTCCTCCATATAATTTTTGGTTATAGCCATAAACTTCTAGCATTGCAGTCTGATTTGCTCCTCCACCAATCCAACTTCCGGCAAGTGTTGATAATCCTCTCCACACAGCATCAGGACCTGCTCCTCCGACAGTTTCAGGAGATACCATTGAAATTAATAAGATTGCAATAGGTCCTCCGATTATAATTCCTATTGTACCTGTTAAAAACATAATCAATGCTTTTGGACCTAAATTAAAAACAGCCTTTAAGTCTAGACTCAATGTCATTAAGACGAGTGCTGCAGGTAATAAGTACCTACTTGCAACATAGTATATATTGGATTTATGAGTTTCAATTTCTCCTAAATTATTTGTTGTTTCCCATTCTGGAGCGATAAGTCCAAGAGTTGTCAATAGAGCTGGAAGCATATACGCCATAAACAATGCAGGAACAACTTTATAAAATTTAAACCAAAATCCATCTTTTTTTGCTGATGTATAAAAAATAATTCCTAAACATAGCATTAGTAATCCGAAAATAATTGTATCGTTTGTAAATAAAGGTGCGTTCTCCATTGTATTAGTTTAAATGAAGTGGAAAGATAAGGATATTTTTAGAAAGATTATTATCGAAAAAGGAATAGCGAAGATCTAAAAGAGTTTAGAGTTTCAAAGGTAGAAGTGTGCAGAAATTCAAAGGTTATGAAGTTTTGAGGTTTAAAGTTGTTTTGCCACTATTTTTTTATTTTACTAAAAACTACTCTTTCTTCTTCGTTTCGCGTTTGGCATCTTTCAAGCATTTGTTTAGCATCCATTCCAATTGACCATTGGTAGATCTAAACTCATCAGCAGCCCATTTCTCAATTGCTTTGAGCATATCTTCGTTGATGCGTAATGCAAATGCTTTTTTCTTAGCCATAATTTACGAAACTATTCTTTTGAATTAGTTTTTTTGTTTTTTACAGATTCATAGGCAACACCAATCGCGACACCAATTCCTATACCTAAAGCAAGATTTCCAAGAGCAACACCAATTCCTGCTCCAATGGATATTCCAAGAGCAACACCTAAACCTTTTTTATTTTTCATTGTATTTTTCTTTATAAGTTTTCAAAACAGTTTCTACACCATGTTGTTTTTGAGTGCCAATTAATATTTTTCTGTTGCCTATAAATTGTACTGTATTCATTGAATGTTATCAATATTTCTATTCTTTCTTATCTCTTATCAATAAGGCTTTAATTACACCTCTATGATTGAAAATATTTATAACTGACCATCCAGTTTTAGCATAACTATTAAGTAGATCTTCAAAATCTTCATCCTTTTTTATAGGAGTTGCTTTTTGTCGAATTAATTTATATTCTTTCATATTTTAAATATTGTTAAACAATTCTTATTGCTAAGATACTTCCAAATTACTATTTCTAGTAGTTAAAACAGAATACTTATCAAATTTGTAATTAAGATAATCAGAAGCCAGATCATACCTTGCCTTTTAGTAATTATCGTTTGATCGTTCAAATAC
>CAJQNZ010000071.1 GCA_905479835.1 uncultured Flavobacteriaceae bacterium
TTGTTATTCAAAAAGACTCACGTTTAAACTTTATAAAGCAAATAGATTTTTTTATATTTGCACGCTATATTTTATGATGAAAACATATTTAATTTTGTTATTATTTATTTGTATTTCAAGCAATTGTTTATCTCAAATAAATGAAGTTGGTTTCATTGTAGGTGGTGTTAATTATGTAGGAGATGTGGGGCGAACAAATTACATTCAACCCAAGAATATTGGATCAAGTATTATGTACAAATACAATTTAAATCCAAGAATAGCTCTTAGAGGAACTTACAGTAATTTTTCCATTTCAGGAGATGATGCTGATTCTGAAAATACAGTAAGACAAGAAAGAGGTATTAAATTTAAAAATCCAATACAAGAATTTGCGGTTGGAATAGAATATAATTTTTATGAATACGATTTATCATCAAAAGATAAAACAAGTACGCCATACATATTATTTCAGATTGCAGCAGTGGATTATGAAACACCAAGAATTCAAAATGCCGATAGAACTTTCAATTTCACCAGAAACACAGCTGTTTCTATACCCCTAGGAATTGGATATAAAACAAAAATAATAGAAAAAATAGCTTTTGCAGTGGAGACCACGGTACGATATACATTTACTGATGAATTAGACTATACAACAAGTAGATTCTCACAATTAAATTTTGGAGGTACATCAAATGATTGGTATCTATTCTCTGGGGTTTCTCTGGTTTATACTTTTGGTAGACCAGCATGTTTCATTGATTAAGTACAAAACTCATGAATAAACGATTACTTATTAGCTCAGATAATATTCCTAAACACGTTGCTGTGATTATGGATGGAAACGGAAGATGGGCTAAAGGAAAGGGTATGAATCGTATATTCGGTCATAAAAATGCGCTAACTGCAGTTAGGGAAACTATTGAGGCTGCTGCTGAATTAGGCACTGAGGCAATCACATTGTATGCCTTCTCTACAGAAAATTGGAATAGACCAAAAATTGAAATAAATGCTTTGATGAGTTTACTCATAAGTTCACTCAATAAAGAATCTATTACCTTCAAAGAAAATGATGTAAGAGTTAATGCAATTGGAAACATAAAAAGTCTTCCAAATAGTGCTCAAAAAACACTAAAGCAGGTAATTAAGGAAACCCAAAACAATAAAAAAATAGTCTTAACATTAGCTTTAAGTTACGGAGCAAGAGAGGAAATTATCAATACAATTAAAAACATTTCTAAAAAAGTTGTTAATAAAGAGCTTCGAATTGAAGAAATAGATGAAAACATTATTAATAATCATTTATATACATTTACTTTGCCCGACGTTGATTTAATGATAAGAACGAGTGGTGAAAAAAGAATAAGTAACTTTCTTTTATGGCAAATCGCTTATGCAGAATTACATTTCACAGATGTTCTTTGGCCAGATTTTTCTAAAAACGATTTTTACAACGCAATAATAGAATATCAAAATAGAGAACGACGCTTTGGTAAAACCAGCGAGCAAATTGACAAAAAAAATGAAATATAAAATATCATTAGTCCTTTTTACATTTTTATTTACGACTTTAACGGTTACTTCACAAGATACGATACAATCCTTAGATTCAATAAATCCAATTGAAAAAGAAATCGACTCAATTGCTATCTCTACCATTACAAATAACGACCCTATTTCTTATACGAAAGGTGAAAGCTATGAACTTGGAGGGATTACCGTAACTGGTTTAAAAAAATTCAGTGAACAAGCTGTAAAAGTTTTTACTGGACTGAAAGCAGGTCAAAATATTCGTCTTCCTGGAGATAAATTAACAAGTGCCATAAAAAAATTATACGAGCAAAAACAATTCAGTAATGTAGATGTTTATATTTCCAAAATTGATGGTAGAGTTGTATATTTAGAATTCGATGTGGCAGAATTACCTGAATTAAACCAAGTCACAATAAATGGTGTTAAAAAAGGTAAAGCAAAAGAGTTAAGAAAAGACACAGAACTTATTAAAGGTGCTATGTTAACAGACAATCTTTTAATAACATCTGAAAACTACATTCGTAAAAAATACCAAGAAAAAGGATTCTTAAATACCAAAGTAAATATAGATACTAAAAAAGATACTTCCGGAATCAATACAGTTAATATGCTTGTTAATATTGATAAAGGAGATAAAGTGAAAATAAAAAATATTTTCATTGAAGGAAATGAAAAGGTAAAGGATAAAAGATTGCAAAAAGCAATGAAAAACACCAAAATAACAAAACTTGGACGTTTTTGGAAAGGATCAAAATACATTAAAGAGGATTTTAATGAAGACTTACAGTCTATAATTGATACGTACAGTGAGAAAGGACATCGAGACGCAAGGATTTTAAATGATTCTATTTCTTTTAATGAAGATAATACCATCAATGTTCATATAGGTCTTGAAGAAGGTAAAAAATATTATTTTGGAGGAATTAGTTATCTTGGAAATAAAGTATTTACAGACGCTCAACTTGATAAATTTTTGAGGATTGATAAAGGACAGGTATACAATGCTAAAATTTTAAAAGAGCGTATATCAGGAGATGGAACTCCAGATTCAGAAGACATAGCAACAGAATATCAAAATAGTGGATATATCTTCTCTCAAGTAAATGCAGTAGAAACTAGAGTTGAAAATGATTCAATTTTCGTTGAAGTAAGAATTTCAGAAGATGAACAAGCTACATTACGAAAAGTAACTATCAATGGTAATGATAAGACCAATGATCATGTAGCATACCGCCAATTAAGAACTAGACCAGGATATTTATATCGTAAAGATGATATCATACGTACCATTCGTGAACTGGGACAATTAGGTTTTTTCGATCCAGAGAGTATAACACCAAATTTAAATCCAAACTTTCAAGACAAGACTGTAGATATAAACTACGATGTGGTTGAAAAAGGAGCTAGTCAGATTGAACTTCAAGGTGGATATGGTGGAGGTTCTTTTATTGGGACTTTAGGGTTGTCTTTTAATAATTTCTCAATAAGAAATTTATTTAATAAAGAAGCCTATAAACCTTTACCTATGGGAGATGGTCAGACACTTTCCTTGAGAATACAAAAGAGTAGATCTTTCACAACATCAAGTTTTTCATTTACTGAGCCATGGCTTGGAGGAAAAAAACCACAATCTTTATCTTTTTCAATCTATCAATCAAAACAATTTAGATATAATTTCCAGACCAATCGTGTTGATAAAGACCAGCGATTAAATATAATAGGAGCTTCTATAGGATTGGGGAAAAGACTACAATGGCCAGATGATTTTTTTACACTTTCACAGACTATAAGTTTGCAACGCTATGATTTAAAGGAATATGGTTTACCTACATTTTCTTTTACAACAGGAATTTCAAACAATTTGTCCTATGGAATTACATTAAGTAGAAGTTCTGCTGGACCAAATCCTGTTTTTCCAAAAAATGGATCAGACTTTAGTATTGGCGCAAAACTTACTTTCCCATATTCCTTGGTAAATGATAAAGATTATGCCAATATAACAGATCTAGAAAAATACAAATGGTTAGAGTATTACAAGTTTAATTTTAAAGGGAAATGGTATACTCCTCTGTTTGATAAGTTTGTTTTAATGTCCAATGCTGAAATGGGATTCTTAGCCTCTTATAATGATGAAGTTGGTGATTCTCCATTTGAAAGATATTTTGTAGGAGGAGATGGATTGGCAACTTTTCAACTTGACGGAAGAGAAACAATAGGGTTAAGAGGGTATGACAATGCTCAACTTTCAACACCAGAAGGAGGTACAATTTATAATAAATTTCAACTTGAAGTTAGATATCCTGTAACTTTAAAACCATCAGCGTCTATTTATTTATTGGGATTCTTAGAAGCTGGTAATTCATATACAGGATTTAAAAATTATGATCCATTTAAGGTGAAACGCTCTGCAGGACTTGGAGTAAGAATATTTATGCCTGCATTCGGTTTATTAGGAATAGATTTTGCCCATGGATTCGATCCATTACCAGGACAAACGGAAAAATCTGGATGGCAACCACACTTTATTATTGGGCAACAATTCTAATAAAAAAGCTATATTTGTTTAAACAATTTAAACTTGGCACGATTTTTTCTAAATAGATATTAGTTATGATAAAAAAAGTTCTTTTACTAGTAGTTGTAATTTTTATAACACAATCAGCTACATCGCAAAATAGAAATCAAAAAGTAGCTTACGTTGATATGGAATATATTTTGGAAAATATACCTGATTATGCCCAAGCTCAGGCTCAACTTGAAAATAAAGTCAACAAGTGGAAACAAGATCTTTCAAAAATAAGTAGTTCTATTGAAACTATGAAGGCTGATTTAAGCAATGAAAAAGCATTATTAACAGATGATTTAATAACTGAAAGACTTGAAGATATTTCCATAAGAGAAGATGAATTAAAAAACCTAGAATCAAGATATTTTTCTTCCAAAGGTGATTTATTTTTACTCAGAAAGCAATTGGTAAAACCTATTCAAGATCAAGTTTATAATGCTGTACAAGAAATCGGAAAAGTAAGAAAATATGACATTATATTAGATAAGTCATCTGACCTTATCATGTTATACACCAATAAAAATGCAGATATAAGTGAATTGGTCTTAAGTAGTATTGTAAGAGGTGAAAAAGTCAAGGCAATTGAGAAAAAAAGAAATGCTAGACAAGTTCCTACAAGAGAAAATGAAGTTGATGGTCAACTTGAAATAGACACTAAAAACGAAGAGCGTGAAGCTAAACGAGCTGAAGCATTAAAAAAAATTGATGATCAAAAAGCAGAGCGTATTAAAAAACGTGAAGATCAACGTGCTGAAATCGAAAAGAAAAGACTAGAACGATTAAAAAAACGAGAAGAAGTAAGAAAACAATTAGAAGAAAATAAAAAAGAAGATTCACAAAAAGAAAACGATAACAATTAATTTTAACACAACAATAACAATGAAACATTTAAAAACACTTTTATTAATCGCAGTATTAACTTTAGGATTCGGTTCAATCCAAGCACAAAACAAAACTGCTCATATTAATTTTCAAGAACTAGTAAGTTTGATGCCAGAAACAAAAACAATGACTGACGATTTAACTAAACTAGACAAGACTCAGCAAGATGATCTTAAATCTGCAGAGGCGGCTTTAAAAGCAAAATTAACTAAATATCAAGCAGAAGCTGCTTCTCAAACACCAGAAGAAAACAAGAAGAGACAACTTGAAGTTCAACAAGATGAGCAAAGATTATACTCTAGTGCGCAAGCAGCGCAAGCATCATTGGGTGAAAAAAGAAATGAGAAATTAACTCCAATAGTTGAAAAAGCTCAAAAAGCAGTGAACGATGTTGCAAAAGAAAAAGGCATTGCATATGTCTTTGACTCTTCTTCATTACTTACGGCTAATGGAACTGATTTAATGGCAGCTGTTAAAGCGAAATTAGGTATCCAATAAAATATAACATTACATCCTTTAAAAATCCCGATTCTCATCGGGATTTTTTATTTTAGCCTTATGAATAATATTCAACCGATCGGTATCTTTGATTCAGGAATAGGTGGGACTTCTATATGGAGAGAAATTGTATCAGTACTTCCCTATGAAAATACTATCTATCTTGCAGATAGTAAGAATGCTCCATACGGTGAAAAATCTCCAGATTCCATCATTGAATATAGCATTAAAAACACAGAGTATTTATTACAACAAGGATGTAAATTAATTATTGTAGCTTGTAATACAGCTACAACAAATGCAATTGAAATTTTACGAAATAAATACGAAGTCCCATTTATAGGAATTGAACCAGCTATTAAACCTGCCGCTTTAAAAACACTAACTCAATCAATAGGAATACTTGCCACTAAAGGTACTTTAAGTAGTTCTTTATTTTCAAAAACTTCTGATGAATTTACAACTGATATCAATGTCATAGAGAAAGAAGGAAAAGGGATTGTAGCACTTATAGAAAATGGAATGATACAGTCTGAAGAAATGACCGAATTATTATGTAAATATCTAAATCCAATGCTACAAGAAAATATTGACCATTTAGTTTTGGGATGTACTCATTATCCTTATTTAATTCCTCAGATTAAAAAAATTGTAGGCAACAACATAACTATTATTGATTCAGGTCTTGCTGTTGCAAAACAAACGGATGCTATTCTAGAAAAATATAAATTAAAGAATGATACATTTCAAAATAAATCGCATCAATTCATTACAAACGTAAATCCAAACGTTTTAAAGAATATCTTATCTGATGTTCTCATAAAGCATTCGGTAGCAGAAATAGCCTTTTAAATACTTATACAGCTATTTAAAAGTTAGTTGAAAAACTTTAAAAGGAAGCGTTGATATTTGGACAACCAGAAGCCCTTGGTGGTTTACAGAACACATTCATTCCAAAGGTGACCTGATGATAACCTCCATCGTCAAACAAGAAATCTCCAGTTTGTTTCGTGTACGTATAGGAAGCCATGTATTTCTTATAATTCACACCAAGTATAGGAGTGAAATAAGTTAACTCTTCAATATTATTTCCATCAAATCCTTTTCGGTAAGACAATCCAGCCCATACTTGAGCGTTCGATAAATTCTTATATACTTTAAGATTAAAATCAGCAAATTTCTCTCCTGTTCTTTCGACAAATTGCGCCATGATTGATGGCTCAAATTGTACTGAACCTCCTTCCCCAAAATAATATCCAGCAGTAATTAAATAACGCCTTAAATTTAATGGTTCATTATCTCCATAAAGATTACGAGCATTGAGTAATAAGTTTTTAGCTGTGAAATAAGAAGAAAAGCCATTGTTGTGATATGCCATACTAAAATCAGCATTTACATAACTTCTACTCTGAACAATTTGTGTAATCACAGGATCTGGAATTACAAATGAAGTCTCGTCAACACTATTCTGAACATACATAAATGACAATCCAAAAGACAATAGATTTAAATCATCAATTCTTCCCATTTCAATATGATAAGCGTAGGTTGCTTGAATCCCTTTTTGAGAATGATAACCATTTTTATCATTAAAAATGATTGCTCCAACTCCTGTATTATAACCTAGTCTTGTATGAAAACTCAAGGTTTGTAATTCGGGAGCATCCTGAACTCCTGCCCATTGATTACGTGCTGTCAATCTAATTTTACCACAATTTCCTATTCCAGCTGCTGAAGGATGAACCAAGTATACATTATCAGATAAATAATCAGAATAAATAGGTAATGTTTCTTGACTAGAAACAAAATTACTCTGCATACATATCAGAGTAAAAACCACTATTTTAAACAAAATTTTAAACGTATTCATACAGATTTTCGCTTGTCGTTTTAAATATCAAATATATAATTTTGATATGTATTGAACTCAATAATTAACATTTTATTATATTTTATCTTCTAATAAGGCTAAAATGTCCATTATAAATACGTGTATCTCCATTTATATCTACCAGTTGCGCTTTGTACCAGTAATCAGAAGATGGAGCAAGATGATCAATGTAACTTCCATCCCAGCCTCCTTGAATTGCTTCAAAACTTGTCATTACTTTTCCATATCTATCGTAAATACTTATGGAAGATTCAGTAAAAATCGCTGAGTTTACTCCCAACACTCTCCAAGTATCATTCTGTCCATCATTATTTGGTGTAAAAAACTTTGGGAAACCTAATACATAAATTGTTACTTGTTCAGTTCCACAATCATTTTTATCTCTCACATAAACAATATGTTCTCCTGGTAATACGTCAGTAAATGTTGGATTATCTTGATAAATTCCATTTATATCATCTAGAGCAAATTCATAATCTCCAATTCCTAAATTCTCGTTTTCAGTAATTACTGTAATAGAATTATTACTTGAATTCTCATTTATCTGAACATCATCAGAAGTGATAGATGCAATATTAGATTCTGTAACAACAACTTGTTTTACTGATGATTGACACCTCAATAATGAAGTTGCTACTACATTATAAATTCCTCCTTGAACAATATCTGCGGATGGTTGTTGACTGATAACCACTCCATTTTCATCAGTCCATTCATAAGTATAAACTGCTGACGGATTGTAAGTTGATATGTTTAAAGGAATATTATTTAAACACAATATAGCGGTGTCATCCAATTCAAATTCTGGGCTCGGATTTACGGTCAATTGAAGCACAGGTGCAATTCCGAAACATCCTCCATTAGTAGAACTTTCTACACGAACCCATATCGTCTGATTAAATGGGATTTCGTTAACATAAGCATCATCCTGATTGATTATATTTAATTCAGCTAAAGCATCTTCTTGATTCCTATAAAAACCTACTCTTAAATTTTGAACTCCAAATAAAGAAATTATTTCAGAAGTGTATTGTGCAAGGTTGAAAAGATGAAATCCATCTGCTGTTCCATCATCATCACAAGTGATTAATTCACGATTATAACTTGGAGGAAAAGCTGTAGAAGAAACTATTAAATCTACAGTTACTACTCTATAACAACCGTTTTCAGAATCAACTCTTGCATATACAGTCGGAGTTACACTGTTTGAAAATGGATACTTTACTTGAGGATTTGTTCCAGAAGCAGCGTCTATAGGAGATAAATGATAACTTATATTTAATGTCGTATTTCCTAAAGCTACAAAAGTATCAGCTTCCTCGAGATTAAAATCAGTAATTCCATCAAAAGCACCATCTACATCACATTGCATAAATTGATAGCTAGTACTTAAAGCGTTAGGTAAAGGTCTTACTTCAATTTCAAAAGATGTATCCGTATAACAATCTATGTTATTAGGGTTGCCATTTATAACTCTCACATAAATTGTCTGACCATCCTGAATTGTATTCGTAAAAGCCTGAGGATTATTTATTTGCAATGTATATCCTGCATCTTCATAATAATTAACATCAAAAACAAAAGGAGATTGACCATCTAAAATTAATGCTTCTCTTTCAGTTAAATTAAATTCAAGGAAACCATTCGTATCATCACCATCTGAAATATCATCACAATAAGACAAAATAGGTATTTCAGATGCGTCTAGTGGAAAAGCGTTGTCAAAGACCTGAACAGAAAAACTTGCTGTGTTATAGCATTCTGAAAAACTATTATTTTGAATACGCGCATAAATAGTTTCGATTGCATAAGGAGTTACAGTTCTATAAGGGCTAGGAAGTGGATTGGTATTCATATCTGCTTCTAGCTGAGTTGAAAAATAGTCAACTTGAAATATTGCTGGATCTTGCATGCCTAAAATCTCTGCGTCTTTCAATGCATTAAAATCGAAATCATAAAAACCATCATTGTTATCATCACATTGAAGAATATCTGACGGAAGATTGGCTAACGCAGATTCCAATACTTCAATATCAAATGAAGTCAATGCATAACAACTTGAACCTACAATTTCTTCTGTTCTCACCCATATAGTTCTAGTAATACTATTATAAGTTGTTGTGTTAACAATCCAACCTTTTCGATCCTTAGCATTATCCTCATCATCGTAATAGGTTATTTCTAATGTCTGTCCGTTAAGTACAATGGGAGTTTGATTTTCTAAATTAAAAATCATAAATCCATCAGAGTCATCATCACATGCTTTTAAATCTGGTGGCTCTACAATATCTGGAGTTACTGTAACTATTAAATCAAAAGATGTTACTTCGTAACAATTAGAATTCTCACTATTTTCTATCCGTGCCCATATAGTTGTATTTCCACTATTATAAGGGCTTGATTGAGATACAGCACCCGCTATTGCAAAAATTTCTGATTCGTGATAGGTTACTGTAACATTCGATTGTCCATTTATAATCTCGGAAGTTTTGGACTCTAAATTAAAATCTTCAACATCATCACCATTTGTATCACATAATACAATGTCTGTTACCGCATTTGCAATAGGGATATCGTGAATCGTTACAATAATATCATCCGACAATTCTTCGCCAGTCACAGTGTCTGTAACTATTACTTCATAATTTCCAGAGTCAGAAACTTCGTATGTACTAGTATTTTGAATAGGAACAATTGGTTCAAAAATCCCAGAAATCTCATTAAATAATAACCAATCATAGGTAACTGTAGCACCAAAGGTGGTGGCGTTAAGAATGGTTTTCTGACCAAAGCATAAATCTCTGTCTGGACCCAAATCTACTAAGATTGAACAATCTAATGGATCTGGATTATTGTCTATCACTGCTCCAACCCATTCTATTGAAAAACCAGCGTTATTACCAGCATATTGATTAATTAATACAACGTATTCATCGCCAGTTGCAACATTCATCCATGAGTCATAAGCAGCAGTTTGAGTATTATTATTTGGATCAAGACCAACTCCTGTATAGCCTGTTGCTGAAACTTTACTATAATTACATGCAATTGGATCACCTAGGCCTCCACATGAAGGGTCAGGGCCATAAACTGCAAAATCCCAATCTTCACTTAAATCATTTGGGATTACATTAAAGCCGAATTGCCCTCCTTCTGCAAGTTTTACTCGAAACCAAAAAGAATTGGTTTCAATAGTATTAACATTGAGCCCTAATTTTAAACATCCAGATTCAGTCCGTCCATTAAAATCATCATTACCATAGCCGTTAACAACTCCTCCAGAATTAGCGTCAGTACACAAGGGTAAAGCTGTTGAACAATCAGATTGCCCATAACTACCGAATACAGTTACAAATAAAAAAAACAAAAACGCTATGTGATACTTTTTCATAAATTACCTTTAGGGGGTGACTATTAGTATAGGCAATTAGTCTTTTAAATTTAACGTTTGATTATTTAAATTAGTATTGTGATTATTCATAATTAATTGTTTACTAATTAATTAATTCCTAATTTTTTTAGTAAAGGTTCTATCTGAGGCTCTTTTCCTCTGAATTCTTTATACAATTCCATACCCTCTTTTGAACCTCCTTGGCTTAACATATTGCGGTATTTTTTTGAAGTTTCAGCATCAAATATGCTTCCTGCATCTTTAAATGCTTGAAATGCATCTGCATCCAGAACTTCTGACCATTTGTAAGAATAATATCCAGAAGAGTAACCAACAGGACTTGAGAAAATATGATTGAAATAACCACTTCTATAACGTGGAAGAATCTCTTCAATCAATCCTAATTCATTCATTTTTTCTGCTTCAAATTTTCGTGCATCACGCTTATCAGTATCTTTTAAAGTATGCCAGTACATGTCTAAATATGCTGCAGCCATATACTCAACTTCAGTAAATCCTTTATTAAAACTATTCGCATCATTCATTTTCTTAATCAATGCATCTGGAATCACTTCGCCTGTTTGATAGTGCTTTGCGAATAATTTTAACACATCTGGTTCGCTCATCCAGTTTTCCATTACCTGTGAAGGAAATTCAACAAAATCACGTGGAGTATTGGTTCCTGATTGTGATTGATAGGTAGTGCTTGAAAATAAACCATGTAATGCGTGTCCAAACTCGTGAAATAATGTTTCTGCTTCTCTGAATGAAAGTAATGAAGGTTGTTCTTCAGTAGGTCTTGGATAGTTAAAATTATTAGTAACAATAGGTGTTACAAAGTTTCCGCCAACATTAGATTGCGCTCTCAACTCATTCATCCATGCTCCTCCTCGTTTGCTTTCACGTGCAAAGAAATCCATATAAATAACTCCAAGATGCTTACCATCTGCTTCTAAAACTTCAAATACTTGTTGATCTTCATGCCATTTTGGAACGTCCTTTAATTCTTTAAAAGTCAGTCCAAATAATTTAGTAGATAATTCAAACACTCCATTTTTAACAGCATTGAATTCAAAATATGGACGCATTTTTTCTTCGTCAAAATCATATCTTTCTTTTCTTACTTTCTCAACATAATGCCTCCAATCACTTCCATTAAAAGTTCCTTCAACACCATCTTTCGCCATAAAATCTTTCATCGCTTTACGCTCCTCTTTTGCCATATTTAAAACTGGCTCCCATAGTTGATCCATAAATTTCAACACTGCTTCTGGCTTTTTAGCCATGGCAGTTTCTAAAATTAAATCAGCATGCGAGTCATAACCCAACAAATTTGCTTTTTCAACACGTAACTGAACTACTTCTTCTATAATTGCTTTGTTATCATTTTCATTATCATTATCTCCACGCATAGCATATGCGTCAAACATCGTTTTACGCATTTCTCTATTAGGAGAAGATTGCAAAAAAGGATTGATACTTGGTCGCTGAACTGTAATTGACCATCCATCATCATGCCCTCTCTTTTTTGCTTCATCAGCAGCAAGAGCAACTAAACTTTCTGATAAATTTCCTAAATCTTTTTTATCAGTAATATGCAATTCAAATGCGTTGGTCTCAGCCAATACATTCAAACCAAACTTATCTGTTAGTTCTGCTAATTTCGCATTGATAGCACGTAAACGTTCTTCTTCTTTTCCTTCTAATGCAACTCCTGCTCTTACAAATCTTTTATAGGTATCTTCAAGTAATTTTTGTTGTGGTCCAGATAATGTCGATTTATCTACAGTTTCGTTTACTGCTTTAACTTTTTTAAATAAGTCTTTATTTAAATTAATATCATCATAATGTGCAGAAAATATCGGTGCCATTTCACTTGCAACTTGGTCAAGTACATCGTTAGTATGTGCTCCGTTTACCGCATAAAATACACTTGCAACTTTTCCTAAAGTTTTACCGCTTAATTCTAAAGCCTCTATAGTATTTTCAAACGTCGGTACGTCAGTATTATTAATAATTTCAGCGATTTCATCTTTTTGTTCTACAAGTCCAACTTCAAATGCTGGTTTATAATGTTCGTTTTCAATTTTATCAAATGGAGGAACTCCAAATTGTGTTTTCCACTCAGTTAATAGTGGATTATCGATTGATCTATCAGTCAATTTTTGTTCTTTTGATTGGCATGAAATGAATAGTAAAACACATGCTACGATTAATAATTTAGAAGTCTTCATTAATGGTTTATTTAAAATAAGTCAGCAAATTAAGAATTTTAACTTGAATCACAATATATTTTAACGTTCATGAAATTATAATTCTTTAGTCAATTTTAGATTCGTCATCTCTCTTTTTTTGATCCTGTAATTTCTTTACAAGTTCTCTTAAACGTTCTTTATGCGCTGTTTTTTGTTTCTTAAGTTTGTTGTTTTTTTGAGACATTAACTTAGAATGTTTCGCCTTATTCTTTGTGTTTTTAGCCTTTCCTTTTTTGGACATAAAAATATTAATATTGCATAAAGGTATTAAAAAACGGCCGACATTCCTGTTGCAAAGGCATAACCTGCTTCTGCGCCTTCCATAGACACAATTTTATTGACAAATTCAGAAGTATTTGGATTTGAAAATCTACTATAAAGATTTCTTTCTTTTTCTTCAGCAAATGAAGCCCTCATTTCTTCAGAATCTTCAAAAACAAAACTTGAAGTTAAATAGAGAGGAGTAGAATGTTCAGAAAATTGTGTTCTTTCTGACTGAATTCTTATGGCTGATGTTTCAAAATTGTCTTCCATAGTTAACTTACTTTTTTTAATTCTTTTGTTTGAAAAATTGGATTTAACAATTTTGATAATTGATCAAATTCAATTAAAAAACCATCGTGTCCATGAATAGAATTGATTTCATAAATGTTTACATTGTCTTTAATTTCTTTTAACTCTTCATATGTTTTCCAATTTTCTTCAGGTTTAAAGAATAAATCTGAATTGATTGTAATCATATGAATATGTGATGAAATCTTTGACACTACTTCAACAAATGAATCTCTATTTCTAGTTATATCAATTGTTTTTAATAGTTGATTCATCAGTTTGTAAGCACTTAAATTAAATCGTTTATTTAATTTATCACCATGATGATTGAGCCAACTTTCAGTATTAAATAAATCTTCATTTCTTTTACTTCTTTTGAATTTTGATGTAAAAGATTCTGGAGTTCTATATAAAGTCATAGCATGCATTCT
>CAJQNZ010000072.1 GCA_905479835.1 uncultured Flavobacteriaceae bacterium
TTATCATTTTTTATATAATCTACTGAATAAACATCTGTTGCATTTGTAATTTCCAATAAATCTGTTGGAGTAGATTCAATTGCATATTCTTCATTTATAGAATTTAATGGAATAAAATCTTTTAATTGAAATCCATTTGAATTAAAATTTCTTTGTGCATAATTTTTTGACTTAGTAACTCTTTCTGCTTTAGTTTTATCAAAAGAATAATTAATTTTAGTTCTGTTATAGTTTCGCTTATTTATTTTATCAGACAATCTATTGTTACTTTCTAATCCTCCTTGATTTGCAGTTGAAGTTTGAGGGTCAATAATAGCGCAATCTCCATAGCCAGAACAAGATGGGTCTTCACAATCTATTAATCCATCTCCATCATCATCAATCCCGTTATCACAAATTTCTTGAAGAACAGGAGCAGTAGGACAACGTGCTCCGTCATTACTTGAACTAGAAGGTCCAAAGGCAAACAGATTCGAATCCATGCCATTGGTGCCATTTAAATCTTGAACATTTTGAATAACATATACAGTTCCTGTTTGATTTGCAGACACATAAAAACGTCCTGATACATCGAAATAGACGGCACCATATGTATAATTTAATCCTGTTAAAATTGGTACTACTCCCAATGATTCAACAGCGCCATCAGAAGGGTTTATTCGATATAAAATATTTGTGTTTTTTTCTACAGAGTATAATTTCCCATCTACAGCATTAAAAGCCCAATCATGGATACTTATATTTTGAGATAAACTTTCAGTAGATTGATGTTGCGTATAAGTTGCTGAATTTGGATCAAGGTCTATTTTATAATAAGCAGCACCTCCTCCCTTTAAAAAATAAATACCTTCTGCACTTACATCTCCAATATACCTTCCACTAGTTGGCAATTCATCAATATAAAAAGTAGATGTATTGAAGTTTTTACCTATACGAACAATAGTTTTTTCTGGAGAACTTAAAGATCCCCAAATATAGCCATCTGCAGGATTATATCCTGTTGCGTTTATATTTCCTGGAGTAATATCCGTAGCAATTTCAAATGAATTTCCAGATGCTAAATCTATAGCGTACACATCATTTCTTTGAAATAAATAAGCACTGTAATCACAGTTAAAAGGAATGTCTTGTGCATTACTAATTAAACTGAATAATAAAAGAGAAGCGTTTGCAATATGTTTTTTCAAAAGATATGTAATTTTTTTCATGTTTTTTGTTTTAAATACACCTCAAAATTAATATTGTTTAGGCTTAATATTTTTTTAATTCGGTAAGTATAATGAATTGTTAGTTGAGTGGATAATTACTTTAGACGAGTAGTAACTCTCATAAATAAGTTGAGTACTAGTTCAGATCTAATATTTAATATTTAAGAAGTATCTCTTAATTACTTGAGATTTTCATACTTCTTCCTGTTATTAAAAAAAAGGAAACTGAATTAAAAACATTCCTATAACCCCATAACAATTTTATATTTTTGTTTTGTTGTTTGTTTTTAAATAGTTCCCTTTAATCACACTACTATTATCATGAGGACAATTTTAAAATTTACTACTGAAGTGGGGACTTTTATCTTTTTATAAAAATATTGGTATAATAATTTTTTCCTAGAGTGTTTGCTTCTATTGAGATACCAAAATCTGTAAAAGATGGGTTTTCAATATTTTTTTTATGACTTTCGCTTTTTAACCAAGCTTTTACAACAGCTTCTGCAGTATTGAATCCATAAGCAACATTTTCTGCTACTATTATTGCATTTGAATTTTCTATGAGGTTTGTAGATCTTTTTCCGAAATTGTCGTGACTTATCTCTCCTGTTTTAATCATATATTTAGTATGCTCATTCGCTTCTCTAGAAGCAAGGTTAAGAGTTTTAAGGGTCTCTAATCCTATACTCTCTCTATATTGATTCAATAGATATACAATCTCATATTCAATTGGTGAATAGGTAAGGTTGATGTCTTTTACATCAGAAGGTGAATTTGTATAGATTCCATCTTCTTCAGCACTACAAGAAATTAGCATTACAGTTAATAGACAGATACTTACTAGTTTTAAGATGATTGATTTCATAATTAGGAGTGTTTTTATGTTATTATTTATATATTTTCTATTGTCTTGAAGACATTTTTTTTACTTATTTTCTTAAAAGTCCTTGAGAAATGTTTTAGTTAGAGTCCCTTTGTTAAAAATTTACTTAATAAAAAGAATATTACTATTTCTATGTTCTCAGAATTATTGGTTTAATCTTAGACAAATTTATTTTTATTCTTTAGGTAGATTTTTCTTTTTCGTTAAGAAGACATTTTGTAATGATGAGTGGTAAAAAGAAATCGTTAAGGAATTAAAAAATTAATATAAAAGGAGGCTTATATTATAAAGAAAAAGACAACTGATTTCTCAATTGTCTTTAGTTGTATTGAATAAAAAAATGTAATAAAATTAGTGATTATTCATTTTCTACATTGAAAATAAACATAAGGAGTAGAATATTTAAAAAAGTAGTTTAAAGTAAGTTTAAGCGCTTCATTAATTCAGGCCTATTAGATCGACTTACAGGAATAACATCTCTTTTAATTAATACGCTATTGTCTTCTATATCAACAATTTTCTTGATATTAATTATATAAGAACGATGAACTTTTAAAAACAAATTTTCTGGAAGTTTGTCTTCTATCTTTTTTAAAGTAGAGTGAACAGTGTAATTTTTCTCTTCCGTTTTTACATTAATATAATCTCCTTTAGCTTCTATAAGATAGATACTTGGTATATCTATTTTTATAAGCCTTCTATCAATATTTACATATAAATCATTTCCAGACCTAGTTCCTATTTTTTCAGAAGAATCAGAAGAAATACTTGGTACATTTGATTTATCTTTTGCTTTTTGAATTGCTTTTAGAAAACGTTCTGGTGAAATTGGTTTTACTAAATAGTCTATAATACAATCATATTCGAATGCTTGAATTGCAAAATTCGAATCAGATGTTGTCAGTATTATTTTTGGTGGATTTTTTAATGTTTCAATAAAATCAAAACCTGTAAAATCAGGCATATGAATATCTAAAAATATTAAATCAATCTCATTTTGATTTAAATATTTTATTGCTTGAATTGCATTTGGAAATTCTTCAAGAATAGTAAGTTCCTTAACATTAGAGCATAGTTGACCTATTATAACTCTAGCTGTTGCCTCATCATCAATAATAATACAATTCATAAATACTAATTATAGTTGCTTCAGATAATTAGTCATGTTAATTAATATAGCTTCGAACTCTAGATATAGCAAAGTATCACCTTCCAAAAGATTGTTTTCAAATGCTATGGCAATTTCATAACTCTTTTCAAGGCCTAAGATACTAATTTTATGTTTAAGTTTATGAACATTTTCTGCAGTTAACTTAAAATTTTCAGATTTATAGTTATTGTAAAACTCTTCCTTTTCTAAAGGAAACTCTGTCTTGATAATATTTATCAGCTTTTTCTCAAAGGCTTTATCACCGCCAGACATACTTTCTATATAAGATAAGTTAGGCTTTTCCATCCTTATTTTTTTAAAGTAAAATAAAATATAGTCCCTATTTTTGGTTCGCTTTCTAGCCATATTTTACCATCATGTAAATTGACAATTTTTTTAACAATAGATAATCCTATACCTGTAGAGTCCTTACTTTTGTTTAACGAATGAAATATTTTAAATACTTTATTGTGAAAACTTTTATGTATACCTATTCCATTATCTTTAATCGAAAATTCATAGTGATTTTCTTTCTCAATAAAGTCAACTTCAATTAATCCTTTTTCTTTGTCAATAAATTTTACTGAATTACTAATAAGATTTTGAAATAATTGTTGCAATTTGGTCTTATCTCCTTTTATGGTAGGTAATTCATTTAAAATTATTATCTGAATGTGTTCAGGAATATATAAAAGTGAAATTAAGTTTTTAACAATGTCATTTACATTCACAGATCTTTTTTCATAATTGTCTGCTCCTACACTTGAATACTTTAAAATATCTGTAATTAATTGTTCCATTTTCTCTAAAGTAGATTCTATATGAGAGAAATTTTCAAGGCTTACTTTATCTAAAATGTCTTTATTATCTTCTTTTAACCAATTAACTAAAGCATCAATACTCCTCAATGGTGATTTCAAATCATGTGAAACTATATGTGCGTATTCTTGAAGCTCTTCATTACTTTTTTCAAGTTGACTAAATAACTGTTGATTTTGAACTTCAACTCTTTCTTTCTCTCTTGTATTTATTGCATTCTTTAATTGTAAAGCAACTATGTTCGCAACACTTTTTATTGTTTTTAAATGCTCAGAAGTGAAGTGGTTTTTATTTGAATGCTCTGAGTCAATTATTCCAATTACTTCCCCATCATTTATTATAGGTACAACTAATTCGGACAATCTAAGTTTTTCATCAATAATATACGCTGAATCTTTAGACGTATCTTTAATAATTTCAGCAATACCAGTTTGAGCTACTCTCCCTGTTATTCCTTCATTAATAGAGAAGGTAAGGTTATTAATAATTTGATTTTCATTATTGATTTTTGCGCCAAATGCAGCAATTTGCTCAATGGTTTTTTCTTTAGAATTCACAATATAAATTACACAATCATCGGTTCCTAAAAAATTTGCAATTTTGCCCGTAATTTCTGATGCAATGTCATAGATTTCTAACTTCCCTAGAATAGATTTTGCGATATCATTAATTAAACTGATGATTAATTTTTTTTCTCTTTGTTCAGTAATATCTTCAATTAAAGCAACCTGATATTTGATTTTCCCTTGAATATCATTTACAGCATTTACGTTAGTTTTTGCCCAAAGAATAGATCCATCTTTCTTTTTGTATCTTTTATTAATTACAAAATTATTAATCTCACCTGCATTCATTTTTGTGATGTAATCCTTAGATAATGGAAAATCTTCTGCAAAAGAAATATCTTTTATTGATAATTTAAAAAATTCTTCTTCAGAATAACCTAATAAATTTTGAAAAGATAAGTTTGTTTTAAGTATTTTACCTCGATCTGTAAGAACAATACCAAACGAAGCATTGTCAACAATAGCATCGAGTTGTGTTTTTTGTTCTACAACGAGTTCTCTTCTTTTTTTATCATCTGTAATATCTCTAACTATACCTTGAGCGGCAATAGGTTTTTTTTGGCTATCATAAATTATACTACCATTAATATGAACCCATTTTATCTTATTATCTTTCGTTATAATTCTAGCTGTATAATCTGTAAAAGAACCTTTATCATATAAGGAGTTAAAAGAATTTATTGCAAGTTGAAAGTCAGGCCTATATATAAGGCTTGATACCTTAACTTTTTCAACAGAAACATCATAACCGAACAATTCAATAGCAGCGTCATTCATTTTTATAATATCTCCATCGATATTCATAATTAAATAAGCGTCAACAATATTTTCAAAAACACCTTCAAGTTGAGAGGATTTTTGTTCTAACAGTTCTTCAACTTTTTTTGAAGCTTCATAAAGTTCTCGAGATTTTTCTTCAAGAATTTTTTCAGCTGCTCTTCTAGATGCTTTCTCACGTTTTAAAGCCCTTCGTAATATGTCAATTTGTTCTTGACTCATTAATTTTTATGAATGATAAATTTAACTTCAGTTCCATCTTCTTTTATTTTTTCTAGATCAATAACAGCAGTAGAATTAAAGTGTTCAAATGTTTTATTCATAAGGCCAAGGCCAAAATGATGCATTGCTCTACTAGATTTATATATCATAACTAAGGTGTTCTCCGTTTTTTCAATCACTTCAAAAGTCGGTAATTCAGCATCTGGATAGATTTTTCTAACCTCAACATGAATATGATTTTCTATAGATGAAATCATTTCTATTGGATCTTTATAAGTAGCAATAAGACCTGGATAACTTGATTTTAAAACACTGAAAAAATGCTCAGCATATACAAGTAAAAGGTTGTCAATTGAAATGTCAGTATGAGCGCTTAAATGCTGTAATAATTGTAACATCTCAGAAAATTTATAGGTCCCAACTGAAGTGTAAACACCCTCAGACTCTAATTCAGAAGCATTGATAATTTTATCAACAACTTCTAAACCAAATTTATCTTCAACAAGTTCTAAAAATTCAGTAAATACGATTCCTTTCATTTATATTTTTTTTAATTCATTGATACTCCAATATGCTACTATTTTTTCAATTTTAGAAACATATTCCTCATATCTTAAAGGCTTGAGTACATAACCAGCAATTCCAATCTCATAACAAGCAACTAAATCTTTTTGATTATTTGATGTTGTTAAGATTATTGTTGGAATATACTTTAATGCATCATCATTTTTTAAAATTGACAAAAACTCAATGCCATTAATTTTTGGCATGTTTAAATCTAATAAAATTATATCAGGAAGATTGTCTTTTTCTGATAAAATTTTTAAGGCGTCTTCTCCATTATTAGCCTCAATGACTTTATGATTCGATTCTAGTTTTGAAATTGATCGGTTTAATTTCATAACTTCAATCATGTCATCTTCAATAAGTAATATTTTAAGGTTTTTCATTGTTATGTTAAGTAATGTTTTTTACAAAGCTAAAAATAATTCTATAACATAGAATGAAGTTTATATTTCGTTAGCCTGTAATCAAGTGTCGATGAATGGTAGATATGTGTCGATGAATGGTTTTCTTTAATTTTTTAAAACCACTAGAGTAATTAAAGGATTTCACTTGATTTTTGTGATTTAAAACATGGAAAGTCTTATAAACGCAGTTTTTATAAATAATTGTAGGATCTTGAGATAACCATTAATTGAAATATAAAAAGCCATTTAATTTCTTAAATGGCTTTCGCTTTTTTTTGCTCCTCCTCTAGGGCTCGAACCTAGGACCCTCTGATTAACAGTCAGATGCTCTAACCAACTGAGCTAAGGAGGAGTTTCCGATAATAATTTTCGGTGTGCAAATATAAATGTTTTTATAGGATCACCAAATTATTTTTTAAAAAAATTCATCGAATAAATACCTTAAAAATAACACAGTGGTTTTGGTAAAAATTGTATTTTTGTTCTTGTTATACTAATAGCGTTTCAGTACCAAATAAAATATGGATAAATTTTCATTTTTAAATGCAGCACACACAGGCTTTATAGCCGATTTATACGATCAATACTTAATAAATCCAGATGCTGTAGAACCAAGTTGGAGGAGTTTTTTTCAAGGTTATGATTTAGCCAATGAAAATTACAAGTTCTCTGATGAAGTAACTCCAATAGATGTTCCAGAACAAGTTCATAAAGAATTTAGTGTACTTGACTTAATAAACGGATACAGAACTAGAGGTCATTTATTTACCAAAACCAATCCAGTAAGAGAACGCAGAACATATACTCCTACACTAGAACTTAAAAACTTTGGATTGTCTAATGATGATTTAGAAACAATTTTTAATGCAGGAGAATTATTAGGGCTTGGAAGTACAACATTGAGTAATATTATTAATCATCTTGATGAAATCTATTGTGATTCAATAGGTGTTGAATATATGTATATTCGAAACCCTGAAGCCTTAAAATGGTGGCAAGGAAAGTTGAATGTTAATGACAATCATCCAAAATATTCTACCGAAACAAAAAAATACTTACTTTCTAAACTGAATCAAGCAGTAACTTTTGAAAGTTTTTTACAGACTAAATACGTTGGTCAAAAACGTTTTTCATTAGAAGGAGGAGAATCGTTAATTCCTGCAATAAGTGTTGCTCTATACAATGCATCTAATGATTACAATGTTCCTGAATGTGTTTTAGGAATGGCACATCGTGGACGTTTAAGTACCTTGGTAAATGTATTCAGAAAACCACTTCACGAACTTTTTAGCGAATTTGAAGGTAAAGATTTTGAGGATCAAGATATTGATGGTGATGTAAAATATCATCTTGGAAATACACTGGACAAGACCTATAAAAACGGTAAGAAAATTAAGATGAATTTAGTTCCAAATCCATCTCATCTTGAAACTGTAGCGTCAGTTGTTGGAGGAATTACACGTGCCAAAATCGATAAAGACTACAACGGCGACGATTCTAAAATATTACCAATAATTGTGCATGGTGATGCTGCAATCGCTGGACAAGGAATTGCTTATGAAGTTGCTCAAATGAGCCAGTTAAATGGTTACAAAACTGGAGGAACTATACATATTGTTGTGAATAACCAAATTGGTTTTACAACCAATTATCATGATGCACGTTCAAGTACATATTGTACTGACGTTGCAAAAGTAACGTTATCGCCTGTTTTACATGTTAATTCTGATGATGTTGAAGCCGTAGTTCATGCTGTTGAAATAGCATTGGAATATAGAATGAAATTTAAGAAAGATATTTATCTTGATTTATTAGGCTATAGAAAATATGGACATAACGAAGGTGATGAGCCTCGTTTCACACAACCAAAACTATACAAAGCAATTGCTAAACACAGCAATTCTTTAAAAATATATTCGGATAAGTTAATTGCTGAAAATGTTATTGATGAAGCTTATTCTAAAAAAATAGTGGTTGATTTTAAAGAAATTCTTGAAGAGAATTATACAAAATCTAAACAATCTGATTCTTCAAAAGTTAAAGAATTCATGCAAGAACGTTGGACTGATTTTAGTCGTCAACGATTGGATGGAATGTTAAAAACTATTGATAGCAGGTATTCTGAAGATAAATTAAAAGGAATAGCAACGATTGTTTCTACAGTTCCTGAAGGAGTGAAATTTGTCAGGAAAGCAGAAAGAATTTTAGCAGGAAGAGCCAAAATGGTTTTTGAAACCGACACCTTAGATTGGGGAATGGCAGAAACATTGGCTTATGGAAGTTTACTTGAAGAAGGGTATAATGTCCGTATTTCAGGTCAAGATGTTGAAAGAGGAACGTTCAGTCATCGTCATGCTATTTTACGTGATGAAATATCAGAAGAACGTATCAACTTATTAAATACAAATAGGAATAATAAAGGGCAAATGTATATTTACAACTCTTTATTATCAGAATATGCAGTTTTAGGTTTTGACTATGGTTATGCCATGGCAAATCCAAATACATTAACAATTTGGGAAGCACAATTTGGAGATTTTTCAAATGGAGCACAAATTATTTTTGACCAATATCTATCTGCTGCAGAAGATAAATGGAAACTTCAAAATGGAATCGTAATTTTACTTCCTCATGGTTATGAAAGCCAAGGTTCAGAGCATTCATCTGCGAGAATGGAACGTTATTTACAGTTGTGTGCAAACGATAATATGATTGTTGCTGATTGTACAACTCCTGCAAACTTCTTTCACTTGTTGCGTCGTCAAATGAAACGTGATTTCAGAAAACCTTTGGTAGTATTAACACCAAAAAGTTTATTGAGACATCCAAAAGCAATTTCAAAAATGGATGATCTTTCTAACGGACAGTTTGAAGAAGTAATTGATGATACCATCAATCCAACGAACGTTACAAAATTAGTGTTCTGTACTGGTAAATTCTATTATGATCTTGAAGCAGAAAGAGAAATATTAGACAGAAAAGATATTGCATTAGTGAGAATTGAACAATTATTTCCATTGCATTTAGAAAAAATTCAGAAAGTAATAGATAGTTATCCAAATGTTGAGAAATATGTTTGGGCACAAGAAGAACCTAAAAATATGGGTGCTTGGAGTCACATGTTACAACGTTTAGATATCGTAAAATTAGAATGTGCTTCTAGACCCTACGCAGCAGTTCCTGCTCCTGGATCTAGCACAAGAGATAAGAAGAGACAAAGAAGAGTTATTGATGCTATTTTTAACTCAGACAAATAAAAATGGATATAGAAGTTATTCAAAATAAAATATTTACCATTAGAAATCAAAAAGTGATGTTTGATTTCGATTTAGCCGAATTATATCAAGTTGAAACTCGTGTTTGAAAGTTTAAGATCACAAATTGTGATCTTAAAGAAGTTGTCAAAAATTGTGATAACCTTAAATATAGTTCAAAAAAAATAGCGCAAAATACTAGTAAACAAATAGGTTATAAATAAATTAAAATTATAGTACCATGATTTTAGAAATGAAAGTTCCTTCACCAGGAGAATCGATTACAGAAGTTGAAATAGCATCTTGGCTTGTAGAAGATGGCGATTATGTAGAAAAAGATCAAGCAATTGCTGAAGTAGATTCTGACAAAGCAACCTTAGAACTTCCTGCAGAAGAAAGTGGAATTATTACTTTTAAAGCAGAAGAAGGTGATGCTGTAGAAGTTGGTGCAGTCGTTTGTTTGATTGATATGGATGCTAAAAATCCTGAAAAATTATCTGAGGCAAAAGGTGAAAGTAAAAAGGAGAAAGAAGAAACTAAAACCGTTGACCCAAAACCTTTAACCCAAGAAACCTACGCTACAGGTTCTGCTTCTCCAGCCGCTAAGAAAGTATTAGCAGAAAAAGGAATGGACACGCAAGGTGTTTCTGGAACAGGAAGAGACGGAAGAATAACCAAAGAAGATGCGCTAAAAGCAGTTCCTTCAATGGGCTCTCAGCCTACGAATGGTTCTAGAGGGACTGAACGTAAGAAAATGTCTATGCTTCGTAGAAAAGTGGCAGAACGTTTGGTTGCTGTAAAAAGCGAAACTGCGATGTTAACGACATTTAACGAAGTGAACATGCAACCGATATTTAACCTTAGAAAAGAATACAAAGAAGACTTTAAAGTAAAACACGGTGTTGGTCTTGGATTCATGAGTTTCTTTACAATGGCAGTTGTAAGAGCATTAAAATTGTATCCTGATGTAAACTCTATGATTGATGGAGATTTCCAAATAAAAAATGATTTTCAAGATATTTCTATTGCAGTTTCTGGACCAAAAGGATTGATGGTTCCTGTCATAAGAAATGCTGAAGATTTATCTTTTAGAGGTATAGAAAGTGAAGTGAAGCGCTTGGCAATTCGTGCACGTGACGGACAGATTACCATAGATGAAATGACTGGAGGAACATTTACGATTACCAATGGTGGTGTATTTGGATCTATGTTGTCCACGCCAATCTTAAATCCTCCTCAAAGCGGAATTTTAGGAATGCACAACATTATTCAAAGACCTATTGCTGTTGACGGACAAGTAGTTATTGCTCCTATGATGTATGTTGCGCTGTCTTATGACCATAGAATTATTGATGGTCGTGAGTCTGTAGGTTTCTTAGTTGCAGTTAAAGAAGCACTAGAAAATCCTGTAGAATTATTGATGGATAATGATCCAAAGAAAGCTTTGGAAATGTAGGTAACAAAATTGCCATATAAATATTAAAACCCAAAACAATTGTTTTGGGTTTTTTTAATACTTGTAGATTAGTTTTTTCAAATACAATCGTTTCTTTTTATAATCAATAATCGCTTCGCCTTTATCTAGAATATCTGCACCAATAATCCCTTCAACTTTTTTGGCTCCGTGATTTTCAAGAGCGATATTTACATGAGACAAATCAAACACAACTAAATTCAAATTCTCATACTTCCACTCTCCAATTTCTAAACTATTTCTAGAAGAATTATGCGCATCCATTTCAGAGGCTCCAGCTCCTGCTGCTTTAATTTTAGATTCTTTGGTTTCCAATTTAAAACGCTCCGCTATATCATAACCAACACAAGAATTTGAAGCGCCTGTATCTAAAATAAATCGACCTTTAACACCATTTATTTTCGCTTTTACTTCAAAGTGATTGGTAATCGTTTTTCTTAGTTTTATTTTGACATATCCTTTTTTAGAAAGGATATTTTTAAGGCTTAGCATTTAATAAATATTTTAAATCTCGACTTTAAGCCTGTCTTGAGCGACAGTCGAAAGGCTCTACCAGACAAAACTAAAAATTGTCTCCTCGAGCGCAGTCGAGAGGTTAATAAATATGATTATATCACTATTATTCTGATAGAACATATTATTTTTACCAAAAGTAAATAATCTCCATGAATATTACCGATACACATACACATTTATACAGTTCACAATTTGATGAAGACAGAGCAGAAATGATGCAACGTGCTTTTGATGCAGGAATCAATCGTTTTTTTATTCCAGCAATAGATTCTACGTATACTGATTCTATGTTGCAATTAGAAAAAAATTATCCAGAAAACGTATTCTTGATGATGGGTTTACATCCAACTTCTGTCAAGGAAAATGTCGAAGAAGAGTTGGCACATGTGAAGGAAATGATAGACTCTCGTGATTTTTATGCCATTGGTGAAATCGGAATTGACTTGTATTGGGATCGAACTTTTTTAAAACAACAGCAAGATGCTTTTCGAACACAGATTCGTTGGGCAAAAGAAAAGAACTTGCCGATTATTATTCATTGTCGTGATGCTTTTGATGAAATATTTGAAGTTTTAGAAACTGAAAAAGATGATAAACTCTTTGGAATTTTCCATTGTTTTACTGGAACTATAGAACAGGCACATCGAGCAATTTCTTTTAACATGAAACTTGGAATTGGAGGCGTAGTTACTTTTAAAAACGGTAAGATTGACAAGTTCTTAAATGAAATTCCAATTGAGAATATCGTTTTAGAAACAGATTCTCCTTATCTCGCTCCAACACCATATAGAGGAAAGCGCAATGAAAGTAGTTACATTACACAAGTTATTGATAAATTGGTTGATATTTATGGTTTAACTTTTGAAGAAATAGCAAATATCACAACTCAAAACTCAAAAGACGTTTTTGGAATCTAATCAAACTACATATTATAAAACACCTATCGGAACTGCCAAAATTATTGGTGATGAAGATGGAATTCAATCTATTTCAGTGCTTGATGATGACATCTCGACTGAGCCTGTCTTGAGCGAAGTCGAAAGGCACGATGTGACAATCCAAAAAATTCCTGAATGCTTACAAAATTGTGTAAAACAATTAAACGAATATTTTAATGGTACTCGTAAAGAATTTGACCTAAAACTAAATCCACAAGGAACAGCGTTTCAGAAAAAAGTGTGGAATGAATTACTGGAAATACCATTTGGAAAATCTCGAACTTATTTAGAACAATCAAAAAGTTTTGGAGATCCAAAAGCAATTCGTGCAGTTGCATCAGCAAATGGTAAAAATCCTATTTGGATTGTCGTTCCTTGCCATCGTGTTATTGGCACTGATGGTTCATTAACTGGATATGCAGGAGGAATTTGGCGTAAAAAATGGTTGCTAGAACATGAAAGTGGTGTAAAACAACAGTCATTATTTTAAACATTAATTACCCTTCCACCATTTAGAAGAAATTTCTTTATTTTCAATTAATTCGATAGACTCTCCTATTTCTGGAGTAACTAACCTAATATTTAATTCTTTTGCCTTCTTTGATATTCGCTCAACTGGATCTGTCCAACTATGTGTAGATAATTTAAATGCTCCCCAATGAATTGGCATTATTTTCTTGGCTTTTAAATCAACTCCTGCTTGTGCTGTTTCTTCAGGAAACATATGAATATCAGGCCATAATTCATTGTATTGACCACATTCTATCATAGCAAAATCAAACGGACCATGCTTTTCTCCAATTTCTTTAAAGTGTGATGCATATCCACTATCTCCACTAAAAAAGATCTTCTCTGTTTCTGATTCTATAATCCATGAACTCCATAATGTTTTCATCCTATCACTTAATCCTCTTCCAGAAAAATGCTGTGCTGGTGTACTGCGAAAAATCAAATCATCAAATACAACTTCTTCCCACCAATTCAATTCTACAATGTTATCATTTTGAATTCCCCACTTTTCGAGATGTGAACCAACTCCTAAGGGTACAATAAAATTTCCAACTTTCTTTTTTAACTTCTTAATAGATCCATAATCCAAATGATCATAATGGTCATGAGATATTATAACTACATCAATTTTTGGTAACTTTTCAATCTGTATCGGCAACTCTTTACTGAATCGATTATTTCCTAGCAAAGGGTGTGGAGCGGGTACATTCCCAAACATGGGATCAATCAATATGTTTTTATGATTCATTTGTACTAAAAAAGTTGAATGACCAAACCAAATTAACCTTGTTTTAGAATTATAGTCTGCAATAGTGGTAGAATCAATTTTCTGAACTTCAATGTTTTTATCAGGGCGTGTTCCAGAATTTGGGTTGAACATTTTTCTAACAAGACTTAACATGTCGCTAGCACTCATATCCATATTTATTGATTTTTCATTGACAAACTTTCCTTCTATATAGTTTTCAGTTGTCGCAAATTCAATTTCTTGTTCTTTAGTTATTTTTCCACCAAATTCAGGGCTTAGATTAATGAACAAAAATCCTATTATAAACAACAAGACTATAATTGAAACTAAACCTATCGTCATTCTTTTAAGAGTTTTTTTCATTCTAATTATTTTCGTTTTCAAAAATATAAAGAATTATTTTAAGTATTCATAATACGTATCTTTTATATTTTAAAGAAAACTTCATTTTTCAATTGAGCCATCAAGAACAATTTTAAACTATTTTTGTTTTTTAATCGTTGATTAATATAATGAAAAACGTTTTATGGATATCTGTCTTTTTATTTGGGCTTTATGCGCATGGACAGAAAGATTCTAAAAACTTTCGAACCAAGAAAATTGATGTTCAAAAAGATTCAATTCTTATTGAATCAGTAAGTATCAATCCATTTCATTTTAAAATATATGATACTGATAAAACTGTAATTGATTCAATCCAATATTCTATAGATTTTGAAAAATCAATTTTAGTTATTGATAAAGAAAAATACCCTCAAATTGAAGTTGAATATTATGCATATCCTGATTTTTTAACTAAAACTTATTCAAAATTTGACAAGAAGTTAATTGTTGAAAATCCAACGGACAATTCTACTTTATACAAAGTTCCTTCTCGCATAGAAAACTCTACTTTCAAGCCGTTTGATGGACTCAATACAGTCGGAAGTATCAGTAGAGGATTGACAATAGGAAACAATCAAGATGCTGTTTTAAATTCTACACTCGATCTTCAGATTGCAGGAAAGTTATCAGAAAAAGTAACATTAAGAGCTTCAATTACAGACACCAATATTCCATTTCAGGAGAATGGCTATACACAACAATTGAATGAATTTGATCGAGTTTTCATTGAGTTATTCAGTGACACTTGGAGTTTAAAAGCAGGAGATGTGGATTTAAAAGATGACGATTCCTATTATGGAAATTTCACCAAGCAAGTCTCTGGAATGTCCGTTAATGGTATTATCGACCATTCTGATGATTCCAAAACTTCTGTTTTTGTTTCAGGAGCATTGGTAAGAGGGAAATTCACCAATTATGAATTTATTGGGCAAGAAAACAATCAAGGTCCTTACCGTCTTTTTGGTCCAAATAATGAACAGTTTATCATCATACTATCAGGAAGCGAAACTGTTTATGTAAATGGTCTTGCGCTGACAAGAGGTGAAAATAAAGATTATGTAATTGATTATAATACTGCCGAAGTTACTTTTACTCCAACTTTTCCTATAAATGCCAATATGAGAATCTCTGTAGATTTTCAATATACAGACCGTAATTATACACGATTTATTTCTCATAATGGAGCGCAATACAAAAGTGAAAAACTAAAAATTGGCGGGTCATTTTACATAGAAAACGATATCAAAAATCAATCGTTACAGCAGGATCTTTCAGACAGTCAGAAAGAATTGTTATCACTTGCAGGAAATGATATTACACGAATGGTTTCCCCAAGCGCTACCTTAGACAATTTTTCAGAAAGTAAGATTCAATATCGCAAAGAATTTATTGGGGCAACCGAAATTTATGTTTTTTCTAATGATCAAAATGATGAATTATACAATGTCCGTTTTACCAATGTAGGAGAAAATCTTGGTGATTATGAGTTGAACAGTACAATTGCAATTGGAAAAATATATGAATATGTAGGTGTAAATTTAGGGAATTACAATCCTACAATCCAATTAATCGCGCCCAATAAATTGCAGTTGGCACTTGTTAATGCATCTTATAATCCTTCAGAAAAGACAAATATTAATGCAGAAATAGCTTTTAGTCAAAATGACCAAAATCTTTTCTCAACTGTAGATAATGAGCAGAATGATGGACTAGCTTCAAAAATAGGATGGGAACAACTTCTTATTGATAAAAAGTGGGATTTAAAAAGTAATGTGAATTTTGAATCTATTTCTCAGGATTTTAAAACAATACAACGTTTTAGAAATATTGAATTTAATAGAGATTGGAACATCCTGAACCCTTCTGGAAACCAACAATTATTCAACACTTCTTTTATATATTCCAATGAAGAAAATGGTGCCGTAATTTACAATTATGAACAACTTAATTTCAGCGACTCATTTCAAGGGAACAGACACAACTTCAATGCTAATCTAAATTATGACAACCTTAAAATTGATGTCATCAGTAGTTTATTAAATAGCAAATCATTGGATGAAAAGAATGATTTTAAAAGACTCTATTCTGTCTCTAGATATGATTTTGACAAAAGTTGGGTTGGATTAAAAGTAAATGCCGAAAATAATACCATAAAAAATAGTGCCAATCAAATACTTTCTCCTTTAAGCCAAAAATTCACCGAATATCAACCCTTTATAGGAATTGGAGATTCTACCAAAGTATTTGTAGAAATTGGGGCCAATTTTCGGGCAAATGATAGTGTGAAATCCAATATTCTTGAGCAAGTAAATAAATCCAAAATGTATTTTATGAATTCGCAATTGATAAAAAGTGAGAATACTAAATTAGCTCTTTATGCGAACTATAGAACTGTTGCTAATGTAGATTTTGAAAATACAAAATCCTTAAATTCAAGAGTTGTTTTCAACCAACAATTATTCAAAAAATTGATCCATTTAAATAGTGTTTATGAAACCGTATCTGGAAGTCTACCACAACAAGAATTTTCCTATATTGAAGTTGAACCTGGACAAGGGTACTATACATGGAACGACTATAATAACGATGGAATTCAAGAGTTGAACGAATTTGAAATTGCTCAATTTCAAGATGAAGCAACCTATTTAAGAGTTGCTTTACCGACCCTTAATTACGTACAGACTCATCAGACAAAATTCAGTCAATCAGTACTTTTTAACTTCCAACAATGGAGCAATCAGAAAGGGTTTAAAAAAGCGCTTTCTCGATTTCAAAATCAATCATATGCATTGGTCGATAATAAACAGACAAAAGGTGATGATTCTTTTAATTTAAATCCATTTGACATAAATAACGACGATGTATTAGCTTTTAATTATAATCTTAAAAATAGCCTGTTTTTCAATCGAGGTAAACAACGATATTCTACGACTTATAATTATATTGATTCACGAAACAAATCAAGTTTAGCAATTGACAATCTTGAAAGCAAATTAAGATTACATCAATTACTATTTACACATAAAATAGGTGATTTTTGGTTACTTGAAATAAGTTCAAGCCTCGGTAAAAATTCTAATTCTTCTGAGAATTTTGCCAATAGAAATTACATCCTAGGTAACACGTCTTTCAATCCAAAAATCTCCTATTTATACAACGATTATTCTTCATTGAATTTCTTATACGAGTATAAAACTAAAGAAAATAAAATAGGGGATTTAGAATCTTTGTCTTCTCATAAAATGGGTGCTTCTTTTCGCACGACCAACAAAAAAAATGTTACGTTACAATCAGAATTCAACTTTTTTATAAATGACTTTATAGGAAACCAAAATTCTCCAGTTGCTTATCAAATACTTGAAGGTTTACAGAATGGAAATAATTTTACTTGGAGTCTCTTATGGCAACAGAAATTGACTCAATATCTTGATTTGAACTTCAACTACTTGGGAAGAAAAAGCGAAACATCGAATACAATTCATACAGGATCTGTTCAACTTCGAGCTAATTTTTAGGCATAATTATTGTTGCTTTCAACGCAACTAAAGAATGTATTGTACATCTTATTAAAAAATAAAAAGAACCATTTATGAAAAAAATAATGCTTATTGCAATTCTATCAATTGCCAGTTTATCAACTTATGCGCAACAACAAGAAACTCCACAAAATACTATTGGAGAGAATGAGTTAAAAATCAATGTTACCAATATTATTATTTTTAAATGGCTGGATGTAGGTTATGAAAGAATTCTTAATGAAGAATCTTCTGTAGGAGTTGGAGTATTATTCGCTTTGGATAATGATGACCTTGATTTAGATGAATATAGAACTTTTTCAATCACTCCATATTATCGTCATTTTTTTGGCAAAAAGTATGCGCAAGGATTTTTCGTTGAAGGATTTGGGATGTTACATTCAGGAGAAAATGAAGAATATTTTTACAATACTCAAGACCCTACGATTGTTCAAGAAAAATATACTGACTTTGCAATAGGAGTTTCTATCGGAACTAAGATTGTGAGCAAACGTGGCTTTGTAGCGGAAATATATGGTGGAATCGGAAGAGATTTATTAGATAAAAGTGGTCTTGAAGTTGTAGGTCGTGGAGGAATTTCTCTAGGATATCGGTTCTAACTTTTGAAAAATTAATTTAAAAAAAAGGTTGAACCATTTCATAAATATTGAATCTATATTATGAAAAAAATTATATTAATTTTAATTATAACAGTTGTTAGTATATCTACATATGCTCAAGAAAAAAATAAAAAACATCATGAGGTGAAAATCAATGCGTTTAATCTACTGATTTTTAAACACCTTGAAGGTTCTTATGAATATTTAATCAATTCTGAATCTTCAGCAGGTATTGCAGTTCGTTTTGCATTAAATTCTTATGATGATCGGAATATTATTTCCTATAATGAACGCTATGTTTTCACAGGGTTTTATCGTCGCTATTTTTCTGAAAAATATGCAACAGGATTTTTTGTAGAAGGATTGACCATGTATAGCCATACTGAAGATGATGTGACAGCTATCTCAGGTACTACATCTATACAATCTTCCAATGATATTGCATTGGGATTTGCATTGGGATGGAAGTTTGTGAGTAAAAAAGGGATTACATTTGAATTTTATGGAGGGATCGGCGAACAGATTACTTCTTCTAATAACAATGTCGCAACCGAAGTTATTCCTCGATTAGGAGCTTCGATTGGCTATAGATTTTAATACTTAACACTACAAACTAAAAACCCTCCAAGTAATTCTTGGAAGGTTTTTAGTTTATATCAATAAATTTTTGCCTTGATTTCGAATCGTTTTGACTCCATTCACTATTATAGTTTTGCGATCAGAGACCATATAGATATATTACATCTTTTTCAACCAAGTTTTCATAGATACTTCTTGCTCAATAATACCTTTCAATTCTGATATTTTTACACGTGTTTGTTCCATAGTATCTCTATGACGTATCGTTACTGAATCATCATTTAAAGTATCATGATCTACAGTAATACAAAATGGTGTTCCATTGGCGTCTTGTCTTCTATAACGTCTTCCTACAGCGTCTTTTTCATCATAGCCAACATTAAAATCCCATTTTAAATCCTCTACAATTTTACGTGCAACTTCTGGTAGACCATCTTTTTTTACCAATGGTAAAATGGCTGCTTTATATGGTGCAAGCACTGCAGGCAATCTCAAGACTGTTCTTGTTGTTCCATTTTCTAATATCTCTTCTTGTAAAGCAGTAGAAAAAACTGCCAAAAACATACGGTCAAGACCTATAGATGTTTCCAACACATAAGGGACATAATTTTTATTTTCTTCATGGTCAAAATATTGTAATTTCTTCCCTGAAAATTCTTCATGTGCTTTTAAGTCAAAATCTGTTCTTGAATGTATTCCTTCCAGTTCTTTAAATCCAAAAGGAAACCTAAATTCAATATCTGCTGCTGCATCTGCATAATGAGCCAATTTTTCATGATCATGAAAACGGTAATTATCTGATCCCATTCCCAATGAAAGATGCCATTTCATACGAGTTTCTTTCCAATGCTCATACCATTCACCTTGAGTTCCAGGCTTGATAAAGAACTGCATTTCCATCTGTTCAAACTCTCTCATTCTAAAAATAAATTGTCTCGCAACAATTTCATTTCTAAACGCTTTACCAGTCTGAGCAATTCCAAAAGGAATTTTCATACGTCCAGATTTCTGCACATTTAAGAAATTTACAAAAATCCCTTGAGCTGTTTCTGGACGTAAATATAAATCCATCGCCGATTCAGCAGAAGCTCCTAATTTTGTCCCAAACATTAAATTGAATTGCTTTACATCAGTCCAATTTTTGCTTCCCGACAATGGATCTGCAATTTCAAGTTCTTCAATCAATGCTTTTATATCAGCCAAATCTTCATTTTCTAAAGATTTTCCCATTCTTGAAAGAATCGTATTGATTTTCTCTTGATAACCTAATACTCGACCATTGGTAGAAATAAATTCTTCTTTATTGAAAGACTCTCCAAATCGCTTTTCAGCCTTGCTAACTTCTTTTTCTATTTTTGTTTCAATCTTTGCACAATAATCTTCGATTAAAACATCAGCTCTATATCTCTTTTTTGAATCTTTATTATCAATTAGCGGATCGTTAAAAGCGTCAACATGTCCCGATGCTTTCCAGGTTGTAGGATGCATTAATATTGACGAATCTAATCCTACAATATTTTCATTCATTTGAACCATTGCTTTCCACCAATACTCTCTAATATTTTTTTTAAGTTCTACTCCATTTTGCGCATAATCATATACTGCACTCAATCCGTCATAAATCTCACTACTCTGGAAAATATATCCATATTCCTTAGCATGTGAAATAACATTTTTAAATTTATCTTGTTGTTTTGCCATGGTGCAAAAATAGTAAAGGTTTTAATATTACAATGCTTGTAAATAAAAAAAGTGAAGGTTCATTATAAGAACCTTCACTTTTATATTATTTATTAGATACTTTAGTTCAAGGTAACTTTAGAAGCACCGACCCATCTTCCGTCTATATAAACGTTGACCGTATGAATCCCTTTTTTCATTTGTTTTCTATCCGTATCTACAACGAGGATCACATCTAGATTTTCTTTGATATATTCTACCGTTGTTTCGTCTGTATAATCTATAACTGTAACCTCATCTGTTAAAGTTGTTGAACCTATACTTTTTACAACTTCTCCGTCAGGATTTAAAACTTGGATTACAGCATTTTTTTCTCCTTCTTCTCCTAATAGGTTTTCTGCAATTCTAAAACTTATTCGTAAAGCATCGGTTCTACTTGCTCTTGAAGTTTCTACCAGATTTCCATTATTACGCATTTTCATTGAAATTGCTTTAATAGAATTGACTTGCAACTTTGCAGCAATAGCAACTTTTTCTGTCAATCCTGAGTTTTCAACACTTATAGAATCCAAAATTACTTTCTGACCTTCAGAAAAAACTTGAACACTATCAATTTTTTTAGTCAAATATTGATTATTAACTTTCAGGTTTTCTGACAAAACAGCTAATTCTTGATAAGATGTTTCTAGTTCTTTTATTTTATTTTTATAACGTCTTATCAGACTATAATTTGTCTGTTTCAAGTTTTTAATAGAATCTCTAAACAATACGATTTCTTCACGTTCAAGTTTCAATTCATCTGATAAAGAGTTGTTTTTACTTATCGCAATATCAAGTTCTGCAATCATTCCATCAAGATTGTTCTGAATTTCTGTCTTTTCTTCTTCAAGAAATGTATTGGATTCTTTCAGTTTATTATTGGTCATAAATAAATATCCAATTGCACCTAGTAATAGCAAAGCTAGTATAACAATAATCGCTTTGTTCGTTGAGTTATTATTCATTTTCTTAAATTTAGTATGTTAATATAACGCTCTGTAATTGTATAAATTACATTTATACTATGTTTTATTTTTTACAAATATATACAAATGCTGGAGGGAAATTAAGTGGTTCAAATTCCAACTTAACTTTGTTTTCAAAAATAGACTTGAATTGTTTTAAAAAGTTAACACTGTATTGAAATTGGACAAATTGCCCTTTATCCTTTAGAATAATATGCGATTTTTTAATAATACTATTTGACAATTCTTTGGGTAAAAGACTCAATGGAAGGCTTGAAATTACAGCATCAACTTTTTTAAAACCTCTTTTTTCAATTTCAACTTGAACATCTTCAGCGGAAACGTTCAATACAATTAATTGCTTATGATCAATTTGTTTTATGTTTTTATAAAAATTTTCATTTATTTCAAATGACAACAAGATAGCATTAGGATTAAGTCGATTCAAGATCTCTTTGGTAATAATACCATTTCCAGGGCCAAATTCTATAATAACATTGCTTTTTTCAAAATCAATATTTTTTACTATTCTTTTTACTAAGTATTTCGAACTCGGAATAAAAGAGCCTGAAGTTTTCATGCTTTTTAATGCTTCTTTAAAAAATGCTCTTTTTTTTCCCATCTATTGAATTAATCTTTCAAGTTTCATATCTTTATCCAACTTGCAACCATTAATTATGGCAAATATGCAACTATTTAAAGATATATTTTATTTATTTTTTCCTAAAGTCTGTTTAAGTTGTAAACTTCAACTCACACATAATGAAACTATAATATGCACACTCTGTAGGCACGATTTTCCGGGAACTAGTTTTACCAATGTTGAAAAAAACTTACTTGAAAAGAAATTTTATGGTAGAATCCCATTAGAAGAAGCTACTTCTTTATTCTTTTTTCACAAAAAAGGAAAAATCCAAACACTTATTCATGAACTTAAATATAAAGGACATCAAGAATTGGGAACTTTCTTTGGGGATTGGCTAGGAATTGAAATGGCTGAAAGTGATCGTTTTAAAACCGTAGATTATATTATCCCTGTACCTCTTCATCCTAGAAAATTAAAAAAGAGAGGTTATAATCAATTAACAAGATTTGGACAAGCAATATCAATTCATACGAATATTCCATTTATGGAAAGTGAATTAATTAAAACTGAAACTACTAAAACTCAAACTATAAAGGGTCGAATTGAAAGGTGGAATAAAAACAATGAATCATTTAAAGTAAAAGACAGGTTATTTTTTAAAGACAAGCACATACTTTTAATTGATGACATCACAACTACAGGTGCTACACTTGAAAGATGCTCTCGTGAAATATTAAAAAGTGAGAATTGTAAAATAAGTATTGCCGTTATTGCTTACAGAGAGTAAAATAACTAGATTTATAAAGCGTTCTATGATAAAAATATATTGTTTCTTTGTTTAAAATTATTATTTGATGAAATATAGGTTTTTATATCTGTTAACTGGATTAATACTACTAGTAGTCCTAGATAGTTGCGCAAGAAGAGGAACTCCAACTGGAGGAGAAAAAGACAGTACTGCTCCAATTTTAATAACAGCTCAACCAGATCATTTAACAACAAATTTCAAAGGAAAAAAAATTCGATTGAATTTTGATGAGTATATAAAATTAAAAGACGTGAATAATCAATTGGTTATTTCACCTCCTTTGAAATATAGACCTATTATCACTCCTGTAGGAACAGCAAGTAAATTTATTTCAATAAAAATTTTAGACACTTTAAAAGAAAATACTACTTATACTTTCAATTTTGGAAATAGCATTGAAGATAATAATGAAAATATCCCCTTAGAAAGGTTTAAATATGTTTTTTCTACAGGTAATTATATTGATTCATTAAAAGTAAATGGGAAAATTAAAGATGCATTTAATAAAACTGCTGATGAAAATATTTCAGTTTTATTATATGAAATAAATGAAAAATATAATGATTCTATAATATATAATCAACGACCTGATTATATTACCAATACGCTAGATAGTATTATCTATGAAATATCAAATGTTAAAGCTGGAAAATATTTATTAGTCGCAATTGATGATAAAAATAAAAACTATCTATTTGATCCTAAGCAGGAAAAAATAGCTTTCCTTGAAGATTTTATAACACTTCCTTCAGATAAGAATTATGATTTAAATCTTTTCAAGGAAGATCCTGAATTTAAATTTACGCGTGCATCTCAATTAAAAAAAGGGCATCTTTATTTCGGATATCAAGGAAATGGAGAAAATATTAAAATTAATTTATTATCTGATGTCCCAGAGGATTTTAGATATAAATCAATAAATGAAAAAGAGATGGATTCTATAAGTTACTGGTATTCTCCTATTGAAAAAGACTCCTTAGAATTTGAAATATCGAATCTAGATTTTAAAGAAAGAATAACTGTGAAATTAAATTCTAAAGACATTGATTCTTTACAAATTACTAGTTCCGTAGGAGGGGTTTTAAGTTTGCGAGAAAACTTTTCTATTAAAACCAATATTCCAATTACTAAAATAGACAAAACAAAAATTATTTTTATTGATAAAGACTCTATTAGTGTAAGTCATAATACTGAAATTAAAAACTCTAAACTTGGCTTAGATCTCAATTTCAATAAAGATTATAATAGCAAATATGATATTACCTTTTTACCAAACTCAATTGAAGATTTATTTGGAAACGTGAATGATACTTTAAAATTTTCATTTACAACGAAACATCCAGAAAATTATGGGATTATCAACCTTTCATTAGAAACAATTAAAAATTATCCGGTAATAGTTGAATTGACAGATGACACATCCAAACTCATTGAAAGTGTATACGCAACCGAAAAAAGAGTCGTAAAGTTTGAAAACTTAAACCCAAATAATTATCAAGTTAGAGTCATTTATGACGCTAATAAAAATAAAAAGTGGGATACTGGTAATTTCTTGAATAGAGTAAAGCCTGAGAAGATAGAATATCATTTTGAGTTATTTGAAGTAAGGGCTAATTGGGAGTTAAATGAATCTTTTATAGCCAAATAACACATAAGTATCAATTAAAGTAGTTTGTTTTTTATTACATTTGAACAAGAGTAAAAAAAAATTGAATAAAAAGTTTAAAATATTTCCCCCTTTGATTCTCATACTTTTATGCGTGTTATCTTCACATGCTCAACGCGAACGAAGTAATAGAACACATGAAATAGGAGTGATGATCGGATCTTCAAGTTTTACAACCGATTATGGTCAACGTTATTTATTTAAAAGTAATGTTGGAGGAAATGTTGGTCCAGGATTTGGTATTATTCATTATTTAACTTTTACTGATTATCGTTATCGTTGGAATCATCAGACGAGTTATTGGGCAGAACACTTTAAAATTCGGTCTGAAATTTCTTATCATAAAGCCAAGTTAGAACACTTTGGTAAATGGATCGAGATCATTAATGGTGTAAATGGTGAAAAATTACGTGCGATGCACGGTGACACTAAACTTTGGAATATTGGGTCACAGTTAGAATATCATTTTGTTGATATTAATGATTTCGGATCAAGAAGAGATCCAAATTTAAAGTGGTCTCCATATCTTAGTTTAGGTTTTATGGTAGATTTTTACAATCCTACAGTAGAAACTAGATATGGAGATGGTGATTGGAAAAATAATTACAATCTTCTTTTCCCGAAATGGGCTAGCCCTCAAGCGACTAGAGATACCAAAGGAGTTACTACTTCATTAACTGCAGGAATCGGAACACGAAAAAAACTAGGAGAATATTCAGATATCTTTATCGAATCAAGATGGCAATATTTCTTTTCAAATTGGGTAGATGGATTACATGCTAGAGATGATGTTGCCAATAAATTTAATGATTGGTTACTTTATGTCCATGTAGGATATGTGTATTATTTAAATTAACAACTTTCTTTAAGTACTTTTTTTAAATAAACTCAAGTGCATGATCAATATCTTCAATTAAATCTTCCACATCCTCAATACCAACACTTAATCTAATCAACGAAACCGTAATTCCCAATCTTTCTCTCTCTTGCACAGGAACTGAAGCGTGGGTCATGGTAACTGGATGGTTCACAAGACTTTCAACACCTCCTAATGATTCTGCCAATGTTATTACCTTGAAATTTTCTAACATTCGAAATGTTGCTTCTTGAGTCTTATTTTTTAATTTAAAAGAAACTACTCCTCCATATCCTTTCATTTGTCTTTTCGCAATTTCATGATTTTCATGACTTTGAAGTCCTGGATAATAAACAGTTTCTACTTTTGGATGTTTATTTAAAAAATGCGCTACAGTTATTCCGTTTTCGTTATGCCTTTGCATTCTTAATGCTAATGTCTTTATACCTCTAAGTGCTAAAAAGCAATCCATAGGTCCAGCAATCGCTCCAGCAGCAAACTGGATAAAATGCAAATCATTGGCTAATTTTTCATTATTTACTATTAAAGCACCCATAACAATATCAGAATGCCCTCCAAGGTATTTAGTCACAGAATGCATTACAATATCAGCTCCCATTTCTAGTGGCCGTTGGTTATATGGAGTTGCAAAAGTATTATCTATTGCTGTTAAAATATTGTTCTTTTTTGCAATAGAAGTAATCACTTGGATATCTACTATTTTTAATAACGGATTGGTAGGTGTTTCAAGCCATATTAATTTTGTTTTTTCAGTAATTGCATCGATAAGACTACGAGTATCATTCATATTGACAAACGTGAATTTCAATCCGTATTTTTCAAAAAGTTGGGTAAACATTCTATAAGAACCTCCATATATATGTTCACCTGCAATAATTTCATCTCCTGGATTAAACAATCGCATCACACAATCCGTTGCAGCCATTCCTGATGAAAAAGCAAAACCATAATTCCCGTTTTCTATACTTGCACATGCTTTTTCTAAAGCATCTCTTGTAGGATTTTCACTTCTTGAATATTCATACCCTTTATGTTTTCCAGGACTCTGTTGAACATAAGTGGAAGTTTGAAATATTGGAGTCATTACTGAGCCAGTTGTTGGTTCATGTTGTTGACCTCCGTGTATTGCTTTTGTATTAAACTTCATGTCTTATTCTTAAAATGCTGAAAAGGTGTTATTTCGCAAGTTTTTTAATTAATTTCCCTACTGTTAACCCTTGTCCTATAATAGAAAAAACGACAATGATATACGTCATAACTAGAAATAAATCTCGATGCATTTCAACTGTTAAACTCAATGCCAATGCGATTGAAATTCCTCCACGCAAACCTCCCCAAGTCATAATTAAGTTGGTATTTGGAATAAAATCTAACTTCTCTGCAAAAAATTTAATAGGCAATAGTAACGATAAATAACGAGCAAATAATAACATTGGAATCGACAGAGCACCTGCCAATATATACTTTCCGTCAAATGTCAATATCAGTATCTCCATTCCTATCATTACAAACAAAATTGTATTTAACAACACATCTACCAATTCCCAAAACTTATCTACATATTGTTCCGTAATTTCACTCATTGCAGATTTTCTCACCGTATCATTTCCTACCATTAATCCAGTCGTAACCATTGCAAGTGGCGCTGATAAATATAAAGATTGTGCCAACACCGTTCCTCCCATAACAGCTGCAATGGTAATAATTACCTCTGTATCATAATCATCAATCGACTTTAACAATCGATACGTTATCCATCCCAATAATAAACCTAAAGTGATTCCTCCTCCTACTTCTACCATAAACATTTCAGCAACATGACCTATCGAAATCTCTGTACCTCCTTTAGCAATTTGATAAATTGTTAAAAATATAACAACTCCTACTCCATCGTTAAATAAAGATTCTCCAACAATTTTCGTTTCTAGTTTTTTTGGTGCTCCTGCTTGCTTCAATATTCCCAAAACCGCAATAGGATCGGTTGGAGAAATTAAGGCTCCAAATAATAAACAATAAATAAAGTCAACTGGAATTCCAAGTAATTTTAACAAATAAAATGTAAAAACCCCAACCAAAAAAGTGGACACTATTGTCCCTAAAGTTGCAAATGTAAATATAGGTTTACGTTGAATTTTTAATTGCTGAAAATTGGTGTGTAAAGCGCCTGCAAATAGCAAAAAACTTAACATAATATCTAGAAGTACTGTTTCAAAATCTATCTGAGAAATTAATTCTCTTTCTTTTTCCAATAGTGTGGTATCGAAAAAACTGATTCCTAATACTGCCAATGTAAAAAGAATTGTAATCACCATCAATCCTATAGTGTTTGGCATTTTTAAAAACCGCACATTTATATATCCAAAAAGTGCTGATAATACTATCAATATTGTAATTATGACAAATAAACTCATCTCTAAACTAATTTTCTTAATGATAAAATACTTCCCAAGTGTATCCCTTCGTGGTAGTTGTTAAACGCTATCGCAGAATTTATATCAGTCAATGTTACATTCACACTCGTAGTATATTCATTAAAATCTTTAAATATTCCTTGTTTATAATCTTTTTCAAACTGGTCAACAGTTGAAAGAAATTGCTCTTTTATTTTTTCAAATTCTAAGGCTGTAATCTCTTTTTCTGGAGCAGTTCCTTTCTTAAATAAATTTACCATTTCTTGAGAAACACACATTGGCACTCCAGATAGATTATAACATATTAATTGCTGAGTCACAATTAAATGTGCTACATTCCATGCAATGTTATTCTTAAATCCCTTAGGAATAAAATTGAGTTGTTCGATCGTGTAACCGTCAATCATTTTCAAAATTAATTTACGGCCTTGTCTTAAAATTTCAAATTGGTTCATTGTCTTTCGTATAAGGTCGAGCGCAGTCGAGTCCTATTTTAGGGTTTTACCATTTAAATAATTGCTCGACTGCGCTCGAGGAAACCATTTAATAGTTTGTAAATTTTCCATAAAAGTATGTAATTTTCTACGGAAAGGCATTAAATTTATCGTATGAAAAAAATATACTTCTTAAAAACATGTGACACTTGTTCACGAATCTTAAAATCTATCAATCTTGAAGGGTTTATATTGCAAGAAATAAAAACAGAACCTATTACTGTAGTACAAATCGAAGAAATGAAATCATTTTCTGGTAGTTACGAATCTCTTTTCAGCCGAAGAGCGAAGAAATACAAACAGATGGATTTAAAAAATCAAGAATTGACTGAAAGTGATTACCGTCAATTGATTCTTGATGAATACACGTTTTTAAAACGTCCTGTAGCCATAGTAGACCAAAAAATATTTATAGGGAATAGCAAAAAAGTTACCGAAGCATTGATAGAAAAAATCAATTAATTACTTCCAATAATCAGCAACCCAAGGCGCTGCTCTTACATATCGATACCATTTTCCTCGTCCACCTTTTATGGCTTTATGAGGATTGATTTCACCATGAAAAATAATAATTTTAGCACCTTTAGGAATCATTGGTTTTTTCCAAACTGCTAATGGAAAACGAGAGATACAATCATACTTAAAGCTAGGACACCACTCTTTGTCCCAATATTGCAACTTGCCTTTATCATGAATGGCATGTGTTAAATATTCTTGTTCGTTTCTATGAATTTTTATTATTTTGTCAAAATTGGCAATGAAATCATCAAACACATAACCGTGTTTTCCAATATCAAATCTATATACTGAAGAATTACCCGTTATTCTCCAAGATCTCCAACTGTGATCTTTTATAATTCTAAATTCGCCTTCAACATCAAAAAAACAATCAATAGTATCTACAATCACAATATCAAGGTCAAGAAACAATGCTCTTCCTTCTAGTCCGTACAATGGAGATTTTAATGTTGTTAATTTCTTCCACATTCGCTCTGGAAGATTGGAATCCAAATTAATTTCAGGAATCGGATAGCATTCAACCTCTTCTCGGATTCCAGTTTCATCATCTGTAAAACAGACCATTTTAAAATCATAGGTCAAGTTTTTGGAAACCATTGAATATAGTCGGTTCACATACTCTGCACCATACAGATTCCCCCATTTCATACAGAAAATATAGTTGTTCTTACTCATCTTTTTTTTATAAAAACCGTCTTTCAATTAATCCCATTAATCGTTCTTCATACTCTTCTTTTCCTGACCAATCATAATCTGGTTTCACCATTTTATTAATGAAGTTTTTAGCTTCTTTTTCCGTCTTTATAGTATTCAGTTGAGATACTACTCGATTAAAATCTTCTTGACTATTACTGAATAAATGTTTTACAAAAGCAATTCTATCATTCAATCCTACTTGTATATTTTCTTGTAGTAGTTTATCATTTAAAGAAGTTGATATAGTCGCATTTTTCACTTCTACTTTTTGAAATAAATCTTGAGTAACTTCAATAGAAACTGTGTCTTTAAACTCTTCGTCTAGTGTAACTTTTTTAGATTTCTCATCCTCTATTGGAACATTTTCTTCCAATTCCATTTCTTTAACCAATTTCTTTACATCTTCTGTAATTTTTCCAACGATTTCTGAAGATTCCTCTTCAGTTTCTTCAATATTTTTGATAGGAATTACCTCAAATTTTTCTAATAATTCTTCCTTTGTTTCAGAAACATTGGGAGTAGTTGCCATATATCTATCTACAAATGTAAGTACGGATAATTTTTCATACACTTGTTGTGCTTTTTCATGTAAAGCAATTGCATCGTCACGGTTTTTCATTTGGAGTATACTATGTGCAATACTTACCAGTTCAGATTCCAGTTTTTTGTGCATAAGTTGATAGATTTATAAGAGTATGATGGTTTATTTTTGATACATTTGTAAAGTTACGAGATGAAAAAACATAGATAACTATTACAATTTCTAAAATTACAAAATGTTTCTTGAAAATACGGTAAATCATACAGAACAATTTGGTTGGATAGAAGTTATTTGCGGTTCGATGTTCTCTGGTAAAACTGAAGAGTTAATTCGTCGTTTAAAAAGAGCTCAATTTGCCAAGCAAAAAGTTGAAATTTTCAAACCTTCTGTTGATGTGCGTTATGATGAAGATATGGTTGTTTCCCATGATTCCAATGAAATAAGGTCGACACCTGTTCCTTCTTCTGCCAATATTAGAATTCTGGCAGATGATGTAGATGTTGTAGGTATTGATGAGGCACAGTTTTTTGACGATGAAATCGTCGCAGTATGTAATGATCTTGCAAATCGTGGCGTAAGAGTAATTGTTGCTGGACTTGATATGGATTTTAAAGGAAATCCTTTTGGTCCCATGCCTGCTCTTATGGCTACTGCAGAATATGTGACTAAAGTTCATGCTGTATGCACTAGAACTGGAAATCTTGCACATTTTAGCCATAGAAAAACTGCCAATGATGATTTAGTTTTATTAGGTGAGACATTGGAATACGAACCTTTAAGTAGAGCGGCTTACTATCGTGCAATTCAAGAAGATAAAAAGAAAAAAAAACAATCCATTGAAGGTTTAAAAAATGGAAAAAATATATAAAGATTTTGTTACCGATACATATAGATTATACATATGAAAAATAATCACGTAACTACTTTAGAGATTGATCTTACTGCTGTTAAATTCAATCTTAATCACTTCAAATCTTTACTTAAAAAAGACACTAAAATTCTCGTTGTAATTAAGGCTTTTGGATATGGAAGTGATGCTATTGAAATTGCGAAATCTATTCAAGATAATGTTTCCTATTTTGCAGTAGCCTATACTGACGAAGGAATCGCTTTAAGAAAGGCAGGAATTAAAACGCCTATTATGGTGTTTCATCCTCAAGAAAAAAATCTAGAACTTATTATAGAATATTGCCTTGAACCATGTTTATATAGCAAACGTATTTTATCACAGTTTTTATTATTTACTAGTACACTAGAACACTCTGAGTATCCTGTGCATTTAAAATTTAATACTGGATTGAATCGACTGGGATTTAAAGAAAGTGATTTAGATTTTATTACTTCTTATTTATCAGACAATAAAAGTGTTAAAGTAACTTCTATATTTTCACATTTAGCGGCATCAGAGGATAAAAATGAAAAAGAATTTTCTAAATCTCAGATTCATTTATTTGAAAAAATAGCAGCAAAATTTGTAGTTCATTTTGGTTTTAAACCTATGATGCATTTGTGCAATACATCTGGAATCATAAATTATCCAGAAGCACATTATGATATGGTACGATTGGGAATAGGAATCTATGGATTTGGAAATGAAGATTATGAAACTTCAAAATTAAAAAATGTACTATCCCTTACGTCTGTTATTTCTCAAATTCATACGATTGAAAAAGGAGAAAGTATTGGTTATAATAGAGGGTTTATTGCAACTAAAACCATAAGAACGGCTACAATTCCAATAGGTCATGCAGATGGCATAAGTAGGCGATTAAGTAATGGTAAAGGATACGTTACTATAAATACTGAAAAATCATTAATTATCGGGAATGTCTGTATGGATATGATTATGGTTGATGTAACAGATATTGAATGTGAAGAAGGTGATAAGGTACTGATTTTCAACAGTCAAAAAAACATTGAAACGTTAGCAAAAAACTCCGACACAATTTCTTACGAACTCTTAACTGCTATTTCTCAGCGCATTAAAAGGACTATCATATCTTAATTTTTTATATATTAGCATTCTATTACTAACTTAAACTAAATTAAAAATGTTAAAAGAATTTAAAGAATTTATTACTGGCGGAAACGTTATCGAATTTGCCGTTGCTGTCATCATGGCAGGAGCAATTGGAGCTGTTGTTACAGGATTTGTAAACAATATCATTATGCCAGTTGTAGGTCATTTCTCAGGAGGAACAGACTTTGCAGATAAAAAATACGTACTTGATCAAGCTGTTATTGATGCTACAGGAGCAGTTACAACTCCAGAAAACGCAATTATGTGGGGATCGTGGATAAACACTATCATTAACTTGTTAATCGTAGGTCTTGTAATGTTTATGATTGTAAAAGCTTACAATAAATCAAAAGCACCAGTTGAAGAAGCTGCACCTGCTGGACCATCTGATAATGAGTTATTAGCAGATATCTTAAAAGCTTTGAAAAAATAATAACAAACTTTTAAATTTACGAAGCCTATAATTTTTTAATTATAGGCTTTTTTTATCTAAACCATCCTTTATATATTTCACTAACAGTCAATCGCAAGACTGCTAAGTATGGACTGTAACTCTTCTTTATTTTTTTGTTTTTAGAAATTCTATGAATCTGATAGTCGTAAAATCCTCCTTCAGCCATATCTTCAATTTTCTTTATTGGAAAATTAAATGATGCATCCTCAATTTTCGAGCCTATTTTATTAATAAAAGAACTTGGAAATGACTCATCTAATAAAAATGGTCTAGCAAATCCTATAACTTCAAGTTCATTATTTTCAATTACCTTTTCACAAAAATCTAGGGTTCTAAAACCTCCTGTTACCATCAAGGGAATATTAGTTTTTATTCTAACTCTTTCAGCAAATTCCATGAAGAAAGCCTCTCTTTTTCTAGTGGAATTTTTTTCGCTTCTCTTTGTTAGAAAAACAATATTCTCGTAGGTTCCGCCTGAAATTTCTAGTAAATCTATTTTTGATTTTTCCAATTGATCAATTACATAAAAAGCATCTTCTTCATTAAAGCCTCCTCGTTGAAAATCTGCAGAATTTAATTTTACAGAAATAGGAAAGTTCGGGCCGACTTGCTCTCTTGTTTTAGTAATGATTTCCATCAAAATTCTTGACCTATTTTCTATAGAACCTCCATAGTTATCATCGCGTTTATTCGTATTGGGAGATAAAAACTGACTTATTAAATATCCATGTGCAGCATGAATTTGAATACCTGTAAAACCAGCTTTTTTACAAATAACTGATGTGGTGACATATCGGTCAATTACATCTTGGATTTCTAAAGAAGTCATTGCTTTTGGTTTTGCAAAAAGCATTAATTTTTTCAATTTTATTGCGGATGGCGCAATAGGATTCAATGTCGAAAATATAGTTGCTTGTCTTCCAGGATGACTTATCTGTGCCCAAAAATGATTTCCGTTTCTTGTTGCTTCTTTTGTTAATTTGGTAAGTTGATTAAGACCACTTTCATCTTCAATAACTATATTTCCAGAAGATTCTTTATGCTTTTTATCAACCATAATATTTCCAGAAATCAACAATCCGGCTCCAGAATCGGACCATTTTCCATATAAATTACACAAATTTTTATTTGAAAAATAGTTTTTTCCTGCAAGTCTTTCAGTCATTGCTGCCTTAGCAATTCTATTATTAAGTTTTGAACCACATGGCAATATGAAAGGTTTTAATAAAGGCGAATTTCTTTGAAAAGTTGTCATATTATCTTTTAGTATCGTACATTTCTGCAATTGTCAATGCATCTTTACATTCCTCAATAAGAATCAATTTATCTCCTTTTTTTACGTATCCTGTCTCAAGAATTTTAAAATAAATGCCACACATAGAAGTCTCCCAAAATTGTTTTATAATATTAGGATTATTAAATCGAATTCCCAATTTATAACAGGGCTGTCTTGGTTTGGTTACTTCGAGTTTACATTCACCTAATTGATATACACTTCCTGACCGGATTTCTTCTTCATTCAATTCCGAAAAAGTTATATTTTCTCCAAACATTCCGTAATCCCATTCTAAATCTGGATGTAGTTTTTTAAAGTAATCATAATGCTTGAAAGAATATCCATAAACTGCTTGATCAATTCCTCCATGATGCTTTCTATCAACAATAGTATCGTCTTTAACAACTTCCGTTTCTAGAAAAATAGGTCTGTCTACAGGAAATTTAAAAATTCCAGTTTCGATTTCTTTTTTCCTCCACATCACTTTTTTTCGTTCACCAAGATTTAACGACAGTACTTTCATCATAATGAAAAATTTATAAGTTTATCTGCCAATTTACGATCATTGGCTAGTCTTGGAATTTTATTCTGCCCTCCTAGTTTACCAACAGATTTCATATACTTATGAAAACCTCTTTTTTCAATTCTAGTAATTTTCAAAGGTTGCAATACTTTCCCTTGAATTAGGTCAAAATAATAAGAGTTTTGCTTTTGCAAACTAGTATCAATCAATTGAGAAAATGCAATCAAATCTTCTGGTTCTTTTTCAAATTCAACAAACCATTCATGATATGGAAGTTCGCCTTTTACATCAATTTTAGGAGCAATCGTAAATTCTGTAACACTCGCATTGATAATATCTGTAGCATCTTGCATTGCTTGTTCTACTTCTTTACTGATTACATGCTCCCCAAAGGCAGAAATAAAATGTTTAATTCGTCCAGTTACAATTAATCTATGTGGTTTTAACGATGTAAATTCAATTGTATCTCCAAGATTATATCCCCAAAGTCCAGCATTGGTATTTAAAATAATGACGTAGTTAACACCTATTTTTACATCGCCAATACTCAATCTTGAAGGGTTTTCATTGAAAAATTCTTCGGCAGGAATAAATTCATAAAAAATTCCTCCATCCAATGCTAACAACATACTCTTCTCTTCTTCATCTTGATACGCAATAAAACCTTCAGATGCAGGATATAATTCAATAGAATCAACTTTTCTTCCTATTAATTCTTCAAATTTCTTACGATAAGGTTCGTAATTGACACCTCCATAAACGAATACATTAAAATTAGGAAAAACATCACCTACCTTCTTACCTGTTCTAGCTACAATTCTTTCAAAATACATCTGAACCCAAGAAGGAATACCTCCTATCAAGGTCATATTTTCATGGATTGTTTCATCAATTACTTTCTCAACTTTGGTTTCCCAATCTTCAATACAATTGGTCTTAAAACTTGGAAGTCTATTTTTTTGTAAATATTTTGGAACATAATGTGCAGATATTCCCGAAAGTCTCCCTGTTTTTATTCCATTTTTTTCACCTAATTCTGGACTTCCTTGTAAAAAAATCATTTTTCCAT
>CAJQNZ010000073.1 GCA_905479835.1 uncultured Flavobacteriaceae bacterium
TTAACAGAAGAATCATGGCTAGTCATGGAAAACAGTCATTCGAATATTTTAACCACTAATTCTTCACTTTGGAAAAATAAATTAATGGAAATAGGAGGTGAATATCTTATTTGGGCTAACGCTCCAAAAGATCCTGCATTAAATTAAGTATATTCTTTTCTCAATAAAGCAAGAATCTCTTGACCTATTTCAGTTTTATATATTTTTTTTCGATAATTGGTAATTGATTGTATATCTATGATACTATTAGTAAGAAATAATTCATCAGCCTTTTGTAATTCAAATGGTGAAATTTCTCTTTCTATAATTGTATAATTTGGATTTCTCTTTAAAATCTGAATTAATTTATTTCTTATAATCCCTTTGATACAACCTTCCGTTATCGAAGGTGTTATCACTTCTGTTCCTTTTACTAAAAAAATATTTCCATGTATAACTTCTACTATCTGTTTCTTCTCATTAAGTAAAATACATGAATTCAATTCATTTTCAGAAGCATATATGCTTGAAACTACGTTTAAAATTCGATTGGTAGATTTAATAGTTGATAAAATTCCCGAATGTACATAATGATCTTTAAAAAGATCAACTCTATATTCTTTTCTGTGGTCAATAAATAATTCAGTTACTTCTATTATATAGTCAATTTCATTAGTCAATGGAGAATATTTACCGCCGTCCTTTCTATAAACTGTCAACCGAACTCTAGAGGAATTATTCATTCCTTGGGCATTAACTGTCTTAAGAATTTCTTCTTCTAGATTTTCTAGTGTTAAATCCATAGGGATTTCCATGCGAATCATACGCATTGATGCCATTAATCTAAAATAATGGTCCTCAAAAAAAACAATCTTGGAATTGATAATTTTAAAAGTTTCAAAAACTCCATCACCATATTTAAAGGCTCTATTATCGTTACTAAGTGCAGAAACTGTATATGGCTGTAGATTGCCATTATAATTTATCATTCAATTAAATTAAAATGCAAAATTAACTAAAAAAAAAAAAACGATTTATAAATTAAATGTATCAAGCGCCAATTTTTTGCTTTAATTCATCTATTTGATTTTTCCACAACATTTTAGACTCTTCTATTTCATCTTCTTCGGCAAAATCAACAATCATTAAAGAAACGTCTTTAGTAATTTCATCTACTTCTATTCTAAATTCAAAATATGAGTTGTCATCATCGCTTTCTAGCCATTTAAAACGTATTCTTTGATCGTTACGCTTGGCCAAAACTTTTGCTAATTCTTCTGTTTCATCCCAAATAAAAGTAAATATTTCTCCTCTTGAGTTTACATTGTCTGCGAACCACTCTGATAGACCTGATGCAGATCCGAAATATTGATATAACATCTTAGGTGATGCATGGATAGGGAATTCTATTTCAAACTTAACTTTTTCACTCATAATTTATTGTTAGATGCACAATATATATATATTTTGACTAATATAAAAATAAAAAAATACATGAAAAATAAATGAGTAATTGTTGCTCTGAATAATATTTATTTTATATTTGCAGCCGCATTTGGCGTGGTAGCTCAGTTGGTTAGAGCGTCGGATTCATAACCCGGAGGTCTGCAGTTCAATTCTGCATCACGCTACTTAAAAACTCTCGATTTTTCGAGAGTTTTATTATTTTAAATCTGGATTAATGTCTAGAACATTATTGATAACATAGGTGTCTAAAAATTCTTTAGTGAAATAGTTGCTTCCTATAATTTCTTCATTAAGTAATATTTCTTTTATGTCTATTTTCAAAAACTCTTCTAGCATATCTCTTGAAGTAACTTTATAACTAAAATGCCAAGGTTCATATTTAAAACCTTTTCTGTCTACATTATCTGTATAGACTAGACAAAACCCGTAATTTTCTGCGTTTATATCCAACCATTTTTTTAGATCATGATAAATCCCTCCTTTTATAAAATGTCTTGCTAATAAAACATCTTTTGGTTTCATAATATTACCATCAATAATATCAATATCAGTTCCCCAATGATGCCTAGAAGTTCCTGGAATTGTTGAGTATTCAATAATTTTATCTATTGATTTTTGTGGTGATAATCCACTCGAAATAAATCTATTATATTTGCGTGTCCATATCCTTTTCTGATGTTCAAAACTTCTATAACTAGATACAATTTCAATATTGATTCCGTCTTTTAACGCTTCTGATTGCATTAATACAAATGCGTCATAAACTTCAGTACGTAAATTATATTCATTCTCATGTTGAACCATTGATGCTTTACCGATAAGGTCTGCTTTAGAAAAAATTTCAGATTGCTGAAAAGTAACTACATAAAAAAATAATACTATTAATGAAATAATTTTATACATTTTTGAACTTTTTACTCATAGTATAATGAGTTCCTATAAATTGAATGTCAAACTCCTCTCCTATTATTTTATAACCCAATTTCTTATAGAACTCAAGCGCTACTATACGTGCATTAAACCACAATACATCTACTTTTCTTTCTTTTAAAATTTCCTCAGCTTTCAATATCAATTTCTTTCCCAATCCTTTTCCTTGATAGTTTTCAGAAGTAGCCATACCTCTTAAACGGTATTGACTTCCTTCAAAAAAAGAACTCTCATTTTTTATTAATGTTGCCACACTTATTAATTCACCTTCAATAAATGCACCCAAATGAAATGTGTCTTTATCGAAATCTCCTTCTGATTTTTCTGACAAAGGAATGTTTTTTCTAAGTATTACTCTTCTTATTTTATAAGTGTCTTCAGGAGAAATCAATTTTATTTCTATCATAAAAAATAAACTTTTATCTTTACGAAAATACTAATTTATAATGAATTCATTTGAAATAAAAATCTTGCCAAAAGAAAACATATTTGACATAATTCCATTACTCAATATGTTAAATGAAAAAACACCTGAAGCAATTTTAAAAGAACGCTTACTTGAAATGGTAGAACAGAATTATGAGTGTGTTGTAATGTATGATAAGTTAAAAATCATAGGTATCTGTGGAATTTGGTATATGACAAGACATTATATTGGGAAAAGCATGGAAGTTGATCATGTAGTAATAGATAATTCCTATCGATCCAAAGGGTTAGGAAAAATTTTCTTTGATTGGATTTATAAACATGCAATATCTAAAGGTTGTGAAGCTTCAGAATTAAATGCTTATGTAAATAATCCTCAAAGCCATAAATTTTATTATAATGAAGGTTATAATATATATGGATTTCACTTTTTAAAAGTTTTACGAGAAGATAAAAAATTTTATTAATTCTTGATAAAAATAGTTGTAATTATAAGAAGTAGATGTATATTTGCAACAGTAATGCGAAAGTAGCTCAGTTGGTAGAGCTTCAGCCTTCCAAGCTGACTGTCGCCGGTTCGAGCCCGGTCTTTCGCTCAAAAAAACTCTGATATTTCTATCAGAGTTTTTTTATTTAATTCTTTAATTTTTTTTCAAAAACAAATAATAACACTATCGGAATAGCAAGAATGACTACCATTCTCATATTATCCTCTAGCACACTAGATGAAAATAATATGGTTAATATATATCCAGCTATAGCACCGCCAATATGTGCGCTATGACCTATATTTCCTATACTTTTTTTCATTCCATAAATAGAATATAATAAATATCCAATCCCAAATATATATCCTGGAATAGGGATAGGAACAAAAATAAAACCTAATCTCATTTCAGGAAACAACATTATTGCTGCATATAATATTCCCATAACAGCACCTGAAGCACCTACTGCACTGTAATATAAATCGTTTTTATGATAATTTAATGAGAACAATCCGCTAAAAATCAAACTACCAAAATAAATTAACAGAAACTTAATTATTCCAATATCATTTATTACATAATCCGCAAAAAAATATAACGTCAACATATTGAAAAGTAAATGCATCTGATCTACATGCAAAAAACCAGAGGTAAATAATCTTAAATATTCCCCGTTTTTTATCGCTCCTACCTGAAACTTGTTCTTATTAAAAAAAACTTGATCACTGAAACCTTTCATTGAGAATAATACATTGGCAGCAATAATAAATAATACGACTTGACTCATTTCTATTTTTTATACTTTCAAAGATAAAATTATATCCGATATTTGCATTGAATTTTATGCAATTACTCATTTACATACTTGTCTATCCATTAATTTGGGTTCTTTCTATACTTCCTTTTAAGTTGTTATACTTGTTTTCAGATATGATTTCATTTCTTTTATATTATGTAATAGGATATCGAAAAAAAGTCGTTTTAGAAAATTTAAAAATCGCTTTTCCAGAGTGGCCTGAAAAAGAACTTCTTAAAATAAGGCGTAAATTTTACCGTCATTTTGTAGATGTATTTATTGAAACAATTAAAACATTTACTTTATCAAAAAAAGAGATGAACAAGCATTATACTTTTACCAATCTTGATATTGTTCATGATTTATATAAGAATGGAAAAAGTTCGATTCTTGTAGGTACACATTATGCAAACTGGGAATGGATACTATCATTAAATCCTTTTGTAAAATACAAAGGGTATGGAGCTTTTACAAGAATAAATAATAAATATTTTAATGCACAGATCGTGAAATCAAGGGAGAAATTTGGTGCAAATCTTGTTTTAACTTCTGAAATAAAAGAAATTATTGAATCCAATGAAAAAAACAACATACAATCTATGTATGGATTATTGAGCGATCAATCACCACAATTAAAAAGGACTAAATATTGGGGTGAATTCTTTGGAATAAAAGTTCCTATTCATGTTGGTGCTGAAATACTTGCTAAAAAATACGATATGAATGTTGTATTATTTGAAACCAAAAAAATAAAAAGAGGCTATTATAGTGCCACTTTTACTATTCTTACTGATAATGCAATTTCTTATTCTGATTATGAATTGACTGATATTTTCTTACGAAAAACAGAAGAACACATTAGGAAACAACCTGAATATTACTTTTGGACACATAAGCGCTTTAAGCACATGAATAAATTTGTACAAGAAAATTAGTCATTATGAGTTTTGGTAGAGCCTTTGACAAGTCTGTCTATTTCTTCTAATTCATCTTTAGTTAAATCTCGCCATTGTCCCACGGGAACATCAAGATTTATATTCATTATTCGGATTCGTTTTAATTTCAAAACATTGTAATCCAAATATTCACACATCCTACGTATCTGTCTATTCAGACCTTGTGTAAGTATAATTTTAAATTTATTATGTGCAATTTTCTCAACTTTACACTTACGAGTTATCGTATCCAATATTGGAATCCCATTACTCATTTTTTTGACAAAATCATTCGTAATTGGTTTATCTACTGTAACAACATATTCTTTCTCATGATTATTTCTAGCTCGCAATATTTTATTAACAATATCACCATCACTGGTTAAAAAAATCAAACCCTCACTTGGTTTATCTAGCCTACCTATAGGGAAAATCCGTTTAGGGTGATTGATATAATCTATAATATTATTTTTCTCAACACGAGTATCAGTTGTACATACAATTCCGATAGGTTTATTAAAAGTAATATACGTATGTGCTTCTTTGGGCTCAGAAATTAACACTCCATCGACATGAACTTCGTCATTAGGAGATAGTTTAGTTCCCAGTTCTGGGACTTTACCATTAATTCTTACTCTTCCTTGATCAATTAATTTATCAGCCGCACGACGAGAACAATAACCAACTTCGGTTAAGTATTTATTTATTCTTTTTAAAGGAAGTTCGCTCATTTAATTTTTAAAAAGATGAAATCTTGCTCCTATGACAATTGTTTTTTCGAAAAAAGTAAAATGCTGTGATGCAGAATCATTTGTATTCATGGTTGTACGAATATCATTCATGTTGATGTATCCTACTTTTAAATCTGATTGAACAAAAAAGTATTTAAAAAAAGTAAAGTTTAATCCTACATTGGCACTGACTCCATATCCAGCAACATGAAATTCGTCATATTTATCACTACCAAACAAAGTAGTATTCGTTTTTGGGTACAGTACTCCTATTCCAATTCCCTCTGTTAAATTAAATTCAAAATCATCGTTATTTATTTTCAATAATGCATTCAAACTGTCAAATCGATTTACTTCAACATTTACATAATTCAATCCATCTGTGTGTTCAAATGTCAAAAAATCATGAGTCAATAAGATATCATCATTAGAATAAGAACCATCGTATTTATTTCCAGCATTGATATTCCCATCAATTTTAACCGTCTGATAATTGGTCATTACATATTTCATATGATCATTTCCTATGGAAATATTATAATTATCATGAAAAAAATATCCTATACGATAGTTATTTTGTGGAATAGAGATATTGGCTGGATTTATATATTTTTTAAAAGAAAATGGTGTAATTCTATCTTTAGCCTTAACTTCTTGAAGTGTAAAGTCATAATCGTCACCTTTAAATTGGATATCAGAATTGCTATAAGAAGCCCTATTCCATCCCCAAACTAAAAACACCTTTCCTTTATTTCCTGCTTTCTTCTTTTCTGAATTTTCTAAAGATTCTTGGGATAAAACTGGTAAACTTATCAATATAAATAGAATAACTATACTTTTACTCATTATATCATTTCTTTAATTTCTTCAATAAATCTTTCCGCCAAGGAGTCTGCAGAAGATTGTGAAGTGCTTTCTGTATATATTCTTATGATTGGTTCTGTGTTAGATTTTCTCAAATGAACCCATTCTGTATTAAAATTTATTTTTACACCATCAATTGTCAATACATCTTGGTCAATATATTTAGATGCCATTGATTCTAATATATGGTCCACATCAATTTTAGGAGTCAATTGAATTTTATTTTTACTCATATAATAACTTGGGTAACTATCTCTTAATTCTTTACAAGTCATATTACCATTAGCTAGATGAGATAAAAACAATGCAACTCCTACAAGTGAATCTCTACCATAATGTGATGCAGGATAGATAATTCCACCATTTCCTTCTCCACCTATTATTGCATTGGTATCTTTCATTAATTGTACTACATTTACTTCTCCCACAGCACTAGCTTGATAGCTTCCTCCATGTTTTTCAGTAACATCTCTCAAAGCCCTTGAAGAAGACATATTGGAAACAGTATTTCCAGCTTTATTAGACAATACATAATCTGCACAAGCAACTAATGTGTATTCCTCGCCAAACATGGATCCATCTTCACTCACAAGTGCCAATCTATCAACATCTGGATCGACTACGATTCCTAAATCTGCTTTTTCTTTTACTACCAATTCTGATATATCTGTCAAATGCTCTTTTAAAGGTTCCGGATTGTGAGGAAACTGTCCATTCGGTTCACAATACAATTTAATACATTCTACTCCAAGTCTTTCTAATAAAGCAGGAATAAAAATTCCTCCTGTTGAATTTACTGCATCAACTACAACTTTGAAATTTGCTTTTTTAATCGCATCAACATCGACTAATTCTAGGTTTAAAACTTCGTCTATATGCTTTTCAATATATGTAGTGTTTTTGGTATAGGTTCCTAAATCATCTACCTCTGCAAATAAGAAATCATCACTTTCTGCAATTTCCAATATTTTCTGTCCTTCTTCACCATTTAAGAACTCTCCTTTTTCATTGAGTAGTTTTAAAGCATTCCATTGTTTAGGATTATGAGAGGCCGTCAAGATAATTCCTCCATCTGCCTTTTCAATAGGAACAGCAACTTCAACAGTTGGCGTTGTTGATAACCCCAAATCGATTACATTGATTCCTAGTCCTACCAATGTATTCGCAACCAACGAACTGACCATCTTTCCAGAAATTCGAGCATCACGACCTATTACAACAGTTAGTTTTGCTTTGTTTGGGTTTCTTTTTAACAACCAACTTCCATATGCTGATGCAAACTTCACCGCATCAATTGGTGTTAAATTAGTCCCAACTTGTCCTCCTATAGTTCCTCGTATTCCTGATATTGATTTTATTAAACTCATGCATTTTTATTTTTGACAAATATACCTCTTTTAAGATACATATTAAATTTATGAAATACAGTTTTAAATATTTTACAAAACAAAAAAAACCGTTTCAATTTCTTGAAACGGTTTTTAAATATTAAAAATAGTTAGTGATTATTTACCACTTTCCATTTTATCTTTAAGAGCTTGTAAAGCATCATTTGCATCACCTAATGTTGGCTTTTCAGCGTCATTAGATTTTTTAGATTGTGCTTTAATATTTCTTTGTTCTTCAGCTCTGAAAATTGCAGAATGAGAAATTACCAATCTTCTGTATTCTTTATTAAATTCTAATACTTTAAATTGAGTAGTCTCGCCTTTAGCAAGTTTTGTTCCATCTTCTTTATCCATATGACGTCCTGGAACAAATGCATCAACATCCTCTTGTAAAGATACAATTGCACCTTTATCAGTAGTTTCTTTGATTGTTCCTTCGTGAATTGAATCGATAGTATAAGTAGCTTCATGAGCATCCCAAGGATTGTCTTCAGTTTGTTTATGCCCTAAATTCAATTTACGACCTTCAACATCTAGTTCCAATACTTTTACTTTCAATGTATCTCCTATCGCACAGAAATCTGATGGATGTTTAACTTTTTCAGTCCATGATAAATCAGATATATATACCAATCCATCAATTCCTTCTTCAAGTTCAACGAAAACACCAAAGTTTGTATAATTTCTTACAGTTCCTTCATGTGTAGATCCTACTGGATATTTCTTAGTAATATCAGTCCATGGATCTGGATGCAATTGCTTGATACCAAGTGACATTTTGCGATCTTCTCTATCCAATGTTAGGATTTGAGCTTCTACCATGTCTCCAACTTTAACGAAATCTTGTGCAGAACGTAAGTGAGTAGACCATGACATTTCAGAAACGTGTACCAATCCTTCAACTCCTGTTTCAACTTCAACAAATGCACCGTAATCAGCAATAACGACTACTTTTCCATTTATTTTATCACCTACTTTTAAATCAGTATTTAATGCATCCCATGGATGAGCACTTAATTGTTTCAATCCTAATTGGATTCTTGTTTTCTCATCATCAAAATCAAGAATTACAACATTTAATTTTTGATCTAATTCTAATACTTCACTTGGATGATTTATTCTAGACCAAGATAAATCAGTAATATGAACCAATCCATCTACACCTCCTAAATCAACAAATACACCATAAGAAGTAATATTTTTAACAACACCTTCTAGTACTTGTCCTTTTTCTAACTTACCAATAATTTCTTTTTTCTGGATTTCAATATCAGCCTCAATAAGAGCTTTATGAGATACAACAACATTTTTAAATTCGTGGTTGATTTTCACAACTTTGAATTCCATTGTTTTCTCTACATATTGATCGTAATCTCTAATTGGTTTTACATCAATCTGAGATCCTGGTAAAAATGCTTCAATTCCGAAAACATCAACAATCATACCTCCACGAGTTCTACATTTCACAAATCCATTAACAACTTCACCAGACTCTTGAGCAGCTATAACTCTATCCCAAGCCTTGATTACACGTGCCTTCTTATGTGATAATACCAATTGTCCTGAAGAATCTTCTCTTTTATCAACCAATACTTCAACAGTATCTCCTACAGCTAATCCAGGATTGTATCTAAATTCATTTAAAGAAATAACACCTTCAGACTTTGAATTAATATCAATAATTACTTCACGTTCTGTTTTTCTTACAATAGTTCCTTCGATAACTTCTCTTTCGTTTACAAATCCTACTGTACCTACAAGAGCTTCTTCGAAAGCTTTTAACTTATCTTCTTCAACCTCTTCAATACCTTGCTCGTACTTATGCCAGTTAAAGTTTTCTAGAAATTCTTCTGGTGAAACTTTTTCTTCTTCTTCCTCAATCAATACAACTTCTTCTTCTTCACCTTCATCTATTAAGACTTCTTTAACAGCCTCTTTTGCTTTAGCAACAATTTTCTCTTCATCTTCAGCGTAAATAGCTTGCATTCCCAATTCTTCAACTAATAATGTGTAAAAAATTGCTCTGTATTTCTTTTTATTAGATTTACCAATCTTTTCAATTACTACTTCAATTGAAGCATCTAATTCTGGACTGTCCTTTAAGCCTAACTTTTTAATCAAAAAGTTTTTCTTAACGGTTTCTAATTCTTTTTTGTCAGAACTTGATACTATTTCTGCATTTTCATTGTAAATTGAAGGGCCTAATCCTTTCGATACTGCAGCTAATAATTCAAGATCAACTCCTAATTCTAATTTTTCAACCTCACTTGTGTAAAGGTCAATTTTTTCTTGTAATTTTGACATGTGCCAATATTTAAATTGTATCTTGTTGTAATTCAGATTATTATACGATAATTACATCAAGAGATGTTTATATAAATTTTATCTTTTTGCCTTTCTAAATCTGCTCTCGTAAAAAGGAGTGCAAATTTACATATTCTTATTGAATTTAACAAGTGTAATTTACTGCAAAATCTTTAGGTTTGTATGAAGTACTTAACCTATCCAATTTTTATTTTTTTAGCTAATGATTTATTGTTTAGAGAAATGATCTCTTATGATAGATTTTTTAAAAGCTACTTAATAACCTTTTGTAAAAAAAACTCTTTCATACCGAATTGTCATTTATCAATGATGAATTGTATATTTATCCTAAAATTCAACTAAGCTATGATTAAATTCTTCCGAAAAATTCGTCAAAACCTTCTCAATGAAGGTAAAACTAACAAATACTTTAAATATGCCATTGGTGAAATTATTTTGGTAGTTATTGGTATTCTCATTGCGCTGCAGATTAATAATTGGAATGAAAAACGTTTAAATTCTAACAAGGAAATTGGAATTTTAGCGAATATTCACAGAGAATTTAAGCAAAATAAAATACAACTAGATTCAGTTGTTTCTTTACATAAAAGAGTGTATATAAATTGTGGCAAGATAATTAAACTTTTTCCAATAAAAGCAAAACCTGAACCTGAGGTTTTAGATTCGTTAAGTACTCAGTTATGGTGGTCATACGGAGGTATAACTTTTAATCCATCTCAAACAAGTATTAATGCACTTGAAAGTACCTCTTCTTTCGATATTATTAAAAATGAAACCTTACGTGGTTTATTAATTTCTTGGAACGATTTAATTACAGATTATCAAGAAGAAGAATTGCTGTCAAGAAAATATGTTTGGGATCAATATGATCCGTATATGACTAAACATTTTGATTGGAATTATAATTTTAAAGATGAGCGCAATAATTTTGACGCTTTGCAAACTTTAGAATTTGAATATCGAGTAAAAAGCATGTATGACTTAATGGATCAAATTTTAAATTCTAGTGGAGAATTACAAATAGTACAAAAAACATTAGATGAAATCATTGAACATTCTAAACCAAAAGACACTTAAATCCTAAACCAATTTCTATAAATAATTGTTAAAAAACGACAGAAAAATTGTTTTTGTTTAACTTTTTTATTATTTTTGTTAAACAAATATGAAAGAAAAAATTATAATTATTGGTTCCGGATTTTCATCGCTTGCGGCTTCTTGCTATTTAGCAAAAAAAGGCTATGATGTAACAATACTGGAAAAAAACAAAACTATTGGCGGAAGAGCAAGAGTGTATAAAAAAGATGGATTCAAATTTGATATTGGTCCAACTTGGTATTGGATGCCTGACGTTTTTGAGCGCTTTTTTAATGATTTTGATAAAAAACC
>CAJQNZ010000074.1 GCA_905479835.1 uncultured Flavobacteriaceae bacterium
TCCTAATGATGGTGCCAATCCTCCTGCATAATTATTTCTTCCTAAAAATCCTACTTCTGGCACATATCCTGGTAAAAATATTCCATTATTGTCTTGATAAGAAATTCTTGCTTTTTTAACAGCCATCAATATTCCTAAAGCCGTCTTTGCAAATGAGTTTCCACCTTTCTTAGTTTTAGTTGTTGTATTATTTACCGTTGATTGATTTCTCCTAGATGAAGATTTTTTCTTTTTACTCAGCAATTTGGTCAATCCAATATTTTTATAAAATTTATTAAAATCTAGATCTACAGAGAGATTATGAGTATTGGAATTTTGAATAGAATTTCCAATTTGATCAATATAAGATTGAGAAGAAGCTTGCCAATCAAAATCTGCTGTATAGGCATAATCCGCTCTTATAAAATCCAAAAGAGGAAACTTGTCAATAGGTATTTTATACGTTCCATTCAATGTCTGATGATAGTGTTGAGGTCTTCCTAGAGTAAAGAAATTGTCAAATAATGTAATGTCTTCTGTTCTGTCAAAATTATCATACACATACGAATTCAATGCTCTAAAATTAAATTGAAGAGATTTAGTTAAATTATAACCTACATTATAATCCCAATCAAACATAAAATTACGCTGTTTTAAAGTAGGCAATTCAGGCAATGATTCTACCAGACTTCTAGAATTTTGTTCATTATAACTTCTGATAATATTAGAATTTACAGAAATTGTTGTGGGTAAAAGATTGAAATTAAAATCTTTAATAAACTTAAGGTATTTATTCTTAGTTAAAAATCCCCAGTTCTTGAATGGCTCAATACTTAAAGGTTTAAAACTATGATTATAATTGGCTGAAGCTCTTACATTTTGATCAAGATATTTTTTAATATTATAATCTTTATGTTGTGTTTCATTATATGCATAGGACACTGATAGATTTTCGACATCATAAAAACGCTGTTTTCTGTCAGGATTTGAATTGGAACGTTCTTTTCTCACGTTGATCAGACTGATGCTTTTTCGCTTGGTATAATCTCGAGATTGGTCACTATTAGGATTGATATCTTTTGCCTCATCAAATAATACATCTTGAAATTGCGGATCATATTTGGGATCACGTACTTCTTCAGAAATACTATAATTTAATGGCAACTGAATTCCCCAATTTTGAGGTAATACTTTTCCTATATTGATATTGGTAACAACATCATATAATTTTGTTTCTTCTTGACTTCGTTCATTTACACGTTGCTCTATTCCTCCAAATCCTATAGTCTCAACTCTTCCAGTTACGGAAACATCTGCAAAGTCTGCAAAATTGGCATCTGCACTCACAACTGCAGCCCATCCTCCATCATTATCAAATTCTGCTACTCTGAGTTCATTGAACCAAAATTCACCACTCGATCTAGCGTCAGAATTATTTTTTACTCCAAGACTGATAACCCTAACATTGGAAAGGCTTGGGTTTCCTTTTACTCTTATTTCATATCCTTCCAATCCTTCTATTGGAGAAACAGTTCCATAAGCAGGATATATTTCATTAGGAGCAATTCCTTCTTCAAATCGCAACAATTTAAGTTGCCCTAAATGTTTTAAAACTACATCCATATTATTTCTCCATATATCTTCTGGAGAAGTAGCACTAAAATCTGATATTTTTAATGGATATTCTAATTGGTAATAATTATCATTTATATCGCTACCCAATTTTATTATACCTTGAAAATCATCGTCTTGTACTGGAACATTTGAAATCAATCCTTCAGCATGCATAAACATCTTTAAATGTTTGTACATTCTTAAATCTATATTTACATTCTTATAAACGGCTCTGGTTTCTCCAGCAGGAAGACTCGTTACTTTTATTGATAATGACTGTTCATTCTGAAACTGTACTCTTGTACTTCCTTGCAATCGTTCTCTTACTATTCCTGGAGGAAGCACATAAGGTATCGGCGAACGAGACTCATTTTCTTGAATATTTACTACTCCTACTTGAAAATTTTGTAATTCTCCAGCACTTAAATCTGGTGGATTTGGATTATTGGTCTCATCAATTGTCTTTACATATCGCCTCCAATCTCCTCTTACTAGTTCTAGTTCTCCAAATCGTAAAACAACTGGCATTTTAAACTTGGTTAAGAACATTCTCATAAAACGAATAGAATTAAATCCATTCATTTCATTTATCACCTCGTCAGGTGTATTAATAGGAATTCTAAATTGCAACCATCTTGAACTTCGTTGACTTCCATCACTTAGAGTTGCCGTTGATATCTTTTGATCCACAATGTTATTCTGACCTACGACAAGATCATTAGCATTTAAAGAAACCTTGTATTGATAATAACTTTCAACACTATTCATTGTCTGATCTTTATTGATGTCTTCCACATCAGGAAATGTTGTTGCTGATGTAGGAAAAGATTCTGAAGATAAAGAGGCTGTTGGCGAATTTCCTTGTGTGTTATTATAATTTTTATACCTACTTAAAATAGAAGCGTCTGCGGCATCTAATTCACTTCCTCTGAAATAACTATAATTATCAGAAGAAGGATCATTACCAAATGATGTTCCAAATAATGCTGTTTCTTCGTCATCATTCAGTCCGTCTAAACCTATATCTTGATTTAATCGCGAATTGTCGTTTATGTCAAATGTATATAATAGTGATTGTCCTTTCGGTATTTTCCCCCATATTGACGGATCGGTATTCGTGTCAGAACCATCATCTGGCAATCCATTTTCATACATTTTTCGTCCATCTTTCAATACATCTTCAGATATATTTCCTAGATTAAAATATAAATCTCCAACTTGATTTGAAGGGTCTTGTGGATTCACTCCTGCAGGCAGACCTTCTGCTTGATTTATTGAATAATGCTCATAAGGATCTAACAACCAAAACTGGATATATTCAATATTTGCCTGTTCGAAATTTGTTACAGTCAATGGCCTTGTGATACCTGCCCATCGATCTTCTGGATCAGTGAAATTTCCATCTGCACCTACATTATTGGTGTCATAATTAAAACTTCCTCTTTCTGAAGGGTAATATGCAAGATCCAAAGAACGAATAACGGCTGATTGTGTGATGTCTATATCTTGTTCAGGAAACAGTTCGTCAAATCGTATTCTTCGTACTTCGGGTCTCGATAACTCTACATCATTAATGTTACTTGGCTGTAAAGAAGAACCTCCGTAAAATAATTGATCTACAATATACCAAGCCAATTTTCCTCTTTTATATCCGTAATCTAAAGTTAATAAATCTCCATTGGTTGTAATATTAGTCTGTCCTTGTGGTACACTCGATAAATACCATTGTCTAGGTGTTTTTAATTCTAATGGAATCTGTGCTCCTTCAAAATCATCCAAATAAGAAGTCGCTTGTCCTTCCAATTCAACACGCTTAGGTGACCCAGGAAGTAGGTATGCGAAATCTCCTCTAACAGAAAAATTGGACGCAACATCTGTATCCATATTAGGGAGTTTATTTACCCATCGAGTAAACTTAGGAACTTCGGTTCCATAATCTGCTCGTAACCCAAAAATTGTATTGTTGATAGGTTCAGAGTTAAATAATGTCTTCTGAGTAAGTGGTCGTTCCCTTAAATTTAAGATCGTTGCTCCTGCATTAAAATTATCTGAAAATTTATGTTCAAGATCAACTCCGAAAAAGCGTTTAGCCTGCAAATTAAAAACAGAATTATTTTCAACTGAAACTTCAATAGGTGCATTGGATGCTTGAAGAGATGGATTGATAATCTGCACTCTTCCTATTTGATAATCCACGACAAAATCTACTCCTTCAATTAATTCTCTTCCACCACTTGTAACTCTAACTGAACCTTGAGGAACATTAAAAGCACCTAAAGGAATTCCTCCTGCTTGTTCGGATTTATAATATCCTTTGATAAAATATTTATCTTTATTTTGAAAATTATTTCTGGCTATGGATTGCGTATTGTCATACAATTCATCAAATATGTAAATCGCATCATCAGTGTCTGTAAAAACGGTCTGTAAACTTTGCCCAAAAGGCTCAACGGAAGGAAATATTATATAACCTTGATTGGAATTTACAGTAAGACTTTCTATGTAATCAAAATATCCGTCACCTTCAGGAACTGAAAATTCATTTTGGTCCAATCGATCAATATTCAATACATTCAATAATGTTCTGTCAGCAATTCCGGCAGTCTGTGCGTTTTGAATGACATTGGTAGGAACTCCAGTAGCATCATCACGATATAAAACTTCAAGACGAAAACCTTCTTTAGACATTTGATATGCACCCAAAGAATAGATGTTTTTCATCATCAAGTCCCATAATGGAATTGTAGTATTGATGATTTCACTTCTCAACAACTTTACAACAAGATTATCTGGAGCAACAATACCGTCGGTAGTTAATTCTCCAACTTTAAAGACTTCCGTACTTCCGCTTATTGTATATTCATATGCAACTGCAAGTACATCTGCATCTGCCAATCTTCTGTTCAATGAAATATACCCCAATTGTGGCTGAATACTATATTCGTCAGGACGTAATTTTCGTGCGTTTTCCAGAATTGAATAATCTCTTCCTTGTGTAATTCCAAAAGGCATAAGACTCGTACTTACTGTTGCAATTTCTCTAATTGAATTTCCTGAAACTAGCAAATTTGATAAATCATTAGATCCATTGGATGGGTCTTGATTAATTCCTGGAGAAGGATTTACATTGGTTCCAGCAATATTTGTTGGATTGTTTTCAGCAAGATCTGCGAGTGCAACTATATTTCTAAAGTCTTCCGTTGAAGATTGTCTATTGGTTATCCAGACCTCAACTTTCACAATATTTATCTGACTATTAATGAGCGGATAATTCACAAGAGCATTGTCATAATTATCTCTAAAGGCTTGTGATAAAAAGAAATGGCGATCCATATCATAATCTGTCGCTCTTAATTCAAATTCGTTGATGGTTGCTCCTCCTTCTGCTGCAACAGTTCTTGTTTGTGATTTTTGCTCTGCAAATACTGCTGTAACACTTGTTTTTCCAAACTGCAATTCAGTCTTTAAACCAAATAGACTTTGAGCACCAGTGACTAAAGAGTTTTTAATCGGCATAGCTACATTCCCAACTTCTATTTTTTGCAAAATATCATCTTCGGTTGGTGTATAATCTAATTTTATTTGATTCTGAAAATCAAATGTAGATTGTGTATCATAATTGGCATTAACTCCAAGTCTTGTTCCTACTTTCGCGTTGATACTTGCAGAGATTTGTTGGTCAAAATCAAATGTTGTTGTCTGCCTATTTCTTTCGGAAATCTGAGGGTTTTCTATTTTTTGAGAAAGCACTCCAAGTTGTATTTGAACATCTCCTTGAGGATTCACTTCGATTTCATTTCCTCCAAAAATTGATTCAAATAATTTAGACTTCACATAATATTTTGGCAATAAATCTTTTTGAGCATCTTCACTTCCTGCTGTTCTTCCTCCTATTGCTTTTAACTTTTCTTTATAATGCGCAAGCATATCCTTTTTCAATCGATAATCTTGATATTCTTGGTAAGACATATATATTGGCTCACCTACGTAATAATCTCCTATTTTTTCTCTTATTACATATTTTTGAGTATCAGAATCAAAAGTCACTTCCTCTTCTTTGGGAAGATTTAAAGATAAATTTCCGGTTTGTGAATTGTTAAAATTATATGGTAATAATACTTCCGGAATTGAATCTGAAGATATTACGGTTACAGGATTGGTAGTAACAGATGTAGAATCTATAGAGGGAGATAATGATGGCGGTAGCGCAGGCGGAGTTTGAGAATAAACAACTTGTTGAGTATACATACTCAGCACACAAAAAACGACTATTCTATATATTAAAGTGTTAATTTTCAATTACTTATAAATTTTTTAATGATTGCTTTATAAGACCCTCAACATTTATCGAATTATCTTCTTTCAATATCTTATCTACAACTTTCTCGGATTGCTTTCTAGTAAATCCTAAAACCTCTAATGCTGATAACGCTTCATCCTTAATTGTATTGTTTTGAACTAATGAAACTTCATCTATACCATAAGTCTTAATAATCTTATCTTTTAAATCAATAATAACTCGCTGAGCTGTTTTCGCTCCAATACCTTTAACAGATTGAATTACAGGAACATCTCCTGAAGCAATTGCGTTTTGAATTTCTTGAGTTGACATTGAGGATAACATTGTCCTAGCAATACTTGGCCCTACACCAGATACAGAAATCAATAATTTAAATATTTCTCTTTCTAGTTTTTCTGCAAATCCATATATAGTCTGCGAATCTTCTTTGACAGAAAAATAAGTATATAAAAATATAGCTTCATGATCTGAAATATTAGAATAGGTATTTAATGAAATATGAGCAAGATAACCTACTCCATTACATTCAATAATTACATATGTTGGATTTTTTTCTACTAATTTTCCTCGTAAATGAGTTATCATTTGATAGCGATTTGGGTCAAATGTAATAAAATTTATTGCTTTTTTGATTTATTCTGAGCATCAATTACTGCTACTGCAGCCATATTGACTATTTCATCAACACTAGAGCCTAATTGTAATATATGTGCTGGTTTTTTCATCCCAAGCATTATCGGTCCTATGGATTCTGCGCCATTCAATTCTTTCATCATCTTATAACTGATATTTGCAGAATGTAAATTAGGAAATATCAATACATTTACTTTCTTATCGACTAGTTTTGAAAACGGAAATTCTTTTTTAAGCATCTCCGGATTTAAGGCAAAATCCGCTTGCAACTCTCCATCAACTACAACATTCGGGTAATTTCTATGAATAATATCAATTGCTTCTCGAATTTTTTTAGCGTCATCAGAATTAGAAGATCCAAAATTTGAAAAAGACAGCATGGCTATATTCGGTTTCATCCCGAACATTTTAACTAGATTACCTGTAAGGTGTGATATTTTAGATAAATCATCGGCAGTCGGATTTATGTTTATAGTTGTATCTGCAAGAAACATAGGTCCACGCTTGGTCAACATAAGATTGGTCGCTGCAATTCTTGTGACACCTTTATCCATTCCTATCAATTCAAGCATTGGCTTGACAACCGTAGCGTAATTCCTAGAATATCCAGTTATTAATGCATCTGCATCACCTTGATTGACCATCATTGCTGCATAATAATTACGCTCTCTCATGAGTTTCTGAGCGTCTAGTAACTTCGTCCCTTTACGTTGTCTAGCTTCCCAAAAAATTTCAGCATACTCGTATCTTTTCTTTTTTTGTTTAGGCAATTTAGGGTCGATAATCGGAACGTCTGCTGTAAAATCTATTTCTTTTTTCAATTCAAGAATAATCTCTCTATTCCCTAATAAAACAGGAAATCCGATTCCTTCATCATGAACAATCTGTGCTGCTTTTAATACATCCAAATGATCTGCTTCAGCAAACACTATTTTCTTTGGGTCTGATTTAGCACGATTGTGTAATAATCGAATTATTTTATTTCCAGTCCCAAGACGCTCCATCAATTCATCTCTATAGGCATCCCAGTCTGTAATTGGCTCCAATGCAACTCCTGAATCCATCGCTGCTTTCGCAATTGCAGGTGGAATTTCATAAATTAATCTAGGATCAAATGGTTTTGGAATGATATATTTTTCACCATATGATAAGTTCACCTCATCATATACAATATTTACTTGTTCTGGAACAGGATGCTTAGCAAGATCTGCCAATGCATGTACAGCAGCCATTTTCATTTCTTCATTAATCTTAGTTGCACGAACATCTAATGCGCCTCTAAAAATAAACGGAAAACCAAGTACATTATTCACTTGATTAGGATGGTCTGACCTTCCTGTTGCCATGATAATATCTTTTCTTGTTTTAATAGCAAGATCATATTTTATTTCTGGATCAGGATTGGCCATTGCAAATACAATTGGCTTATCATTCATCGTTAAGAGCATCTCTGGAGTAAACACATCTGCAATTGACAGCCCTATAAATACATCTGAATTTTTTACAGCATCAGCAAGTGTATCTAAATTTCGATCAGTTGCAAACTCTTCTTTTTCTAATGTTAAATTATCTCTATCTTTTCTAATGACACCTTTACTATCACACATCACTACGTTCTCAAGTTTAGCACCAAGTTTCAAGTATAATCTCGTACAAGAAATTGCCGCAGCACCAGCACCATTGACTACAATCTTAACTTCTGAAATGTTTTTTCCAGCAATTTCTACAGCATTTTTAAGTGCAGCAGCAGAAATAATGGCAGTTCCATGTTGATCGTCATGCATAACAGGAATATCCAACTCTTCTTTTAACCTACGCTCAATTTCAAATGCTTCAGGCGCTTTGATATCTTCTAAGTTTATCCCTCCAAATGTCGGTGCAATTGCTTTTACTGTTTCAACAAACTTATCAACATCAGTCGCATCAACTTCTATATCAAATACATCTATACCAGCAAAAATTTTAAATAATAATCCTTTTCCTTCCATCACAGGTTTTGAGGCTTGAGGGCCTATATTCCCTAGACCTAAAACCGCAGTTCCATTTGATATCACAGCAACTAAATTTCCTTTGGAAGTATATTTATATACGTTATTTACGTCTTTCTCAATTTCCAAACATGGTTCTGCAACTCCTGGAGAATATGCCAATGCTAAGTCGCGTTGTGTCGCATATTTTTTGGTAGGGACAACTTCTATTTTTCCAGGTCTTGGTTTCGCATGATATAAAAGTGCTTCACGTCTTAGTTTAGAATCGCTCATGTGTGGTTCTTAATTTAACTAGCAAATATAAACTTTTAGTGGAAATGATAATGCAAAATAGATGCTTATTTACTTCTTTAAAAATTGAATGTTTCGTTGTAATCCTGAAAATTTTGTACGTTTTACAGCCGATTTTTTAAAGACTTTTTTAAAGACGTCTTCCGTAATTTCTTCCCAATCTCTTTTGGTCATATCAAGCAAATCGGAATATGGGTTAAACAAAGGCTCTTGATGTGGTGTTGAAAAACGATTCCAAGGGCATACATCTTGGCATATGTCACAACCAAACATCCAGTCTTCCATTTTCTCTTTTACATCATTCGGAATTTCATTTTTTAATTCTATCGTGAAATATGAAATACATTTAGAACCGTCAACAGTATTATTAGGCAAGATGGCTTCTGTAGGGCACGCATCAATACATTTAGTACACGTTCCGCAATGATCCGTAGTAAATGGAGTGTCATATTCTAGTTCTAAATCCAATATCAATTCTGACAAAAAGAAGTAAGATCCCAATTCTTTCTGTATCAATAACGAATGTTTTCCATTCCATCCCAATCCTGATTTTTCCGCCCAAGCTCGCTCAAGAATAGGCGCAGAATCTACAAATACTCTTCCGTTTATTTCTCCTATATTCTCCTGAATGAAATTGTATAGTTCTTTTAGTTTTGCTTTAATAACAAAATGGTAATCCTGACCATAAGCATATTTCGCAATCTTATAAGAACCTTCTTTTTGTTGAGTTTCTGGAAAGTAATTATAAGACAATGAAATGACTGATTTTGCTTCATCAACCAACAATCTAGGATCCAATCTCATGTCGAAATGATTCTCCATATACTTCATTTCTCCATGATAATCGTTGGAAAGCCATTCTTCAAGTCGTGGGGCTTCTTTTTCAAGAAACTCAGCCTTGGCAATTCCACAAGTTGTAAAACCAAGACGTTGCGCCTCGGTTTTTATGAGTTGAGAATATTTTTGATTAATCGTCATTATTTCAATTCAAATATAGACAAAAACCTTATTTTTACTAAAAAATATACAATTTTGAATATTGAAATATTATTTTTTGGGATTACAAGTGATTTGGTAGGAGAACGTTCTATAGAAATGGAATTTCAAGACGGAATGAATCTTACAGAATTAAAGAATTCTCTTCTTGAAAAATTTCCTAAATTGAAACATCATTCCAATTTTTCTATGGCAGTCAATATGGAATATGCTGAAGAAAATGTATTATTAAAAAGTAAAGATGTAGTTGCGCTAATTCCTCCTGTAAGTGGTGGATAAGAGAAAAACTTCATTGACATTGTCAATTATTATCACTAACTTTATATGTCATCTTATTAAGTCAATTTAACATAGCGCTAATATTTAAAACAACCGATACTATTAAATTTTGCATTCGTATTCAACATCAAATCTTTTAATTAAACTCAAGGAACAATCAGAAAAACTGAAGTTCATAACTCAAAGCATGAACTTTAATTTGCCAGATTATACATTTGAAGAAACAGAAAGAATTTTTGCAGATTATGGATGGTATATCCCTCCATTTATAGGAATTGGAATTGTATTTCAACTTGTTGATCTTTTTGAAAGTAATAATGTAAATGAGGCTGAAAACCTACTTGTTAAATATTTCAAAATAAACCTTAAAGAGATTGAATCTGACTTAATAAAAAGTCTCCCAGAAAGAAAAGACATTCTAAGAGAAGCATTTCTTTCACATCGAAAAAAACTATTTTACTGTTCAACAATACTGTTTTTATCACAAGCAGATGGCATTTGTGATTCAATTATTTTTAGAGGGAGAGAAATAGGCAAAATTAAAAATAAGGATAAAAATCATCCAATTATAAATATCCTTGCAGAAAAGAATTCTCTTACAGATCATTATAATAAAGAAACCAAGAATTCCAATTATTTTAGTGACTTAAATCGTCATGGTGTTGTCCATGGAATTTCTAATGACTATGGCAACGAATTGAATAGTTTAAAAGCATTATCATTAGTTTGCTGTGTTTCTGACTTTGGAAGGTATAATTCACAATAATTACTCTTTCCTAAAATATTTCTTATCCGCATAAAATGTTCCGAAAGGAATTAATGAGCATATCAGAACAATGAAAAATGCTTTATTATCCCATTTATAATGTGACTTCAATAAAAATGCAAGAATCACATATCCTATAAATAACAATCCGTGAGGCATTCCTAGCATTTTTACATATTGAGGATCATTGGCAAAATACTTAATTGGTGTTGCGATGAACAACAATAACAAGTACGATACTCCTTCTAGAAACGCTACTACTCTAAATATTTTTTCCATTGATTTTATGTTTTTTAAGTCAGTTCGAGTGTTTTTGACAAAAAACGTATCGAGAACTATTAAAATAAAAATTACTATTCTCGATATAATTTTTGTTCATTTCAATCTCAAAAACCACTCGAATTGACGTAATTTTTAATTAATGGCAAAGATACATTTGATAGTTTAATTTATTAAATTTGTAAGAGTAAAATTTCAATAAAAATGTCTCGTAATTCTTCTATACAAATAACTTCTGAAAAACTAAATCTTCAAGATTGTTATGATTTTGTGCAAGATGCTTCTTGTGGTGGAATTGCTTTATTTGTAGGAACAGTTCGTAATAAAACGAAAGAAAAAGAAGTAATTTTATTGGATTTCTCCACTTACAAACCAATGGCAATTAAAGAAATACAGAAAATTGCAGATGCGGCTTTGGAAAAATACGACATCTTAAAAATTGCAATTCACCATGCTGAAGGAGAACTTGCTATTGGACGTATTCCAGTGATTATTGCAGTTTCATCACCTCATCGTAAGGCTGCATTTGAGGCTTGTGAATATGCAATTGACACTTTAAAAGATACAGTTCCTATTTGGAAAAAAGAACATTTTATTGATGGTGAAGTTTGGGTGAATTCTACTCCTTAAACTTCATTAAAAAACACTTACATTTGCAATATGGGACTTACAAATAATGACATTTTTAAAAAATTACGCGTAGCACACAAGTTGCGTGACGATGATATCGTAAAAATACTTGCTTTGGTAGATTTTAAAGTGAGTAAAAGTGAGTTGGGAGCATTTTTCAGGAAGGAAGATCATCCGAAATATATGGAATGTGGAGATCAGATATTACGTAATTTTTTAAACGGATTGATTATTCATCTTCGAGGTCCGATGCCGAAAAAAGATGCACCAAAAAGTTAAACTTGGTCTAAAAGAAAACTGGTTACAATTCACCATATTGGTGATTGTAAATGCATTTGTGGGAGGAATGGTAGGTCTTGAACGCACCATTTTTCCAAAGTTTGCCGAACTAGAATTTGGAATCGCTTCCAAAACTGCCATTTTATCTTTCATTGTTGCTTTTGGAATTACAAAAGCCATCACTAATTATTTTACTGGTAAACTCGCCAATAGATTCGGACGAAAAAATCTTTTAATTATCGGTTGGCTATTCGCCATTCCGATTCCGTTTATTTTAATCTATGCACCTTCTTGGAATTGGGTAATTTTTGCCAATATTTTATTGGGAATCAATCAAGGGCTGACTTGGAGTAGTACTGTGGTAATGAAAATAGATTTGGTAGGAGAAAAAGATCGTGGATTGGCGATGGGAATCAATGAATTTGCTGGTTATTTTGCAGTTGGAATTGTGGCTTTTCTTACAGGAATGATTGCTCAAAAATATGGTGTTACTCCATATCCTTTTTATCTAGGAATTGGGATTTCAATTATTGGATTGTTGTTGTCTATAATATTTGTAAGAGACACAAGAGCGTTTGTCAATATAGAACAAAAAACAACAAGCAATAAAGAACTTGATAGTGTCTTTCTTGACACCACTTTTAAAGATAAATCACTCAGTTCCATCACGCAAGCAGGACTGGTCAACAACCTTAATGACGGAATGATATGGGGAATTTTACCAATACTATTATTGTCATTGAATTATGATTCAAAAAACATCGGAATTATTGCGGCTATTTATCCTACTGTATGGGGAATTGGGCAATTATTTACCGGAAAAATGTCTGATATTTATTCCAAAAAGAAAATGCTTTTTTGGGGAATGTTATTGCAAGGAATTGCCATATTATTGATTCCTTCTTTTACGGATTTTTATGAATTATGTTTTATTGCAGCCATTTTAGGGTTGGGAACAGCATTGGTATATCCTACTTTTTTATCGGCAATTGCAAGTGCAACGTCTCCGACACAACGTGCTGAAAGTATTGGTGTTTTTAGGCTTTGGAGAGATCTTGGTTATGCAATTGGAGCAATACTTTCTGGAATTATTGCGGATATATATGGAGTAGAAACTGCTATTATTGCAATCGGAATTATTACCGTTTTATCTTCGCTGGTAATACAGTTTAGGATGCCAAAAAGTTAAAACCCTTCAATTCCACCTTCAAGACTTTTCACTTTTAAATTAGGAAATTGCTCTTTACATAAATAGGTTGCTCGCAAACTTGAATTTCCACGATTGCAAACGAAAATATATTGGTTATAAAGTTCTTTTAATTCGTCTAGCCATTCGTCAATATCATAAAATGGAACTTTTTCATCTACTTCAAATGGCAGTTCCAAATCCTCATCATCCATCACAGAAATTATTTTAATTGTGGCTTTTTTATTTTCCAATGTCTTCTTAAAATTTTCTTGAGAAATGATAATCGATTCTTCAACTTCACACGAAATATCTTCATAAGATTCCGACTCAAATATCTGAGCAATTTTCTGCTTGTTAAAAGCAGATTTTAATTGCATCTTAAACAGGGAATTCTCTAAAGAATTATATATTAGTAATTGTCTAATCAGACTTTTACCTATTCCTGTTACAATTTTCAGAACTTCATTGGCTTGCATAATTCCAATAATTCCAACGATGGAATTCAGCGTTCCTATTTCAGAACAATTTGGAATATTATTGGTTGGGATTTCTGGGAAAGCATCTCGAAGATTGGGTGTACGAATTCCATTTTCGTCTAGATAATTGAATGTTGATACATATCCGTCAAACTTATACAAAGAACCATACACAAGAACTTTGTCTTTAATAACACAAGCGTCGTTTAATAAGTATTTGGTAGGTAAATGATCTGTGCAATCCAATACAATTTCAGCATTCGAAATCAATTCAAAAACATTGTGCTTAGTGATAGATTCATTTGTAAAAGAAACATTAACGATTGGTGAAATGGACTGAATATAATTTGCTAAGACCTCAGCCTTGGGCTTTCCTAAATCATAGGTCGTGAAAAAAACTTGACGATGTAGATTACTCACATCTACTGTATCGTAATCCACCAAATGAATATTTCCAACACCACTTCCAGCCAAGTAAACTGCAGCAACAGAACCCAAACCTCCACAACCTACGATTGTGACTGTAGCGTTTCGTAACTTTTCTTGGCCTTTTTCTCCTATTTCGGAAAGGGTTGTTTGGCGTTGGTATAAATCTTTTGCTGAAATTTCTGACATCCTATCCCGCCATTTTCCCAATTGAAATGATTAATAAGACAACTCCTAAAGTAAGAATTGCATATCCAATCATTGCTTGTTTTTTATCTTTTACTTGGTCTTTTACAAATGACATATTTACTGTGTTAAACAACACCAACATCAATCCTATTCCTGTAAATAGTACTCCTAATGATAACATAATTTTTATATTTTATATGTCTGGTCGAGCACAATCGAAACCTTAAACCTCTCGACTGCGCTCGAGGAGACATTCTATTTTTATTTAAACTCTTTTTTCGCCTTTTGATATTCTTCAGGCGTGTTTATATTCTGGATAAAATGGTTGTCAACTTCAACAATTTCTACCTCTGAATTTATCAAAACCTTACGAGGACAAGAATATCCTTGTGATAAATAACTCAACAAAACAGGATAGGCTTTTGGCTCCCATATTGTAATTAGAGGTTCTGGAAATTCGCTGTCTTTTCCTTTAAAAGCAGTTGCTATTTTCTTAGGGTTACGATGTTTTAATAATGTATGAATCATCTTAAGATTCACATAAGGAACATCCGTAGCAATGACAAACCAAGCAGTATTTGGGTTTTCTTGAAATGCCGAACAAATTCCTCCAAAAGGGCCTAAGTCTTTGAATTTATCAATAATGAAATTTTCAGAATTTTCTTGTTCCTCTCTTACCGAAAAATAAACTCCTTTTTGGGTTTCATTATAATGCAAGAAAATCTTACTAAACTGTTCATATAAATATTCACTTTGAGGCTGTCCATGATATTCTAACAATGATTTGTCAGTTCCCATTCGAGTACTTTTTCCACCTTTAAGAATCAATGCTTGAACTGGAGGAATCGCCTCTTCAATTAATCGATAAATATGTGTCGAAATTGAATCAATATCATCAATCATATAACATTTCAGATTCTGAATGTTTGGATATCTTTCTACTAAAAAGTCAAAATACTTAGAATCTTCATTCATCTTTATGACAAACTGGATATTGCCCAATTGATCCAATCTTTTTAATACGGATGCTTCTTTTTCATTATCCAAAATCAATATTTGCTTTTCACCTTGATAATGATTTCCATTTATACATACCAAATCGTATTGAGAAAGTTGAATTAGAGAATTGTATGGATTCAGAACCGTTTCAGAATTTACTTCTAAATTCCCAGAATGGTGAAATGTAAAAACATCCAATATTGGCGCTTGAATTTCATCATTATGACTTGCATCTAAATATGCAATTTTTGATGTTTTTTGTTGATTTTTGGCTATTTTTTGAACTAAATTGGTAATTATTGAGCATTTAACACCTAAAAATGAAATTTCATTAGCAGCGTAATTACCATAATTTCTACGCGTAAGTTTAGTATGTTTTTGGTGTTTACTCATCAATTTTTATATCTGATTTGCCTCCAGTTTTTTCAATCAACTTTACTTCCTTAATAATCATCTCTTGTGATATCGATTTACACATATCATAAACCGTCAACGCTGTAATGCTTGCTCCAGTTAATGCTTCCATTTCTACGCCAGTTTTTCCTTCTATTTCTACAGAACAAATAATCTCTATTTCTTCTTTATTAATGATTTTAATATCTATATCTACTCCTTGAATCATTAATGGGTGACACATAGGAATCAAATCAGAAGTTTTTTTCACTGCTTGAATTCCTGCAATAATGGCTGTTTGAAAAACCGGACCTTTTTTGGTTGTTAATTCGTCATTTTCAAAATGAGAAATGATTTCTGTTCCCAAAAACATAATTGCTCTAGCAGTTGCCTTTCTTTTGGTGATTTTTTTATCGCCAACATTAACCATTTTTGGTTGGTTCTTTTTATTTATGTGTGAAAAACTCATTTAAAATAGTTTTAAGTTTTGAATGGTTAATTTTTAGTTAGGTTCTGTTGAGACGTTTTAACTATCGAGGTTAATATTCGTATCAATTCATCAATATCCAAAATTAATAATTTAACGTCTAAATTCGTTAATTCACTTTCTTTTAATAAACGTAACCAGTATTTTGTTTCTCTTGCTTCTTTTGAAGAAATTGACATTTTAGCGGTAAAATCTCTTTTACTTTGGCCTGCCAAAGCTTCTTCAATATTTGCGCCAATAGAAGTCCCGCTTCTTAACAACTGCTTTGAAATAATATATTCTTTTTCACTTAATAATTTTTTATAAAGTGAGATTATTTTAAGCGAAAATTGAAAACTCTTTTTTTGGACTATACTTTCTCTCATATCTAATTTTTTAACTCAAAACTAAGCACTTAAAATTAAAAACTTCGATATGACAATATCGGAAAAACTTCTCCTTTTTTAAATTCATCTTGATCATTAGGTAGTTGAATAAAAGCATCTGCATCTATCAAACTTGCCAAATCTCCAGAACCGTTACCTCTAATTGGAGTTGCAATTAAATGACCAAATTTATAACTCAACTTTACATGTAAAAAGTACGTTAAATTAGGTTTAAAAATAACATCTTCAGATAAAATTGCAGTTACTTCATTAAGTTTTAATCCAACTGATTTCTGATACCAAGGATAAAAATACGCTAAACAATTTATAAATGTCGAAATCGGATTTCCAGGAAATGCGAATACTATAGTATTATTCTTTTCTCTATTTTTTACATCCTGTTCACTCAAAACAGAAGTGGCAATGCCACCGAACCAAAAAGGTTTTCCAGGTCTTTGTGCTACTTTATGAAATAATTTTTCTACACCTAATTCTTCTAAAACTTCAGGGACAAAATCAAATTTTCCTTTGCTTACTGCTCCACTGAAAAGTAAGACGTCATAATCTTCCAAAAAGCCTTTGATCTTTTGCTTTAATATCTCTTTATTGTCAGTAATATGAGTGGTTTTTGATTCTATTCCTTTTCTTTTAAGCAATGAAACCAACGTATGCACATTACTCCTCCGTATTTGAAAATCTTTCGGAGTTTGATTGACTTCAACCAATTCATCACCTGTTGAAACAATCATCACTTTTGGGTTTTTAGCAACTTTTACAGTTGATTTCCCAACCGTTGCAAGAATGCCTATTTCAGCAGAAGAGATCAATGTGTTTTTAGAGATGATTAAATCTCCTTGCATTTTATCTTTTCCTTTTTTATGGATGTTTTTAAAGTGTGAAACTTCTGTAATCGATACTTTGGCAATTCCGTTTTCGATTACTGTTTGCTCGTAAGGAATAACAACATTAGCATTTTCTGGTAATACTGCGCCCGTCATTACTTCGATGCAGTTTTGAGTATTGCTTAAAGTCATTTGCTCGCTTCCTGCTGCTTGAATTCCTTCAACTTTATAAACTCTTTGACCTTCTTCAAAAACTCGATGAGAAATTGCAATTCCATCCATAGAAACTCTATTGAATGGCGGGAAATCTCTGTCTGCATATATGTTCTCTTTTAAAACTCTACCTAAAGAATTGGCAAAACTCACCTCTTCTAAACCAAATTCTTCAGTATGGTTTAGTATTATTTCAAGGGCTTTATGTGTAGTAATAAGTTTTATCGTTTATATATTTAAAAAATTATGGATTCCTGCCTTCGCAGGAATGACATTATTCATTATTAATTTTTCACTATTCATTTATATCAACCACCAATAGTCGACATGCTTTCTGAAACTTTAGAATTTCGTTCTTTCTCGGCAATAAATCCGTTTTTTGGTTTCTTTACTACAATTGATAAAAATAACTTTTTCAAGTCATCATTACTTGCACCATCTCTCATGAAATCTCTCACATTAAAAACACCATCATCAAACAAACAGTTCTTAAACATTCCAGTCGCAGTAATTCTTATGCGATTACAATCTCCACAGATTGTTCTTGTAAAAGCGGGAATGATTCCGAAAGTTCCTTTGTAAGTATCAACTTTAAAATTTCGGGATGTAGACGATTTACCATCAACCAATTTCTCAATATCAAACTTACTTTCTATCTCAGAAAGAATCTTTGTATAATTCCAAACTTCTTTTACATCTTTTTGTCCAACACCATTAAAAGGCATTTCTTCAATAAAACGAACTGCAATATTTTTGTGTTTAGTCAATTCAACAAAATCAATGATTTCATCGGTATTAATTCCAGATTGAACAACAATATTTAATTTTAAATTGATATTGCTTTTCTCTAAAATTTCAAGTGTTTCGTAAACATCATCAAAAACATCTCTACGTGTAATTTCTGCGAATTTATCTTTCCTTAAACTGTCAAGACTCAGGTTTATAGACTTCACTTTTAGTTGCTCAATTTTTTCTAAATGTTTACTAATCAAAACACCATTTGTAGTGATATTTATCTCTTCAAGTAAGTCATTAAAATCTAACATTTCTAAAAAATCAACAAACCCTTTTCTTACAAATGGCTCTCCTCCTGTCAAGCGAACTTTATTGACTCCGAGTTCACTTAAAACACGAGTTATTCGATACATTTCTTTAAAAGTCAACAACTCTTTTCGGTCAACAATATCAATTCCATGCGCAGGCATACAGTATTGACAACGTAAGTTACAACGATCGGTAACTGCCAATCGCAAATATGAAATTTGTCTTCCAAAACTGTCTATTAATTTACCTTCCATTCTAGTCAATTCTAGATTTAATATAATCCAAAATTTTATTGGTTGCACCTATATTTTGAGAAATGAATTTTTTTGTAATTTTCCCTTTCTTCATTCTGTCATCAGCATCATTAAACAATTCTTTTAATTGACTGTTGAACTCTTGTTTTGTGTAGACAACAAAACATCCTCCTTCATTTACCAAATCTACTGCTTCTTTAAATTTATCATATTTTGGACCAATAATAATTGGCACACCAAAAGTTGCAGGTTCTAAAATATTATGCAATCCTGTTTCAAATCCTCCACCTACATATGCTATATCTGCATAACTATAAATCTTAGTTAAGATTCCAATCGTATCAATAATAAAAACTTGTGCTTCTTTTAAATTTTGACTTTCCTTTTCGGAAAACAATACTGTTTTTTTATTGATATTATTCTGTAATTCTTTTATTTCTTTTGGATTAATATTATGCGGAGCAATGATAAATTTATCATTCTCAGAAGCACTATTGTTTATATAATCTATAATCAATTCTTCATCTTGCTTCCACGTACTTCCAGCAACAAAAGTCAATTGATTGTGTTTAAATTCTTCAATAAAATCAAGACTATTATCTTGTTTTGTGATTTCATGAACTCTATCAAAACGCGTGTCACCACTCACAGTTACATTATGAATTTCAATAGATGCTAATAATTTTTCAGAATTTACATCTTGCACGAAAAAGTGAGAAAAAGTTTTTAAGGATTTACGCATCCATACACCAAAAGGCTTAAAGAATATTTGATTTTCTCTAAAAATTCCTGAAACCAAAATGGTTTGGATATTTTTATTTTTTAATTCTTTTAAAATAGTTGGCCAAAATTCATATTTGACAAAAATTGCCATTTCTGGATGTACTAATTCTATAAACTTTCTTGCGTTTGATTTCGTATCTAATGGTAAATAACAAACAACATCAACTTGGTCATAATTTTTACGAACCTCATATCCAGAAGGAGAAAAAAAAGTCAGAACAATTTTATGATTTTTATATTTATCTTTGAGTTCCTCAATAATTGGTCTTCCTTGCTCAAATTCTCCCAAAGAAGCACAATGAATCCAAATAGTTTTGTCAGTTTTAGAAATACTCTTTTCTATCTTTTGAAACGATTCATTTCTGCCATCAATAAAAAGTTTTATTTTTTTATTAAACAACCCAATTATTTGAAGAAAAAATCGAGTAATAGAAATTAGTATGTTATATAGAAAAGTCATCATAGACAAAGGTAACAAAACGGCACAAAAAAACTCCCAAACTTTCGCTTGGGAGTTAAATTTATTATCTTAGTTCTTCTTAAGCCTCGAAAGGTTCAATTGAAACATAGGATTTATTGTTTCTTTTCTTTGTGAATTTCACAAGACCATCAACTTGAGCATGTAATGTATGGTCTTTTCCCATATATACATTTTCACCAGGATTGTGTGTCGTTCCTCTTTGACGGATAATAATATTTCCTGCAATTGCAGCTTGTCCTCCGTAAATTTTAACTCCTAGACGTTTCGATTCTGATTCTCTACCGTTTTTCGAACTTCCGACTCCTTTTTTATGTGCCATTTTATTGAGTTTTTATAGGTTATAACTTAAATAGACTATTTTTCAACGCCTCCGTCAAGTCTATCCTGTAATTCTTTTAATTCATCCCACTTACCATTCGCAGCTAAATCAGCTTGTTTTGGCCATGTAGTTGTAACTAAATGTGATAATCTAGAACTTGCTTCAGTTAAGATTTCACTTAATTTTGCTGGATCAGCTTTTGCAACTTTAGCAAAAGTATCTAATCCTGCATTAACCATTGCTTCAGCGGCCTTAGGACCAGCTCCTTCAATTTTCTTTAAGTCATCTGCTTTTGAAGATTTCGATTTTTTTGTTACAGCTTTAGCCACAACTTTAGTTTCTTCAGCTTTTACAGATTCTTTTTTAGGTGCTGCTTTCTTTACAGCCTCTTTTTTAGGTGTTGCTTTCTTTGCAGTTGCTTTTTTAGCACCTGAAGCGGCAATACTTTCAATTTGGATTTCAGTAAAAGACTGTCTATGACCGTTCTTTACTCTATATCCTTTTCTACGTTTTTTCTTGAAAACGATTACCTTATCACCTTTTAAGTGATTTAAGATTTTGGCAGTCACTGCTGCTCCTTCTATAGCTGGGGCGCCAATAGTTACTGATCCATTGTCTACTAAAAGAACGTTGTCAAATGTTACATTTGAACCTTCTTCTCCTTGTAAACGGTGGACGAATACCTTTTGATCTTTTGCTACTTTAAATTGCTGCCCTGCTATCTCTACAATTGCGTACATACGATTAAATTTAAATTTCGCTTGTTAAAAATGAGTGCAAATATAAGGCTTTATTACGAAATAGCAAAGCCATTTAATCTCAATTAATTAATTTTCTTTCTATTAGCCATATAAACTCCAAAAAGCATTATAATCCCTCCAATTATCTGAGTAAATCCAATCTTCTCACCATCCAATACTCCCCACAACACAGCAACAAGTGTCATCACATATGTTACTGAAGAAGCAAATACTGGCGTAGATATCTGCACCAATTTATTAAACATAACCTTTGCAAGCGCTGTTCCAAAAGTGCAAAGAAGAAAAACATAACCCAATGATTTTAAAACTTCTGGTTTCTTATAATTATTTTCAATAAAAAAATCGGAAAACAACAGAATAACAATTGCTGGGATCATTATTGCTGCAAAATTTCCTGTTGCAATTGCGATTGGTTTTACTTCTTGTAGATGCTTTTTAATAATATTCGCATTAATTGAATACATCACTGTGGCTAAAATGACAAATCCAGCATAGAAGTAATTTTGTTCTGGGTTTAACTTTGCTCCACTGGCAATTAAAATAGTAGTCCCAATAAATCCAATTATAACACCAAAGATTTGTCTTTTGGAAGATGCTATTTTAAAAATTGCAAATCCAAATAGAATAGTATTTAATGGTACCAATGAATTTAAAATAGATACCACACCACTATCAACTTCGGTTTCTGCAAAAGCAAATAAAAATGCCGGAAAAAAAGTCCCTAAAAACCCTGCAACTACAATCCATTTCCACTCATTCCTTTTTATAGATTTAAGACTCTTATAACCTACTAAAAATAAAATAAGTCCGGTAATTATAACTCTCAATGACCCTAATTGAACAGCAGATAAACCAACAAGGCCTTTCTTAATTAAAACAAATGAACTTCCCCATATTAAGGAAAGAACAATGAGATATATCCATTTTTTTTGATAATTATTCATTAGAATAATGTTACTTTTTTCAATTGCAAAAGTCCGTTATTTTTTCTTTTTAACTTTGATTTGTTTTGTATTTTTACAAAAAAATACGATAACCAAAAAAATTATGAAGAAAATTCATTTAATTTTAATATTAAGTATTTCACTTATATTCATTTCTTGCAAAAAAGAAGAGAAGATTCAACATGCCGAAATTAAAATAGAAGGAATGACTTGTGAAATAGGCTGTGCAAAACTTATAGCCTCAAAAGTTCGAAGAATCGAAGGGGTTAAAGTGTCCGAAGTGAGTTTCGAACAAGAGAAAGGGCAATTTTCATTTGACAGTAATAAAACCTCTATTGGTGAGATTGAAAAAGAAATAAATGGTATTGCTGGAGGAAAATTATACAAAGTCATTGAAATTAAAATAGTTGAGAAAATTAATTTATTGAATGAATTAAAAAAATAATGTTAATTTTTTCACAATTTTTATTAATTTTTTAAATACATTTGCTAAAATTTAACTATATATACTCATTAATTATGAAATTACTAAAAGGAATATTTGTTATCGCACTAGTAGGTTTACTCGCGGTTTCATGTAAAGATGTTAAGAAAGCCGGAGATGCAATTGTTGACGGTGTAGAAGTAGCTGGAGACGCTGTTGTTGATGGCGCAGAAGCAGTTGGAGATGCTGTTGCTGATGGTGCTGAAGCCGTTGGAGATGCTGTTGCTAAACATGAATGTTCAGATGCTAAATGTAGTGCTGACTGTACTGAAAAAGATTGTGCAAAATGTGCTGCTAAACATGCTGAATGTAAAGCTAAATGTGCTGCCAAAAAAGCAGAAGGTGTTGTTGAAGGTGCAGTAAATGCTGCTGGAGAAGCAGTAGATGGTGCAGTTGATGCAGCCGGAAAAGCTGTTGATGGTACTGTTGAAGCTGCAAAAGATGTAAAAGATGCAGTTGTTGAAGGTGCTGATAAATTAAAAGGTGCTGTAAAAGGACACTAATTAATTTTATCACAAACTTATTTTTTAAAAGGCTTCCTATTTTGGAAGCCTTTTTTATTGATTTAGATTATATTTGTAAAAAGTATTTTCAATGAAAAAACGATTTCCTCGCATCGTAAAATATTGTCTGATTTCACTCTATTTAATCTTTCTAGCAGGATCAATTGTAAGAATGACTGGATCAGGAATGGGCTGTCCTGATTGGCCAAAGTGTTTTGGATATTATATTCCTCCTATTGTTGAAACTCAATTATTATGGCATCCGAATAAAGATTATAAAAAAGGGGTTGCAATTATTAAAAACGAAAAATTATTTGTCGCACAAGAAGATTTTAAATCTACTATAGCATTTGAGATGAACAATTGGGATATATATAAAAAACATGATTATGCAAAATTCAATGTTTTTCATACTTGGACAGAATATATAAACAGACTTGTTTCTGTGCTTTCCGGAATCTTTTTTCTTTTCTTAATTATCGGTTCTATTAAATTCTGGAAAGAGAACAAACTCATACCTATACTTTCTTTTGGCGCTTTTTTTCTTATGTTATTTGAGGCTTGGCTTGGGAAAACTGTTGTCGATTCTGTATTAAACCCTTCTACGATTACGATTCATATGGTGGTTGGTTTAATCATAGTTGCTATATTATTGAAACTAACTCATATGGTAGATCATAAGAATTCTTCTATAAAAAAATCAAGTTCTCTATTTACAAATGTTTTATGGGTTGCTGCTCTTTTTTCTTTAATTCAAATTGCTTTAGGAACTCAAGTAAGACAATATGTTGATGAACAAGTGAAGTTGTTAGGATTTGAAAACAAACAATTAAGTTTGCTCGCTCCTGACTTAAAATTTTACATACATAGATCTTTCACTATTGCAATTATAGCAGTAAATACATGGCTCTTTTACCTGAATGAAAAGTTGCATTTGGGTTTTAAAAAATTAAACTGGATACTAGTTTTATTGGGCTTAGAAACGCTTACGGGAATCTTAATGTATTATGTAGATTTTCCATTAGGAACACAATCATTACACTTACTGTTTGGCGTGTTTTTATTTAGCATTCAGTTTTATTTGGTTTTGGAAAGTAAAGAATGATTATTTCCAATCGATGGTTTCCATTAAGTTTTTTATATCTTTTTCGATATAATTTATTGCTGGTATTATGGAATCATAATTAGGCTTTACATTAAAATATAATGAGCCATATAAAACATTTTTTACGCTATCTGTTGCATTGAATTGAATATTGGATGCGACATCACCTTCTATATTAATAATTTTTCCATACACCTTATTTAACTCATTTTCATATGTATCCGCAAGTGGAATAGCATCTGCTTTACTTGTATGTTCATAGGTTAGTTTTTCAACTTCCTTTAAAATTTGTTCTAAATTACGATCAACTTTTCTATAGGTAATATGTATTACTGCATTCTGTTTAAGGTAAGTAATATTCAGAGAGCAATTGTCTTTAATCTCAACTATTGACTCTTGAGAGATTTCAAAAGCAAATGGACAATTGCTTACTATTTTTTGATACTGAGCCTCTGGATATTCTAGTTTTAAGAAAGCATTTGGTTTAGGCAACACATCATTTTTACAAGATTTTATTAAAAAAGAAAGTACAATAAGTGCAACTATTTTAATCTTCATTTTTGGTAGGCTTAATTGTTACTTTCACTTGCTTCACTCTTCTTTTTTCCATCGCTTCAACTTTAAACGATAAATCTTTAAATTTTATTATCTCTTTATTCTTAGGAAATTTTCCAGAAATTTCTAGTATAAATCCTGCTAAGGTTTCCGCCTCTCCTTTTTCTTGTTCAAACATTTCTTCGTCTACTCCTATTATTTTCGCGAAGTCTTTAATGGATGTTTTCCCTTCAAATACATAGTTATGATTATCTATCTTGGAATAAAACAAATCACTGTCATCAAATTCATCTGAAATATCACCTACAATTTCTTCTATAATGTCTTCCAATGTTACGATTCCACTTGTACCACCATATTCATCAACAACAACTGCCAAATGAATTTTTTTCTCTTGAAATTCTTTTAATAAATCATCCAGCTTTTTATTCTCTGGTACAAATATTGGTTCGCGAAGTAATGACTGCCAATCGAATGTATCTTTGGTCAAGTGAGGCAATAAATCCTTGGCGTACAACACACCTATTATTTCATCAATATTATCATGGTATACAGGATTTCTCGAAAATCCATTATTTATGATTTTGTCAACAACTACTTCAAAAGCCTCAGTATCTTCAATAGCAAATACATCAATTCTTGGTTTCATAATCTGATTGGTCTCCGTATTTCCAAAAGTAATAATCCCTTCAAGAATTTTTTGTTCTTCATCTGTAGTTGCATCGTCAGAAGTGATTTCCAATGCTTTGGAAAGTTTTTCTACTGAAAAGTTAGAGTTTTTTCTGCCAAATCTACCCTCAACTATATTGGTCAGGCTCATCAATGGAATGCTTACAAAAGAAAATATTGAATTTAAAAATCGAAGAGAAACAACCATAAAAGATGCAAATCGCATTGAATTCCTATTGGCATAAATCTTAGGTAATACTTCTCCAAAAAGTAAAATCAAAAAAGTTATAAGTCCTACTTCTATTGCAAATTTCAAGTATACATTCCCAATTCCAGAGAACATATCTTCTCCTAAATATGCGAAAAGTAAAACGATTAAAATATTGATAAAATTATTGGAAATAAGAATGGTTGCCAATAATTTTTTTGGGTTCTCAAGTAACTCAACAACTCTTCGTTCACGTCTCAATTTCGACTCAGCAGCTAAGTTAAGTTCAGATTGAGATAATGAAAAATATGCAACTTCAGCGCCTGAAATAAGTGCTGAACAGATTAATAATATGAGTAAAATAGAGATTCTAAGGATAAAAAAACCATCTATACTTACTAAAAAAAGACTCATAAAACTCGAGGGTTCTGGATCCAATTATGCTATATTAAATTTAAAATGGTAAATCATCATTTACTTCAGGAATTGATGTTGAATCAGAATCAGAAACAGAAACTTCTTTTTTCTGTGTAGTCGATTGTACTGGACTTGATCCTAAATCTCTTTTGGTTGTTAAAAAAGTTAAGTCAACAGCATGAATTTCTGTTGAATAACGCTTCTGTCCATTATCATCTTCCCATTGTCTGGTTTTAATTCTTCCTTCGCAGTAAACTTTATCACCTTTGGTTAAGTATTTTTCACATATTTCAGCCAACTTGTTTCTCACAACAATATTATGCCATTCAGTAGTCGTTATTTTTTCACCTGTCTGTTTATTGGTGTAAGATTCATTGGTAGCAATAGGAAAACGTCCAATAGAATTTTTATCGTCAAAATAATGCATCTTAATCTCATCCCCGAGATGTCCTATTAACATTACCTTATTTAAAGTTCCTGCCATAATTTTCTTTTACTTATCAAATGTACTAAAAATTTCAGTTTGTTTTAAGTCCTCTAAAAAAATTATATCTCAATATCGGCATTATGCCTTTAATTTCGACTTTGCAGGCGCTTTTCAATAACAAATAATTACCTACTTTAAATTATTAGCCAAAAAATGTTGATGTAAGATATCAATATTGGCATTGCCTATAAAAATGTAAGTTCGAGTGATTTTGAGACACCTAAGATTGTATTGAAAAAATTAAACAGTCTTTTTATCAAATTCTTTAATAAAATTGGCAATTAATTTAGGCACAGGATAATCGTTTAGATTTTCCCAATCAATACTCGAACCAACTATAGTCTCGGTTCTAACAATCCAAAATTGAGTGTAAATATGCTGATGTGATAATTTATGGACTATCGTTTTTGGGTTAAAAAGTTTTAAAACAATTTTTTTATCTTCAATTATTTCTTGAAAAAAATTATTTTCTACTACTCCTTTTTCATCTATAACATCATCGGTTTCAATCAATGGAAATTCATATAAATTTCTCCATATCCCTTTTTCGATTCTTTGATGTAAAATCGTTTCACCTTGATCTGTATACACAACAATATAATTAAAGTATCTTTTTCTGATTTTTAATTTTTTCTCTTTAACAGGTAATTCATTTATTTTTTTTAGTTCCAATGCAACACAACTATCATTGAAAGGGCATTTTATACAATCAGGATTCTGAGGTTTACACATGGTTGCCCCAAATTCCATGATTGCTTGGTTGTGGTCTGCTGGATTGTTGTGATCTATTAATTGTTGGGCTAGTTTTTTAAATTCTTTAATCCCAATAGTTGAATTAATAGGAGTATTAATTCCATAATATCTTGAAAGGACTCTATAAACATTTCCATCAACCACAGCAGTTGGTTCGTTAAAACATATTGACGCAATAGCAGAAGCTGTATAATCTCCTACACCTTTCAACTTTAACAACTCATTATATGTGTCAGGGAATTTACCATCAAGATCATTTACAATATACTGAGCGGTAAAATGTAAGTTTCGCGCTCTTGAATAATAACCCAATCCTTGCCATAATTTTAGCACAAGTTGTTCATCAGCATTGGCAAGGTCTTGAATTGTTGGGAAATGTTCTATAAATTTTAAATAATATGAGGTTCCTTGAGCAACTCTTGTCTGCTGTAAAATAATTTCGGACAACCATATAAAGTAGGGATTTATGGTATTGCGCCATGGCATCTCTCTCTTGTTTTTTAAATACCAGTATATGAGTTTATTAGAAAAAATCAATTGTTTTTATTTTTTGACAAAAATACATTAATTATATGCTTAAAATTTAACCATTTAACTTTTTGATGTTGAATTAATTCTACTATATTTGCAACCTCAATTTAGAAAACATATAAACAAAAAATAAAAAATGACAAAAGCAGATATCGTATCACGTATTTCAGAAAAATCTGGGATTGAAAAAGGAGATGTTTTAGCAACTGTTGAAGCATTTATGGATGAAGTAAAGGATTCATTAGAAACAGGTGAAAATGTTTACTTAAGAGGATTTGGAAGTTTCATTATTAAAAAAAGAGCTGAAAAAACGGGTAGAAATATTTCAAAAAATACTACTATTAAAATTCCTGCTCATAACATTCCTGCATTTAAACCTGCAAAAGTATTTGTTGATAGTGTAAAAACTAAAGTAGCTGTAAAATAATTTTTACAGTATTAATAATATTAAAAACATTTTATTATGCCAAGTGGTAAAAAAAGAAAAAGAGCTAAGATCTCTACGCACAAGCGAAAAAAGAGAGCAAGAGCAAACAGACACAAGAAGAAGAAGTAAGTTTTAACTTACTTTTTCTTTTGAAAAAACACACGTTCATTGAAAACGAAACTAGTTTAAAACTAGTTTCCTCGGGTTTAAAAACCCTGTGTAATTTATTAACCAACTATATAATTTTATTGATATTGAATTATATAGTTATAAAAACAATTCAGAGTGAAAACAGAATTAATCATTAGATCAAGTTCCTCTGATATTGATTTTGCCTTATTAAAAGATGGCAAACTTATTGAATTAAATAAGGAAACAAATGAGAATAAAATCTCGGTTGGTGATGTATTCCTAGCAAAAATAGGAAAGACATTAACAGGACTGAACGCAGCATTTGTAAATGTAGGATACCAAAAAGATGGTTTTCTTCATTATCATGATCTTGGTGTTCAATTATTATCTTTATCCAAATTCATTAAAGGTGTTAACACAGGTAAACAAAAAGATTTCACTTTAAAAAATTTCCATTTTGAGAAAGACATTCTTAAAGATGGAAAAATCGGCGATGTACTTAAAACAGGACAGAACACATTGGTTCAAATAGTTAAAGAACCTATTTCTACTAAAGGTCCTAGATTAAATTCAGAGCTTTCAATTGCTGGTAGATTTCTAGTCTTAGTTCCATTTTCCAATCGGATTTCTGTTTCTCAGAAAATAGAAGATCCAAAGGAAAAAGAACGATTGAAAAGACTTATTAAAAGCATCAAGCCCAAAAACTTTGGAGTTATTATCAGAACTGTTGCTATCGATAAAAAAGTAGCAGAACTAGATCGTGATCTTCAGAATTCTTTAGAAAGATGGGTTGCCATGTGCAAGCAAATAAGAAGAGCAGATGCACCTACCAAAGTATTGAGTGAATTGAACCGTGCGTCTTCTATTTTAAGAGACGTATTTAATGATTCTTTTACCAACATTATTGTTGATGACGAAGCACTTTCTGTAGAGATTAAAGACTACATTCAGGAAATTGCTCCTTCAAAAGAATCCATTGTTAAATTCCATAAATCTAAAATGCCGATTTTTGAAAAATATGGTATAGAGCGCCAGATTAAAACGGCATTTGGAAAAACGGTTTCAATGAGCAAAGGGGCTTATTTGGTAATAGAGCATACAGAAGCGTTGCACGTAATTGATGTAAATAGCGGTAACCGTTCTAATAAAGCCAAGTCACAAGCAGATACTGCACTTGAAGTAAATATGATTGCTGCATCAGAAGTCGCAAGACAATTGCAGTTAAGAGATATGGGAGGAATTATTGTAGTGGACTTTATCGATATGCATAAAGCAGAAGATAGACAGAAGTTATATGGACATTTGAAAAAAGAAATGTCACATGACCGTACCAAACATAAGATTCTACCTCCAAGTAAGTTCGGATTAATTCAGATAACTCGTCAACGAGTACGTCCAGAATTGGTCATAAAAACTAAAGAACCTAATCCTAATGGAACAGGTGAAATAGAAGCTCCAATCGTAGTGATTGATAAAATTGAGCAAGAACTTGACAGAATTATAAATTCTGACAATGGAGCTAATAAAGTAGTGTTACATACACATCCTTTTATAGCCGCTTATCTTAAACAAGGATTTCCATCAATCCAAAATAGATGGTTTTTAAAGTATAAAAAGTGGATCAAAGTTTTACCTCGTGATGCTTTTCAATATTTACAATACTCATTTGATAAAACAAATGATAAGTAAATTGAGGCATTAACAATATCAAGAATGAAAACCGATTGCAATTGAATTGCAATCGGTTTTTTTTATGGTTTAAAACCAGTACCCTAAGTTAAAATACCAATATTTTTTCTTAGTATCCGGAGACCATGTGTAGTTTACTTCTATAGGTCCCATAAAAGAATCAAACCCATATCCAGCGGCATATCCTAACTTGGTGTCTTCAAATATTCTTCCTTCATTAAAAAAATCATTCCCTATACGAGCAGCATTTGCAGTGGTCATTAAGTAGTGATCTTCTGCAAACTCGTATCTTAATGTCATCGCAGATTTTAAAAATCCATCGCCTGATAAAGAAATATAATCATATCCGTAAAAAGGAATCAATGTGTTTATCAAGTTTTCTCCATATCCTCCCAATTGATAATCCAATATAGCGTTCTGATTTTCTCCAATTGTTATTCCTGCTTCTGAAATAAAATGTGCTGTAAGTTTATCAAAAAAAGTATAAGCATACCCTATTTCTCCCTTCAATTGAGAAAAAGAATTAAAATTATTATTGAAGTCAGAAGAAAGTAAATACCATTTAAAATCAATATCTACATATGCTCCTTCTTTTTGAAAATACTTTTTATCGTAGGTGTCAAACTTAAGATAAGAAATGAAATTTCCATAATCTGACTTGTCAAAAAATGTTTTTTCTTGACCGTTAAGAGTTTGAAGTGTTTTTGTATAGGCGCTAATATGTTTATGCTCTGCACCTATTCCAAGTGCAAACTTCCTATTAAATACTGTTTGAAAATAAACTTGATTTGTATTGTCTTTGTATTCAAGATTAATTCTGCTGATATTATCTTGATTGTAATCAATTGCTGTTTCAAATGTATTCAAGCGCGATTTTAATCCAAAACTCCAATACGTTCCATTGTCAATAAAATAATTAAGATCATAGCGTAAGTTATCACCCAAAACAAAATCTGCTGATAGCACATCGTTTTTGGACAATAAATGCTTCGTAGTAAGATTGGAAAGAACACTTGTTTTATATAAATTATCATAGTGTGCTGCAAATTTTACATAGGTAGAAACATCGTTTTGCTTTAACTTTAAAGATAAGACACTTCCGCTTTCATCTGTATCAATTTTATATTGAATATTAGTAAAATTTCCTGTTGCAGTAAGGTTGTTAATTCCCTCTACCAATTCTGAAAAGAGTATTGTCTGCCCTTCTTCAATTTTCATTTTACCTTTCACATAACTTCGTGTATAATCTTGATTTCCTTTAATAAGGATACTTTTTATGTACAATTCATTCTCTTGATCTTTACGAGTAAAAGGTGGTCTTTTTATCGATTGTTGCTTTGCAATTTCTAAAAATTTATCAAAATACTTTCGAGCTGCAATTCCTCCTATTTCTTCTATCTCTTCAAGTTTATCGAACGATGTAACTGTATATTTATTCATATCTGGATGAATATAAACATCTGTTTTTTTAACACGTTCATCATGATTTCCGTACATCTGAAAACTAATAATCTGATTCACTATCTTGACTGCAGAATCCAATTCATCTTTTTCATCATAATCACTTCTTAAATCAATCCCAATCACAATATCAGCACCCATTTCTATAATTTCTTCTATTGGAAAATTATTAATAACTCCTCCATCAATCAATAATTTTCCATCGATTTCTACAGGCTCCAATAAAGTAGGAAAAGCACCACTTGCCTGAACTGCCTTTGGCAAAAAACCACTATTTAATTTCACCTGTTTTCCTGTTTCAAGATTGGTAGCAATACAGAAAAAAGGAATAGGGAGTTTGTTAAAATCAGTTATTGTATCTACATGTTGCAATAATTCAGTCGTTAGATTCAGCACATTCTGACCTTTAGAAACTGCTTTTGGAATGGTAATCTTGCCTTTTTTTAAAGGAAAAGTTATTGCATATTTTTCACCGATTTGTTTTTCATAAAATGGTTTGGATTTTCTAGGTAAATCATCCTGCATTATTTTGTCAAAATCAAATGTACGAATCAATGAATCAATTTCTTTAGCAGAATATCCAGAAGCATACATAGCTCCTACAATTGCTCCCATACTTGTACCTCCTATATAATCAACACGCACTCCTGCTTCTTCAAGCACTTTCAAGACTCCTACGTGAGCAAATCCTTTTGCGCCACCACCAGAAAGCACCAAGCCTACTTTTACATCTTTCTGCACAATAGTATCTTCTTGTGAAAAAACAAGAAGTGTGCAAAAAATTAATAAAAGTGTAAGTCCCTTTTTCATATATCTGTATTACTATGATAATGATTGTGTACTTTGGTTGCGCGAGAATCTCCAATAACTTCTGCTAAATCGACTTTAGAAGTTTGAGAAATTCTTTTTACAGAACGAAAATGTTGTAACAATGTTACAATTGTCTGCTGCCCAATTCCTGGAATCAATTCCAATTCTGTTTCTATCGCTTGTTTACTACGCTTATTTCTATGATGATTGATCCCAAAACGATGGGCTTCATTTCGCAATTGCTGGATAATCTTTAATGTTTCCGATTTCTTATCTAAATATAATGGAATAGGATCGGATGGATAATATATTTCTTCCAGTCTTTTCGCAATTCCGATAATCGCAATCTTATTTCTCAAACCTAGTATGTCTAGACTTTTTAAAGCAGACGATAGTTGTCCTTTTCCTCCATCAATTACAATTAATTGAGGTAACGGCTCATCTTCTGCTAGTAATCGCTTATATCGCCTGTAAACAACCTCTTCCATGGATGCAAAGTCGTCTGGACCTTCAACTGTTTTAATATTAAAATGACGATACTCTTTTTTACTTGGTTTTCCATTTTTAAAAACCACACAAGCTGACACCGGGTTTGTTCCTTGTATATTTGAATTATCAAAACACTCAATATGCCTTGGCTCTTCACTTAATCTCAAATCCTTTTTCATTTGAGACATTATTCTTTTTACGTGCCTATCTGGATCAACAATTTTAATTTGTTTGAATCTTTCTTGTCGGAAGTATTTCGCATTTCTTAGACTTAATTCTACAATACGTTTTTTATCTCCCAATTTAGGAACAGTAACTTTTATATTTTCACCTAAATCAACTTCAAACGGGACATAGATTTCTTTTGATACAGAATTAAAACGCTGCCTGAATTCAATAATAGAAAGCTCCAATAATGCCTTATCACTTTCATCTAACTTCTTTTTAATTTCAGTTGTGTGAGATTGAATTATTGCACCGTTGGTAATTTTGAAAAAATTGACATAGCTAAAACTTTCATCAGAAATAATTGAAAAAACATCCACATTTGTAATTGACGGATTAACAACTGTTGATTTCGCCTGATAATTAGCCAATAAATTAATCTTTTCTTTAATCTTTTGGGCTTCTTCAAACTCCATTTCAGCAGCAAATTTCATCATTAAGTCCTCGAATAATTTCAATGAATCTTTAAAATTACCTTTAATGATATTTCTTATTCCTTCAATATCCTGAACATAACTTTTTTCAGTTTGTAAATCCTCACAAGGTCCTTTACAGTTTCCAATATGAAAATCTAAACATACCTTATACTTTTTGGTTTCTATATTTTTTACACTTAAATCGTAATTACAACTACGTAAAAGATATAACTCTTTAATTAAATCTAACAAAGCTCTTACGGTCCGAACTGAAGTATAGGGACCAAAATATTCAGAACCATCTTTAATAACATTTCGCGTTAAAAAAATTCGTGGAAAACGTTCTTTTTTAATGCAAATCCAAGGATACGTTTTATCATCCTTCAACATTACATTATAACGAGGTTGATATTTTTTAATGAGATTATTTT
>CAJQNZ010000075.1 GCA_905479835.1 uncultured Flavobacteriaceae bacterium
TTTTTAAAAAACATATTTTAAAGTGTGTTACTCTTAAAATTTCAGGGCTAGATGCACTACTTTTTTGGTTTCAAAAAAATCTTCTTCGAAATAATCTGGTATGTTGTAAATTGTTGCGGAAGTATACTTTTTTAATTCTTCAGTTAAATCTCCACCTTTTAAGTATAAAATTCCGTTTTTTAAATCGTGGTTTTGTTTTTTAGCAATCTTACCTTTATTCCATCTTACAAATGTTTCCATCTGAGCAACGGCACGACTCACAATAAAATCATAGGTGTCTTTTACATCTTCAACTCTACCATGTGTAGTTTTTACATTGGTCAATCCTAGACCTTCGATGACTCCATCAACGACTTTTATTTTTTTACCGATACTATCCACAAGATGAAACCTAGTTTCTGGAAACAATATTGCTAATGGAATTCCTGGGAAACCTCCTCCTGTACCTACGTCCATAACCTTCGTTGCAGGTTTGAACTGAATCACCTTTGCTATTCCTAGAGAATGCAGTACGTGACGTAAGTACAATTCATCGATATCTTTCCGAGAAACAACATTAATCTGAACATTCCAATCTTTATATAATTCTTCCAATTGCGAGAATTGCGAAATCTGTAATTCCGTTAAGTCAGGGAAGTATTTTTCTATAATTTTCATCGTAAAAATATATTTTTGACAAAAATACTATCTTGAATTGAAATAATTGGTAAATTTCTACCGTTTAAGTAACACCGTAACTAAAAGTACCTTAATTTTGTACCCTAAAACTTATTAAATGCAGACAATTAGTTTCTCAAGAAATGACAAAGCAAAGTTTTTCAGAACTCTAAATAAGAGAGTTAATAATTACTTCAAAGAAAATAATGTAAAACGAACAGGGAACTGGAAGTTATACACTAAGGCAATACTAATGTTTGCTATATTTTTAGTTCCTGTAGCGCTTATTTTAACAATCACTATGCCTCAATGGTTAATGGCTATATTAATGATTGTAACTGGTATAGGAATGGCAGGAGTAGGAATGAATGTAATGCATGATAGTAATCACGAATCTTTTTCTAGTAGAAAATGGGTCAATAAATTAATGGGATCTAGTATTTATATTCTTGCTGGAAATGTTTACAATTGGAAAGTACAACACAACGTTTTACACCATACTTTTACAAACATTGAAGGACATGATGAAGATATCGATGCTGGAAGAATTATTCGTTTTTCTAAGCATACTTCATGGTTAAATATCCATAAATTTCAAAAATATTATTCCATCTTCCTATATGGATTACTTACTATAAATTGGGCAATAACAACCGATTTCAAGCAAATGTATGGGTATTTAAAACGTAAGTTATCCTATGGTAAATTTCCAAATCCTACTGTAGAGTGGATAAAATTGTTCGCTTCCAAGATCGTATATTATGCTTTTTGGATTGTACTTCCTTTACTAGTTCTTGACATTGCTTGGTGGAAAATATTGATAGGATTTTTCGTAATGCATTATACTGCAGGAATGATATTAAGTGTCGTATTTCAGTTAGCACATATTGTTCCTGACGCTGAAATGATGAAACCTGATGAAGATGGAAATATGGAACATACTTGGGCTGTACATCAATTATATACTACGGCAAACTTTGCTCCAAATAACAGAATCGTAAATTATTTTACAGGCGGTTTAAATCACCAAGTAGAACATCATATTTTCCCACATATTTCTCATGTTCATTATAAGAAAATTGCAAAAATAGTAAAAGAAACAACTCAAGAATTCAACCTACCATACAACGAATATAAATCCTTCAGAAAAGCAATTACTGAACATTTCAAGCAATTGAGTTATTTAGGAAAAGATCCACATTTAGCATAAAAAAAATTATTTACACAATGCCTCAACAATTATCTGACAGAATCAACAGTTTACCTGTTTCAGCAACATTGGCAATGGCTGCCAAAGCAAGAAAATTAAAAAATCAAGGAATTGATATCATAAGTTTAAGTCTAGGAGAACCTGACTTTAATACTCCTGAATACATTAAAGAAGCAGCAATAAAAGCCGTTCAAGAAAATTACAACTCCTATACACCTGTTGATGGATATGCAGAATTGAAAGAGGCTATCTGTTTAAAATTTAAACGTGATAATAATATAGCATATGCACCGAATCAGATTGTAGTTTCTACAGGAGCCAAACAATCTATTGCCAATGTTGCTCAAGTATTACTAAATCCAGGAGATGAAGTATTATTACCAGCACCTTATTGGGTGAGTTACTCTGCAATCGCGACATTGTGTGAAGCAACTTTTAAAGAAATTCCTTCTTCAATAGAATCAGATTTTAAAATTACCCCTGAACAACTAGAAGCAGCAATATCTCCAAAAACGAAATTGATTATTTTCAATTCGCCTAATAATCCTAGTGGTTCAATTTATACCGAAAAAGAATATAGAGCCTTGGCAAAAGTGCTAGAAAATTATCCAGATATATTTATTCTTTCTGATGAAATCTATGAGCATATAAGTTACGGAACGCAGACATTTAGTTTTGCTACGATTCCAAATATGTATGAAAGAACAATTACAGTCAATGGTGTTGCAAAAGCATTTGCAATGACAGGATGGAGAATAGGTTATATAGGAGCTCCTGAATGGATCGCTAAAGCGTGTACTAAAATGCAAGGTCAGATTACTTCTGGTGCCAACTGTATTGCGCAACGTGCTACAATTACTGCCTTGACTGAGCCTGTTTCCAACATTCACTATATGGTGAAAGAATTCAACAAGCGTAGAGATATGGTTGTAAAATTATTAAAAGAAATTGACGGATTCAAAGTTAATGTTCCTAAAGGAGCTTTTTATGTATTTCCTGATGTGTCTGCTTTTTTTGGCAAAACAATTAAAGGGCATAAAATAAATAATGCTTCTGATTTTTCACTTTTATTATTGGAAGAAGCAAAGGTTGCTACAGTAACAGGTGATGCTTTTGGTGCGCCACATAACATTCGAATTTCGTATGCTGCTTCAGAAGAAAATTTAAGAAAAGCAATCCAACAAATAAAAGATCTCGTAAGTTAATACTTATTAATAATGATTTAAAACTCGAACTTGACGTTCGAGTTTTTTTTGTGCTTATTTTTTGGTAAATTTGAGTTCACTGAAAAATTAATTTAAAAAATAAATAAAATGGCAGTAATGAAAGTTATCGAAGTAATGGCAAATTCTGACAAGAGTTGGGAAGATGCTACTAAAAAAGCAGTAAAACATGCTTCAAAAAGTGTAAAGCATATTAAATCCGTTTTTGTTCAGTCTCAGAGTGCAGTTGTAAATGATGATGAAGTAACTGAATTCAGAGTAAATGTAAAATTGACTTTTGAAGTAAAATAAGACTACTTTTTTTAAAGTGTATAAAAGCGTTCGCCTTTGGTGAATGCTTTTTTATGTATTCAACTTTCGTTACTTGACTTTCTTAATTTTTATCACTAACTTTACTTAACGTTAGATTAAAAATCATTAAAACGAATCCTTATCCAACCGTTGTCGGTCATTTAGAAAACATACATGAAAATAAAACCATTCAAACTCGAAAGATATTACACCTTGCACGAACATACTGCAAAATATTCGCTGTGTAATTCTGATTGTGAAGCAATGACAATTGCCGACTTACTCTCTTTAGAAAAAGGAGCGAAAGAAGCATTCGATAATACATGGTTGGGTTATACTCACACGCAAGGTAGTCCAGAATTAAGAAATGATATTTCAACAATTTATAGCAAAATAAAACCAGATTATTTAACAGTTTGCACAGGTGCGCAAGAACCGATTTTCTTGTTTTCTCATGCTGTGTTAGACTCAGAAGATGAAGTTATTGTTCAAACACCTTGTTACCAATCGCTTCAATCTGTACCAGAAAGTATAGGTTGTAAAGTTTTGAATTGGAATGTACATTACGAAGGAAATACACCTTGTTTTGATATAGGAGCATTAAAAAAACTGATAAGTAACAAAACAAAAGTTATTTATTTAAATGCACCTCATAATCCAACTGGATTTCTTTTTACAAAAGACGAACAAAAAGCAATTATAGAACTTGCAAGAATAAACAATATTATAATTTTTTGTGATGAAGTTTACAGAGAATTAGAGCATAAGTCTTCATTCGCTATTCCCGCTTTTGCAGATGCCTATGAAAATGGCGTTTCAGTAGGTGTTATGTCAAAAGCTTATGGTTTACCTGGATTAAGAATAGGTTGGTTAGCAGCTCGAAACCAAGAAATTATAGAGAAAATTGCAATTCTTAAGGAGTATACGACCATTTGTAATGCTGGGCCAAGCGAGTTTTTAGCAGGAGTTGCCTTAAGAAACAGACATACCATTTTAGACAAAAACTTAAAAATCATACAAAATAATTTACCGCTTTATGATGCGTTTTTTGCAAAATATGCAGACTTGTTTTCATGGTACAAACCTAACGCTGGACCAATAGCTTTTGTGAAAATGCACTTTGATACTGATGATATGATTTTTGCCGAACAAGCCCTAAAAGAAAAGGGTATATTAATACTTCCTGGTGGCATTTATGATTTTAATGGCTATTTTAGAATAGGTTTTGGTAGACGAAAAATACCTGAAGCATTAGAACAATTTGAAGCCTTTGTATTAGAAAATTTAGTGGCTAAATGATACATGTAACCTTCGAACAAATAAACGATTTACTAAAAATAGAGGATTTATTTGAACCAGTAAAGCAGGCATTTATTGATTATAATTCATCATCTCTAATTGGAGTTCCAGTAAGTTTACTTCACTTTCCTAATAATGCTGATACCCACATAAAAACAGCTGCTATAAAAGGTTACGACTTCTTTTCTATAAAGGTAGTTTCTATGTTTCC
>CAJQNZ010000076.1 GCA_905479835.1 uncultured Flavobacteriaceae bacterium
CATGTCATTCTGAACGGTTACTGGTACTGAACTTGTACTTACATCTGTATAACGTAAGGCTGTGATTCGTTGTTTTAATTTTGAAATTTGAGAAAGTGACATCCCTCGTGATTGCAAAATAACTTCCAACTGTTCTATTGAATATCCTTCTGCCTTTGCCTTATCCCAATAGGTAGAAATCTGTTCATCAGACAATTCATCTATCTTGACTGAGTTTAACTGACTTGCACTTATGTCTTGTGAAGAAACTTGTTGAATATTAAACATAACAACAAAAATCAATAAAGTGAAAATATTCAATCTCATATAGTATCTTTTTTGCAAAAATAAGTTTTTTATAAATCTACAACTTATTATTATTCTATAAAAACTTCTAGCAACTCAGCTTTATCAGTTTTAATTTCAATAAGTTTTGAAGTCACAGAAATTAATATAGTCTTTACTATATCTATTTCTTCTGTATAATTTCCAAAATTATACCATTGTTTTACCTTTAACATTTACACCTCAAAAGAATCTATGTTTTCTATTCCAATCAAAAATACGAGCCTTTATAATTTCAACGTTTGTTAAATTTCAACAATTAATGTTTTTTTCCGATTCTATAATATTCAAATCCCAACTTTTCAATTTCGTAAGCGATGTATTGATTCCTTCCATCAAAAATAATTGGTGAATTTAATTGATCTTTAATTTCATCAAAATCTGGCGAACGAAATTCTTTCCATTCTGTCAATAAAATCATGGCATCTGCTTTTTCTAAAGCTTGATATTTTGAATTCACATATGAAATACTTTCATCAACACTTTTTAAATAAAAAGTTTTTGCCTCATCTATGGCTTTTGGGTCATATGCTTGAATTATGGCACCTCTTTTCACCAACTCATTGATCACATAAATTGAAGGTGCTTCACGCATATCATCTGTTCCTGGCTTAAATGCCAATCCCCAAACTCCAAATACTTTTCCTTTTAAATCTTCACCAAATCTATCTATCACTTTAGTAGCAATCACCAATTTTTGAGCATCATTTACTTCTTCAACAGCCGAAATTAATTTTGCTCTATAATCGTTATTCTCAGCAATTCTCTTCAATGCTTTTACATCTTTCGGGAAACAAGAACCTCCATACCCGCTTCCAGGATAAATAAAACTATATCCAATTCTACTATCAGAACCTATACCTATTCTTACTTGATTTGCATCCGCTCCCACTTTCTCGCAAATATTTGCAATCTCATTCATAAATGAAATCTTTGTTGCTAGCATTGCATTGGCTGCATATTTTGTCATTTCAGCAGAGCGTACATCCATAGCTATAAAACGTTCATGTGACATGCAAAATGGCGCATATAATTGCTTCATTTTATCAACGGCATACCTACTTTCAGTTCCAATCACAACTCTATCTGGCTTCATAAAGTCATTGATTGCAGCACCTTCTTTTAAAAATTCTGGATTGGATACCACATCAAATTCGATTGACTCTTCTCTTTTATCCAATTCGTTCTGAATAGTCTCTTTCACTTTGTCTGCAGTTCCGACTGGTACCGTTGATTTATCAACAACAACCAATCTATGTTGCATCGTTTTACCAATAGATTTTGCTACTTCTAGAACATATTGTAAATCTGCTGATCCGTCATTTCCCATAGGAGTTCCGACAGCAATAAAAACAATCTCACAATTTTCAATTGCATCTTGAATATCTGTAGTGAAAAATAAGTTTTTGTTTTTAATGTTTTTTTGAACCATTACTTCTAATCCTGGTTCATAAATAGGAATTATGCCTTTATTTAGATTTGAAATTTTATTGGAATCGACATCAACACAAGTAACCTTGTTTCCCATTTCTGAAAAACAAGTTCCGGAAACTAAACCAACATACCCTGTACCAATAACTGCAATATTCAAAGGCTTCTATTTTCAAGAATTAATACTAGACAATCATTCCTGCAGCAACAGTTTCATTGGTAGTATCATCAATTAAAATAACACTTCCAGTTGTTCTGTTTTCTCTGTAAGAATCAATCATTAATGGCTTGGTAGTTCTGATTTTTACTTTAGAAATTTCATTCATATTCAATGATTTGTCCACAGTATTTCTATCAAAAGTATTTATGTCAACCTTATAAACAATCTCTTTAATCATAGCCTTCTGCTCATTAGAAGTATGACGAATAGAATATTTAGCTCTTGGTTTAGCAGGTGAATCATTCAACCAACATAACATTACTTCTATATCTTGAGAAGCTTCTGGTTTATTATTTGATCTTACAATCATGTCTCCTCTACTGATATCTATATCGTCTTCCAAAGTAATAGAAACAGACATCGGCGCAAAAGCCTCTTCTATTTCTCGTTCTGATTCATCAATAGATTTAATTTTAGAGGTAAATCCAGATGGCATAACTGTAATATCATCTCCTGGTCTGAAAATACCACTAGCAATTCTTCCAGCATACCCTCTGTAATCTCTATGTTCATCACTTTGAGGCCTTAATACGGTCTGAACAGGGAATCTTGCATCTATTTTATTTATATCACTACTTATATGCATTGTTTCTAGTGTTCGAAGCATTGGAGCTCCTTGATACCATGGCATGTTCTCAGATTTATTGACGACATTATCTCCGAGTAAAGCACTCATTGGGATAAATCTCACATCTGTAACAAGCATTTTTGAAGCAATTTGTTCAAATTCCCCAACAATTCTATTGAAAACCTCTTCAGAATAATCAACAAGATCCATTTTATTTATACAAACAATGATATGTGGAATTTGTAATAAAGAGGCTATAAATGTATGTCTCTTAGTCTGTTCAATCACACCGTGCCTTGCATCTATTAATATAGTTGCTACATTGGCGGTAGAAGCCCCTGTCACCATATTTCTTGTGTATTGGATATGTCCAGGTGTATCAGCAATGATAAATTTACGTTTTGGAGTTGTAAAATATCTGTAGGCAACATCTATTGTTATTCCTTGCTCTCTTTCATCTCTTAATCCATCCGTAAAAAGTGCCATATCAACTCCATCATGTCCTTTTTTCTTACTTGTCTTTTCTATGGCTGCTATTTGATCTTCAAAAATTGACTTTGAATCATATAACAAACGCCCTATCAATGTACTTTTCCCATCATCAACACTTCCAGCAGTTGTAAAACGTAATAATTGATTGTTATCTAACATGTTTTTTCTTTTTCGATTAATTAATTCTAGAAATACCCTTGACGTTTTCTATCTTCCATTGCTGACTCTGAACGTTTATCGTCACTTCGGTTTCCTCTTTCTGTCTGTCTCATTCCAGAAACCTCCAATGCAATTTTCTCTAAAGTGTCTGCATCTGATTCATCACCTCCTGTAATTGTGATATCTCCTAAAGTTCTAAATCGTATTTTTTTTGTTACGATTTCTTCGTGATCTTCTAAAATAAGATATTCTGAATTGGGAATCCAAGTTCCATCTCTTCTTACTACTTCTCTTTCATGGGCAAAATACAATGAAGGAATTGCAATATTTTCTCTTTTTATATAATTCCAAACATCCATTTCTGTCCAGTTACTAATAGGAAATGCCCTGAAATGCTCACCTTGAAAATGTTTTCCATTAAATATATTCCATAATTCCGGACGTTGATTTTTTGGATCCCATTGACCAAAATCATCTCTATGCGAAAAGAAACGTTCTTTTGCTCTTGCTTTTTCTTCATCTCTTCTTCCTCCGCCGATAGCACAATCAACTTTATTTGCCTCTATAGCGTCAAGCAGTGTTGTAATCTGAAGTGAATTACGAGTTGCATTTTTTCCTTTTTCTTCAGCTACTCTTCCGTCATCAATAGACTCTTGAACAGACCCAACTATTAATTGCACACCTAAATCTTCTATCGTTTTATCTCTAAAATCAATAGTTTCTGGAAAATTATGCCCTGTATCAACATGCATTAAAGGAAATGGGATCTTAGCCGGATAAAAAGCCTTTTTTGCTAAATGAGCCACTAATATTGAATCTTTTCCTCCAGAAAATAATATCACTGGGTTTTGAAACTGCGCCCATACTTCGCGAAGGATAAAAATTGCTTCACTTTCTAATTCGTCTAAATAGTTTAAATAATATTTACTCATTCTTGAGTTGTGTTTAAGTGTTATCTTTTTCTAATAATTTATCTCAATATTAAATATTTTGCAAACTTAATACAATTAAGGATAATTATATAGTTTTTGTCTAATTTTTAAACTATAAATGCATATATACTATTGACTTTTAACTAAATCAATAATCTTCATAGCTGCCATTCCATCACCATAAAGTTCTATTGAAAAATCAATTTCTCGATGCCGCATTGTATCAAATGCTAACAAAATCTGTTCTGATGAAATCTCAGATAAAATATTTGCCCCTGAATCAATTAATTCCATCCACTCTGTCTGATCTCTGAGTGTTACGCAAGGCTTTTTAAAGAAATAAGCCTCTTTTTGTAAACCTCCACTATCAGTTACTATGACAGAACAATGATGAATTAAATAAATCATTTCTAAATAACCAACTGGATCAATCAAAAGAAATTCTGGTTGTAAATTATACTTTTTAATAAAACTTTTCGTCCTTGGATGTAAAGTTAATATTACTGGAATATCTTTATGTATCTCATTAAGAGCATCAATAATTGTTGCTAGTTTTTCTCTAGAGTCTGTATTTTCAGCTCTATGAATGGTAGCCAAAACATATTGTTCTGGTAATTCAAAATTTGGTTTTTGTGCCTTGTCTTTATAAAAAAGTGCTGCATCGTACATTACATCTCCTACTTTTTCTATCGAACAATTAAAATTTTCAAAGCCTTCTTTTTTTAAATTTTCAACGGCAGTATCAGTTGGGCAAAAAAGAACATCGCTAATTCTATCAGTCAAAATTCTATTGACTTCCTCCGGCATTTTCATGTTGAATGATCGCAATCCTGCTTCTACATGCGCCAATTTTAGATGAAGTTTAGACGCAACCAATGCTCCTGCAAGTGTAGAATTGGTGTCTCCATACACAACCATCCAATCAGGTTTTTCTTTCAAAACAATTTTTTCAATCTCCTCCATCATCCTACCAGTCATCGCTCCATGATTCAAACTCGCTATGCCCAAATTATAATCAGGTTTTGGGATGTGCATTTGTTCAAAAAAAACAGCACTCATATTAGCATCAAAATGTTGACCTGTATGAATAATTACTTCTTGTATTGCATCATGCTTTTGCAATTCTCTACTCAGAGTTGCTGCCTTCACAAATTGTGGTCTTGCACCAATAATCGTTATAATTTTCATCTAACTTCTTTCAATTTAGTGTTTTTGAGTTAAAATTATTCAATTTAATTAAAAGACTAATTCTTAAATATTACCTATCTCTCAAGCAATTACATTTTAATCTTTACTCTAGCAGCGCAGCGATCTTTATTCTTTAGTCAGTCAAATAATTTCAATTAATTTCTAAAAGGATGTGCTGATAATGGTTTTTTTACAAATGGATGAAAATCTCCTTTTGCGCCAATAGGACTTGAATGACGAATTGAATGTACAATCTCAATTGCTTGTCTTGGGGCTTCCAGTCCATACCCTCTTCCTTTCAATATTTCATTATAAGAAACCGTATGTAAATCTGTAAACCCTCCACTGAATTCCAATTCCTCTCCTTCAATTGTAATAGAGCGATAGGTAGTCTGACCTTTTACTTTCACCTCATCTGGAAGCACATCAGAATTTATTGATAAAAACCATCGTACTCTTGCCCTGTCAAATTCAAGATATCCAGCCGAACGATCATGAGAATTTAAATGAACAATATTTTGTTTTACTTCTCCAAATATCCAAGATAACATATCATAAAAATGAACTCCAATATTGGTCGCAATACCTCCAGATTTCGACTCATCCCCTTTCCATGAAGTATAATACCAATGCCCTCTTGAAGTTAAATACGTTAAATCAATATCGTACACTTTATTTTTTGGTCCATACTCTATTTTTTCCTTTAAAGCTATGATACTTGGATGCACTCTTAATTGAAGAATATTATAAATCTTCTTTCCTGTTTCTTTTTCGATGTTTGCCAATGCATCAATATTCCATGGGTTTAACACCAAGGGCTTTTCACAGATTGCATCTGCTCCTTGCCTTAATGCAAATCTTATATGTGCATCATGTAGATAGTTGGGAGTACATATACTTACATAATCTAAATTTATTTTTTTTTCAAATTTCAATTTAGAGATGTGTCTGTCAAAACGCTCAAACTCCGTAAAAAAATCTGCCTTAGGAAAATAACTGTCGATAATTCCAACACTGTCAAACTTGTCCATTGCTGCAATTAAATTATTATTGGTCTCTTTAATTGCCTTCATATGTCTTGGAGCGATATAACCACTCGCACCAATTAATGCAAAATTCTTCATATTATTTTTTATAATTTTCCATGTACTTTAAAATCCAAAACCCCTTTAACATCATATACGATAGCATTTTTATTCAATGAATTTTTAAAATTAATTGTTAGAAATTCATCATGAGCAACTGTTAAAACAATTGCATCAAATTTTTCTTTAGGCATTTTAGATACCATTTTTAAATTGTATTGATCTTTAACCTCCTTAGAACTTGCCCAAGGGTCATATATTGTAATTTCAGCACCAAAATCTTTTAAATTATGAATTACATCAACTGATTTGGTATTTCTCACATCAGGACAATTCTCTTTAAAAGTAATTCCTAAAACGAGAATTTTTGCTTGTTTAACATTGATGTCTTTTTGAATCATCAATTTCACGACTTCGGAAGCGACATAATGACCCATACTATCATTCATTCTTCTTCCTGCTAATATAATTTCAGGATGGTACCCTATCTCTTGTGCTTTTTGAGCCAAATAATAAGGATCTACTCCAATGCAATGACCTCCTACTAATCCTGGCTTGAAGGGTAAAAAATTCCATTTTGTTCCAGCAGCTTCTAAAACATCTTGAGTGTCTATATCCAACAAATTAAATATTTTAGCCAATTCATTTACAAATGCAATATTAATATCTCGTTGAGAATTCTCTATAACCTTTGCTGCCTCAGCAACCTTAATTGAAGGAGCAAGATGCGTTCCTGCAGAAATTACAGACGCATACAGATTGTTCACTTCTTGAGCAATTTTTTCAGTAGAACCTGAAGTGACTTTTAATATTTTTTCAACGGTATGCTCTTTATCTCCTGGATTTATTCTCTCAGGAGAATACCCAACAAAAAAATCTTTATTAAATCCTAATTTTGAATTTTTCTCTAATACAGGCACGCATATTTCTTCAGTTGCTCCTGGATATACTGTTGATTCATAGATAACTACATCTTTTGACTTTAAAACATTGGCAACGGTCTCGCTAGCTTTAATAAGAGGTAAAAGATTTGGCTTGTGGTTACTATCTACAGGAGTAGGGACAGTTACGATATAATAGTTACAATTTTTAATATCTTGAATATCAGATGTACAATACAGACCTTTATTATCTGAAATTGAATCTACTAAAACACTATTTAAAGTTTCGGCATCAACCTCAAGCGTAGCATCTTTTCCTTTTCTTAATTCGGATATTCTACCTGAATTAATATCATATCCTACTACAGAATATTTTGTCGCAAATAATCTCGCCAAAGGCAAGCCTACATATCCTAATCCAATTATACATATTCTTAATTTCTTCTCTTTCATTATTTAATTATGCGATGGAAAATTGAATTACTATCACTAAAATAGAGTTGTTTTATAGTCAAATATAATTAACTTTAAATTAGAAATCAAAATTTTGAAATATCTTAAAAATGACAAAAGATATTCTTAATTGAAATTTGTAAAAAAACAATATTATTACTTTACTTGATTAAGTTTTAAAGTAATATAATCAACTATTTTCTTGGCAGATTCTTCAATAGACTCTTTTTCAGTTTCTATTTCAATTTCAGGATTTGTCGGAGCTTCATAAGGAGCAGAAATTCCAGTCATATTTTTAATTTCTCCTGCACGTGCCTTTTTATAAAGTCCTTTAACATCCCTCCTTTCACATTCCTCAAGACTTGTATTGATATAAATTTCAATAAAATTGTCTTCTTTAACAATTGATTTGATATTCTCTCTATCTTTAATATAAGGAGAAACGAAAGCTGCCAAAACAACTATACCGGCATCAACCATCAAATTAGAAATTTCTGCTATTCTTCGTATGTTTTCAGTACGATCTTCAGGCGCGAAAGTAAGGTCACTATTGATTCCTTTCCTTATATTATCACCATCAAGTGTATATGTTTTTATTCCTAATTTATATAGTTCTTGTTCAACAACATTAGCAATAGTAGATTTTCCAGATCCTGAAAGACCCGTAAACCACATCAAGAAAGATGAGTGTTTATTATTTTCTTGTCTATCTTTTTTTGATATTTGATATGAATGGGGAATTACATTTTCTTTCATTTATTTTTTCTTTTAAAAATAGCATTTCTAATTCTTCCTAAAGGCAGTTTTAACCATAATTTTTCATGGAAATAATACAATATAAATTTGGTTACTGATTCTGTTAAAGCAATATACAATGCTATCCTACTAAATCCACTAGTCAATACCAATCCAGAAATAATAAAAGTAGTTGAAGTTGCTATCAATCTCCAAGAAACTGTTTTATAAAAAATTTCTTTACTGGTACTCGCCTGCTTTTTTAATATTCTTAACCATACTCTTTCATGAAGATAATAGATAACTAGTTTAAATAAAAATTCTGAAGCGCCAATTTTTAATGCATCATCCAAACTACATTCTTCAAAAAAACATGTTACAAAAAGAACAACGAATATTGTATCAGCAAACGCTAAAAAACGCCATGATATACCCTTCAATAAACTTCTAGCATGGGATGATTTTTTATAAAAAACCATCTTATTTATTATTTGATTTTGACACTAAAAACCAAGGATTTAGTAAGTTTTCTTTATTGTATAATAATGACTCATTAGTTTCATTTGAAATAACTTCAATTCCTACTGCATTACATATCGCTTGTCCTGCAGCTGTATCCCATTCCATAGTTGGAGCAAAACGAGGATATAAATCTGCATTACCTTCAGCAACTAAACAGAATTTCAAAGAACTCCCTTTAGATACAATTTCAACATTTTTACCTTCTCCCTTTATTTTTTGAACAAAATCTAACGTTTCTTGGCTCATATGAGATCGACTACCCACAACTTGAACAAGTTCAGAATTTTGAATTTTAGGCACTAGTTGAATCGCTTCTTTTGTTATCTCTTCTAAAGAAAAAGTGTGTGCATCTAAGCTAACCTTAAATGCTTTATTATTATCATTATCAGCATAATAAAGAACTTTTGTAGCAGGAACATATATCACCCCTAAAACTGGTTTTCCTTTTTTTACCAATGCAATATTTACAGTGAATTCTCCATTTCTCTTAATAAACTCTTTAGTTCCATCAACAGGATCTACGATCCAACAAGTATCCCAGTTTTTCCTTACTTCATAATCTGTTTGTTTATTCTCCTCACTGATAATTGGAATTTCAGTAGGGATTAAAAAAGAGTTGATTATATCATTTGCTCTTTTATCAGCTTCTGTTAATGGAGATTTATCTCCTTTTATTTCTACATCAAACTCTGTATCATAAACTTTCATGATTACTTTTCCAGCCTCTATAGATGCTTCAATCGCTATTTCTAAATTTTTATTTACTTTCATTTTTCTAACAAAATTTTTCGCAATATAATCAATATATTCATCCTACTATTTGAAAAAATATATTTTCAAAACAAAACTAGTTAATTAACTATCTAAAACTTTTAATCTTTTATCACATTCCATCAACATTAAAATATAAGTTTTTTATATTTGTGCAACATTCTAATAAAACATATGCAATACAAAAGAATTCTTTTAAAATTAAGCGGCGAGGCTTTACTTGGTGAACGTCAATATGGTATTGATCCAAAACGATTGTCTGAATATGCATTGGATATTAAAGAAATTACCAATAAAGGTGTTGAAGTTGCGATCGTGATAGGTGGAGGAAATATTTTCAGAGGTGTTGCTGGTGCAAGCAATGGGATGGATCGAGTACAAGCCGATTATATGGGAATGCTTGCTACGGTTATTAATGGTCTTGCACTTCAGAGTGCTCTTGAAGATGCTGATGTTCCTACTAGATTACAAACAGCTATTAAAATTGAAGCAATTGCAGAACCTTATATTAAACGTAAAGCTGTAAGACATTTAGAAAAAGGCAGAGTTGTTATCTTTGGATCTGGAACTGGAAATCCATTTTTTACTACCGATTCTGCGGCAGTTTTAAGAGCTATTGAAGTGGATGCAGAAGTAATTTTAAAAGGAACTAGAGTTGATGGAATCTATAATTCGGATCCTGAAAAAAACAATGATGCTGTAAAATATGATAAAATATCATTTGATGATGTTTTAAAGAAAGGGTTGAAAATTATGGATACTACAGCATTTACTTTAAGCCAAGAAAATGAATTGCCTATCATCGTTTTTGACATGAATACTAGAGGTAATCTTATGAAAGTGGTTTCTGGAGAAAATATTGGAACAATAGTTGACAATTAACCAATTGTAAAGTTAAAATTTACGAATATGAACGAAGAAATTGATTTTATTATTGACACTGCCAAAGAGCAGATGGATAATGCAATACTACATTTAGAAAAAGAATTACGCAACATCAGAGCTGGAAAAGCAACTCCATCTATGCTTGCCGGAGTTTCTGTTGATTATTATGGATCTCAAACTCCTCTTGCACAAGTAGCGAATGTAAACACTCCTGATGCTAGAACAATATCTGTCCAGCCATGGGAAAAATCTATGTTGCAAGAAATAGAGAGAGGAATTATGAATGCCAATCTTGGTTTTAATCCTATGAACAATGGCGAAATGATTATTATCAATGTTCCTGCATTAACAGAAGAAAGAAGAATTCAATTGGCTAAACAAGCCAAAGCTGAAGCAGAACACGATAAAGTCAGTGTACGTAATGCAAGGAAAGATGCCAATAATGACATTAAAAAATCTGATATTTCGGACGATATGAAAAAAAATGCTGAGGCAAAAATTCAAGACTTAACTGATGGCTATATAAAATCAATTGATGGAATGTACGCTAAGAAAGAAATAGATATTATGACGGTATAGTTAAACATCTCTTAAAAAATATAAATCCGCTATTAGCGGATTTTTTTATTGTAACATTTTTCGTTACTTGTCGTTTTAAAGTAAATATCTTCAATGAAAAACATACTTTGTGTATTCTTTTTATTCACTATTTCGTGTTTTTCACAACATACGATTTCCGGAGTTTTAATAGATTCAAATACATCTGAATCACTCCCATTCGCAACTATACTAAGCAATTATAATCAAGGTGTCATAACAGATATTGACGGGAAATTTATTTTAAAATCTCCTGAAGAAATTTCTGAAATTCGGATTTCATATATTGGTTATGAAACAAAAAAAGTACAAGTTGATAAAAACACCTCTTATATTAAGATTGAATTGATTCAAAACATTGAGAGTCTTAATGAAGTTGTTATAACCAATAAGGAAAATCCTGCATTAAGAATCATCAGAAATGCAATTAAAAACAAAAAAAAGAATAATATTGAGCAGTCTTTAAACACATTTAAATTTAAAGCCTACAATAAACTATTAGTTACTGCTGATCCAGATTCTATAAGTGGAGAAATAGACACTATATATAAATTAAATAAAGGAGTCAGAGAAATAGTCAAAGTAGATTCAACAAATTATGAATTCAAAAAAGAAATTGATCGACATCACCTTTATATGACCGAAAAAATCTCTGAGCACACTTTTGAAATTGGTAAAAAAAAGAAAGAAACGATTCTTGCATCACGAATGGCTGGATTAAAACAACCCATTTACGAACTTCTTGCTGTTACGATTCAAGATTTCTCATTTTATGATGAAACCTATACTGTTGCAGGTACTCAATATATAAATCCAATTGCCGATAAAGCCTTAAAAAAGTATGACTATAAAATTTTGGATACCATAAATAACAATCATGGTAAATCTTTTATGATTTATTATAAACCAAAAAACAAAGAAGAATTTTTAGGACTTGAAGGTGTTCTATATATCGATTCTGAATCTTACGCAATTACCAATGCAATTTCAGAATTAAGAGGAATTCTTGATGTAAAAGCAACACAAACTTTTAGTTATATCGGTTCTGAAAATATTTGGTTCCCAATTAATACTCATTTGGAATTTAAAAAAGGTAAAAATGACGAATCTATATCCCTTTTTGGTGGTATGGTCGCTTTCAGTGAAAGTCCGAAAGAGAAAGACTCTACTATAGTTAAATCAAAAAGAAAAAAACCTGAAGATGTTTCTTATTTCAGTTCCAAAACAACACATTTTGACATAGAAATCAATACTCCCATCACTATAAAAAAATCTTCTAATACAATTGAAATTAAAGAAGATGCCTATGAAAAGACTGAATCGTATTGGAATACCTACAGAACAGATTCAATCACTAAACGTGGGAGAGAAACCTATGTTGTTATTGATAGTATTCTTGAAAAAGAAGGTGTCGAAAAAAAAATAAATTTGGCAAGAAATATTACAAAAGGATTTTATCCTACTAGATATTTCAATCTTGATTTAGGTAAAATCATCAATCTAAATAACTATGAAGGGCTACGTGTCGGTTTTGGAGGAGTTACGAATACCTCTTTTTCTAAGAAATATAGATTGGAATCTTATGTCGCTTACGGAACTAAAGACAAAGAAATTAAGTATCATCTAGGAGGAGCATTTCGAATAAATAAGGATTCTTATACTTGGCTTGGAGCGAGTTATACCAATGACATCAAGGAAGCCGCAAGTCTTGATTTTATTGCTGAAAACAACACGTTTTCTGTAAGCAATCCTAGAAATTTAAACATCAGTAAGTTTTATAAGTATAAAATAGCCAACCTACTTCTTGAACATGATTTACAACCCAATCTTGAAAGTGTATTAAAACTAAGTGCTGGAACATATGAACCTACTTTTGACTATACCTATATTTCCAATCAAAAACTCTTAACTGATTTCAATCTTACAACAGTAACTCTAGGGTTAAATTACAATCCAAAAAGTGAGTATATGAACTCACCTATAGGAAAAACTCGAATTAAGAATGCCTACCCTCAATATACACTTCAAGTAACCAAAAGTTTCGAAAATATCCTTGATAGTGATTTTGATTTTACACAGGTAAATTTTAAAATAAACCATCAACTAAAAAAATTAAGAGGAAGTACAACAAGTTTTCTACTACAAGGAGGAATTGTGTTTGGAGAAACACCTATTACACATCTATACAACTCTACTCCCAATTATACCTTTAAAAATCCTTGGGCTAAACGAATCACTTTTGCAGGGAAAAACAGTTTTGAAACAATGGGATATAACGAATTTATTTCTGACAAATATGCCATGTTACAAGTCAAACATAAATTTTCTAAACGTTTAAAAATTACCAAAAAATTGCGTCCAGAAATAATTCTTGTCTCCAGAGCAGCAATAGGTGATCTTGAAAACTCAATCAATCATATCGGTTTACAATTTAAAACCTTGAATAATGGATATTTCGAAAGTGGATTGGAAATTAACAAACTTTTTAAAGGATTTGGTTTAAGTGGATTTTATAGATATGGGTTTTATGAAAATTCTGAATGGAGTGACAATCTTGCTGTAAAATTAACTTATCATCTTAACCTAGGTTTTTAAAACTATAGCCTAAATTCTAAATAATTACGTGCTTTTTTCTTACGAAAAAGAAAAAGGAATTATCTATCTTTACAGCAAATTTATTGAATGGATTTTTGGACAAGAATTTCTCGTGGTATTATTAAGGGGCGATTACTGATTTTACTACTTTTAGGAATAGCAACTTATTTCATGACTACACAATGGCAATATATGAGATTCTCGTATACTGAAGCCAACTTAATGCCTGAAGATCATGAGGTAAACATTCAATATGATAAATTTTTAGAGTTTTTTGGAGAAGAAGGAAATGTCATCGTTATCGGTGTTAAAGATACTACAATTTTTACTCCTGAGAAATTTAACAACTGGAATACACTAGCCAAGACAATTGATAGTTTTCCTGAGATTGATTATACCATAGCAATAGGTGATATTCGAAAATTAACGCGAGAAGATACCAATAAAAAATTTATTACTGAACCTTTATATAAAACAATACCTTCTTCTACTGAGGAAATCGTTTCAATTAAAAAAGAATTGTTCGAAAACCTTCCTTTTTATGACAATATCCTCTATAATAAAGAGTCTGAAACCATACAATCTGTTATATATATTCGGAAAGACATCGTAAATACTGCTGCAAGAAGAGATTTAATTTCTGGGAAGTTCAATACGCTGATTGCGCAATTTGAAAAAGAAAATAATCTTGATGTCCGTGTTTCTGGAATGCCTTATATCCGTACGATGAATGCGGAGAATATCATTAATGAGATGAGGATGTTTGTCCTTCTTGCTCTGGGAATAACAGCATTGATTTTCTTCTTCTTTTTTAGATCATTTAGGGCTACTTTTATAACATTACTTGTTGTGATAGTTGGCGTTATATGGGCATTTGGATTCATAGGTTGGTTCCGTTATGAAATTTCTGTTTTAATGGCACTAATACCTCCTTTAATTATTGTTATTGGTGTTCCAAATGCAGTGTTTTTTATTAACAAATACCAACAAGAAATAAAAAATCACGGAAATCAAGCTAAGAGTTTACAACGTGTAATCACCAAGATCGGTAGCGCTACTTTGATGACCAACATTACAACAGCTTCTGGATTTGCTACTTTTATTTTTACCAAAAGTCAATTACTTGCTGAATTTGGAACGATTGCGTCCATTAACATTATTGCAATTTTTTTTCTAGCACTATTTTTAATTCCTATTATCTATAGTTTTATGCCTCTGCCTAAAGAAAAGCATCTGAAACATCTAGACAGAATATGGATTGATAAAATTGTAAGTTGGATGGAAAACACGGTACGGAACCGTCGTTTTACTATATATACTGGAACCGTTGTAATTATTATTATAAGTATGATCGGTTTATATCAAATGAAGATTTCTGGAAGTATTATAGATGATATGCCAAAGAGTAAGGAATTCTATCACGATATTAAATTTTTCGAAGAAGAGTTTGGCGGAATTATGCCTTTAGAAATATTGATTGACACGAAAGAACCAAATGGTGTTATGGAACTTTCAACGCTGAAAAGAATTGAAAAATTAAATGAAACTATTGACGATATTCCTGAATTGTCAAAACCTATTTCTGTAGTTAATTTGGTCAAGTATTCCAAGCAAGCATTTTATAGTGGTATTCCAAAATACTATCAATTACCTACTAGTCAAGATAAAAACTACATCTTATCCTATGCTAAAAACTCTTCGAGCAATAGTGACATGCTTAAAAATTTCGTTGATTCAACAGGACAATATGCAAGAATAACCACCTACATGAAAGATGTCGGAACGACTAAAATGGAAGGAATTGAAGAACGTCTTAAACTAAAAATTGATAAGGTTTTTAGTCCTGAAAAATACAATGTTTCGATGACTGGAAAAGCCTTGGTTTTCTTAAAAGGGACTAAATATTTAATTAATAATCTAGTCTTATCTCTTTCACTTGCCATATTCTTAATTGCCATATTTATGGCGTTTATGTTTCGATCTTTTAAAATGATTTTAATTTCTATTTTGCCAAATATATTACCATTACTTATTACTGCAGGATTGATGGGTTATTTTGGCATTCCTTTAAAACCTTCTACAATTCTAGTTTTTAGTATTGCATTTGGGATTTCAGTAGATGATACCATTCACTTTTTGGCAAAATATCGTCAAGAATTACAGGCCAATAATTGGAAAGTAAAAAAATCTGTATATGCTGCTCTACGTGAAACTGGAGTAAGTATGTTCTATACTTCTATTGTTCTTTTCTTTGGTTTTTTGGTATTTACTGTTTCGAGTTTTGGAGGAACAAAAGCATTAGGAGGATTGGTATCAATCACATTATTGTTTGCAATGATGTCCAATCTGTTGTTACTTCCTTCACTTTTATTGACATTGGAGTCGAAAATTGCCAACAAGAGAACATTAAAAGAACCAACTGTTCCGATACTTCCTTTGGAAGATGAGATTGATGAGTGAATTTTTTAATACTTCAATCTTTTAATCAACCATAACATTCTGTATCTTTGCACTTCAAAATTTAAGTGATGAAAAACAGTACTATTTCTGAATTATTACATTCAGATAAAATTCTTCAAGAAGTAAATGTAAAAGGGTGGGTAAGAACTTTTAGAGCAAACCGCTTTATTGCCCTTAATGATGGTTCCACAATCAATAATATTCAGTGTGTTGTAGACTTTGAAAATACGGATGAATCACTTTTAAAAAAGGTAACAACAGGAGCCGCAGTTTCAATTACAGGAACTTTAATTGAGAGTCAAGGAAAAGGACAAAAAGTTGAAATTTCTGTAACAAGTCTTGAAATTTTAGGAGAGTCTAATCCTGACGAATACCCTATTCAACCCAAAAAGCATAGTTTAGAATTTTTAAGAGAAAATGCACATTTAAGAATCAGAACCAATACATTTGGCGCAATTATGCGTGTAAAATCTGCATTGTCATTTGCAATACATAAATATTTTACCGAAAATGGATTTTACAACTTTCACGCTCCAATAATTACGGGAAGTGATGCTGAAGGAGCAGGAGAAATGTTTAGAGTTTCTGTTCTTGATCCAAACAATATCCCAAAAAATGACGATGGTTCAGTAGATTACTCGCAAGATTTCTTTGGAAAAGAAACAAACTTAACAGTTTCTGGGCAATTGGAAGCTGAAACCTATGCAATGGCTCTTGGAAAAGTTTTTACTTTTGGCCCAACTTTCCGTGCTGAAAATTCTAATACAACTCGACATCTTGCAGAATTCTGGATGGTAGAACCTGAAGTTGCTTTTATGAATCTTGATGGAAATATGGATTTAGGTGAAGATTTTATTAAGTATGTTATTCAATATGCTTTGGAAAACTGTAAAGATGATATTGAATTTTTAGAACAACGGCTTTTACAAGATGAAAAATCGAAACCAGCAATTGAACGTAGCCCAATGCCATTGATTGAAAAATTGAAATTTGTCACAGAAAATAATTTCAAACGCGTAAGTTATACTGAGGCAATTGATATTTTGCGTAATTCTAAGCCTAATAAGAAGAAAAAATTTCAATTTTCTATCAATGAATGGGGAGCAGATTTACAGAGTGAACATGAACGTTTTTTAGTAGAAAAACATTTTAAATGCCCTGTCATTTTATTTGATTATCCAGCTAATATCAAGGCTTTTTATATGCGTCTTAATGAAGATGGAAAAACGGTAAGGGCGATGGATATTTTATTTCCTGGAATTGGAGAAATAGTTGGTGGAGCTCAGCGTGAAGAACGTCTTGATGTCTTGAAAGAAAAAATAAAAGCACTAGACATTGACGAAAAAGAATTGTGGTGGTATCTTGATACTCGTAAATTCGGGACTGCTGTTCACAGTGGATTTGGACTTGGATTTGAAAGACTAGTATTATTCGTTACTGGAATGGGAAATATTCGTGATGTAATTCCTTATCCTAGAACTCCTCAAAATGCAGAGTTTTAGTAATTATTAATAGATTTATTGTGCGTTTTTTTTTAAATTTACTTTATGTTAAAACAACATTTAAATTATAAATTATTACAAAAATTATCTCCTCAACAGATTCAGTTGATGAAGTTGATTCAATTACCTACTCAGGCATTTGAACAGCGTTTAAAGCAGGAAATTGAAGAAAATCCTGCTTTAGAAAACGGTAAAGAAGAGTCTGATGAAGATTCTTATGAGGATAACAATCAAGAAGAATATAGTGATTCCGAAAACGATTCTGATGAAATAAATATCGATGAGTATTTAAGTGATGATGAAATTCCTTCATATAAAACTCAGGCAAATAATTATTCTGCAGATGATGATGATAAAAGCATTCCATATGCTGGAGGAACAACGTTTAATCAACAGCTTTTAAATCAACTACACTCTTATAGGTTTACTGAACAAGAAGAGATTATTGCAGAATTTTTAATTGGTAGTATTGATGAAAGTGGTTATATAAGAAGAGAAATTGAAGATATAGTTGATGATCTAGCCTTTACACAAAATGTTTTTACAGAGTCTAATGTAGTTCTTAGACTATTGAAAACTGTTCAAGAATTGGATCCTGCAGGTGTAGGGGCTAGAGACTTAAAAGAATGTCTTTTACTACAATTAAAAAGAAAAAATGAAAAGCCAAGTAGAACATTGGCAATACTTATTTTAGAAAAGTCTTTTGAGGCATTTGTAAAAAAACATTACAAAAAGTTACTTCAAAAATATTCTATTTCTGAAATTCAATTGAAAGATGCTATTTTAGAGATTGAAAAATTAAATCCGAAACCTGGAGGAGCATTTGTCGGCGCTAATAAGATTGCTGAACAGATTGTTCCTGATTTTACAATACTTATAACTGATGGACAATTAGAACTCAACTTAAATTCTAGAAATGCTCCTGAATTACATGTATCTGCCGAGTATAATAATATGATGAAAGGTTATAAAGATTCTAAAACTAAATCTAAATCTCAAAAAGATGCGGTTATCTTTATCAAGCAAAAATTGGATGCAGCTAAATGGTTTATAGATGCAATTAAACAACGTCAGCAGACTTTATTGATTACAATGAATTCTATTATGCATTATCAATCGGAATATTTTTTATCAGGGGATGAACGAAAATTAAGACCCATGATTTTAAAAGACATTGCTGATCAAATAAACATGGACGTTTCTACTGTTTCAAGAGTTGCCAATAGTAAATATGTTTCTACTCCTTATGGTACTAAATTGATAAAAGAATATTTTTCCGAATCAATGAAAAATGATCAAGGTGAAGATGTTTCAACAAAAGAAATTAAAAAAATTCTAGAAACTGTTATCAATGAAGAGAATAAGAAAAAACCTCTTACAGACGATAAACTCTCAGAATTATTAAAAGAAAAAGGGTATCCTATCGCAAGAAGAACTGTCGCAAAGTATCGAGAACAACTAGATATTCCAGTTGCAAGATTAAGAAAAAAAATATAGTATGAAGTTTGACAAACTTATTTCCTATCTCTTTCATCCCGTCTTATCTCCAATTATAGCTACAATAGTATATTTAACAGTTGTACCAAGGCATACTTCTCAAAAACTAAATATTACTATAATATCAATGGTATTTATTGGAACTTATCTGTTTCCAATATTATTCATGATTTTTTTAAAAAAATCGAATGCAATTGAATCATTGCAGTTAAATAATATTGTAGAAAGAAAAATGCCTATTTTATTAATGGTAGTTATTGGTTATTCATTAGCTTCAATTATTAAGAATAATAGTTCTATTATGGACTTGGCATTGTTTTTTTATGGAATGACTGTTGGGCTAATTGTAGCATACTTATTGATTTATAAAAAGTTTAAAATCAGTTTGCATATGCTTGGAATTGGGGGCTTAATTGGTTTTTTTATGTGTGTCAGTTATAAATATCAACTTAATTTATTGATTCTTATATCATTCTTATTTATTATCTCAGGAGGTGTTGCTTATGCTAGATTAATAGTTAAAGCACATACTTTAAAAGAAATTTACTTAGGTTTTCTAGTTGGAGTACTATCAGAAATACTTGTTTTTACACTCTACATAATATAAAATATCAGTCCGATATTTAGTTGTTTTAGATCAATAGACTCATTATTTACTTCAGCATCTTTAAATACTGAATTTAGTCCATAATAAAGATTTAAATTCAAGGTTCCATAACCTGCAGAAAATGTCAAACCGTATTGAAAATTGTTCAATGCATCAATTGCTTTAGTCTTGATTATTCCTGAAGAATCTGAAAACCTAGCATTACTTGCAAATATATAACCTAATTTAATACCTGTATAAATTCTCCAAAAACTATATTCTGAAGGTGTTGAGGTTCTCCACCTTAATTCAATTGGAACTTCAACTGTATGAATTGAAAATCTATTGCTATCAAAACTCTCATCATCAATAATTTCAAAAAAAGAGTTGTCATTTATTTTTAAGTTTTGTACATAAGCATTGTAGGCATATCCTAAACCTATTCCTATTGCTCTATCCCTTTTTATATGAATAGGTATATCTTTAATAAAACCTAAAGAGAACCCTCCAGATAGACCATTTTGATTAAATCCTGTTGGTTTGTTATTCAATATATTATAGGTTAACCCTATATACAATTGATCTTCAAGATAGTTATTATCAACATAAGTACTATCTACTTGAGAAAATGTATGGAAACTTATAAATATTAAAATTGATAGTAAATATTTTCTTGGCATACAACAAATATAAAGAAAAACGGCAACCAAAATTGGTTGCCGTTTTTCAAATTTATAAAAAAATTTAATTATTCTTTTTCTACTCCAATATTCGTAGAATAAGTAACCTTCAAGGCATTAATTTCTCTTAATTCCTTTTTAATATCATTGATAGTACCTACGCTAGACTTTTCGTCTGCCTTAATTAAGGTAGTCATATAATCAACTTCATCATCTGATATATCAGCACGTTTAGCAAAAATAAAATTTCTCACATCACTTATACTAGCAATCTTATCATTCAGTTGGATTTTATCACCGTCCCCATCTTTTCCTTTGTCCAAAGACTCACCTACATAAATAGTACTTACAAGACGTTTATCTTCCAACTTTTTAACTTCAGTTGCAGTAGGAATCTTATTTGTAACCATTACGGAAGTTTCTCTCATCGTAGTAGCAACCATGAAAAAGAACAATAACATAAATACAATATCTGGTAAAGAAGCCGTATTAATTGCTGGCATTCCTTTTTTCTTTTTACTAAATTTAGACATTTCTTAAATTTTAATTAATTAGCTTCTTGCTCAGAAATAATTTCAGGGTACATAGACTTAATAGTGGTAATTTTTGCTTTTAAAGATTCATTACCCTTGTCTTTACTCAATTTATTTACCATATCAGTATAGGTTTCTCCATACATATCTTTAGCCAATCGATTTCTTAAAGTAGTGTAAGCTCTTCCTAATTCATTTTGAACTTGTATAAAAGTACCATATTGTGTACTTCTATCACTCTTCAATAAAATTACAGCCTTATTAGGATGATCTGATGAAGCAGGATCTTTAGTTCCTTTACACCAAGTACAGTCTTTTCCTGCAACCTCATTTGGCATAGGATTACCTATTCCACCACCATTGTCAATAAAGTCCATTGCCATTTGCTTAATATCAGCAATTTTATGGTATTCATTTTCAATTAAGAGGTCATCATTTTTATTTACAAACACTTCAAATACATTTTTCTCCTTAATAATAGGTGGAGGCGGTGCATTTGGCGGTTGTTTTTCTGGTAATCTACGTGAAATTCCGGCATCAATATCCATAGTCGTTGTTACTAAGAAAAATATCAATAGTAAGAACGCGATATCTGCCATAGATCCAGCATTTATTTCGGGCGTGTCTCTTCTTGCCATAATTACTTAGTTGTTTTTAACTTTAGAAAATAGTCCTTTCACAGAACCCAATATCACTGCTCCTACAGCAATTAAACCTAGTATATAACTGTAGTTAAGCAAGGCTCCTACTCTTTTTGAAACAGGTCCAGCTTCACCATCTTGTACTATATTACCAAACTTGTCAGTTACAGCGTCACCATTTGCAAAAACATATGCTAATGCAAATAAACCTCCTAAAACTACAAGCGTTAATAATGCGCTTTTTAATTGTGCTGGATGCTTGATTAAATTTCCAATTGTAAATATCACTACGAGTGCCGCAGCTAGTATCATTAATACCACAGAAAATGTGATAAATGGAGATGCAGCACTGTCAATAGCAGCAGGATCTTCTCCAGCTGTCATGACTCTAACCAATAGGAGTACACCTATCAGACTAAGTACAGCAACACCAATTTTTGCTATTTTATATAAATTCATAATATATATTATTTTTTATGCTTAACTAATAAATCTACTAATGAAATAGATGCATCTTCCATATTATTCACAATGCTATCTACTTTTGCAATAATATAATTATAAAAAATCTGTAAGATAATCGCTACAATTAAACCGAATACTGTTGTTAATAAGGCAACTTTAATACCTCCTGCAAC